>CAYSIR010000296.1:0-5377 GCA_964431105.1 uncultured Leptolyngbya sp. | reverse complement strand
GGTTGCTGTTTGACCGGAGAATCCCCCGTTTTCTAAACGGGGGAGTATGTCAAGACGAAAACTTTACCAATGGAGGATGACCGAATGCTAAATGTATTGAGTCATACCTATCTGTCGAGAGGTTGCTCTCCTCGCCGTTATGAGTTCTGTCCCGTTCTTGACCATTGCTTCGTGGCGCAGAGCGAACAGACCGTCCATCGCTGCAACTCGCCTGGAGGGGTTGGGCATTGGCAGGATGGACAAAGGGGTAACTGTTGCGATCGCGACTGAATTGAGGTTGACCAGTGATGAAATGCAGTCATTGCATCTTTGGGTGTTGCAGGCGATCGCACAGGGGCTGAAGGCGGTAGGCGACTGGGGTGCTGCCGCCAGGTAGACAAAACTTCAGAGTGAGTGTCCCAGGGTTGTGCTGTCTGCGAGCGCCACTGGGCAGTTGAAAAGCGAATATCGTGCAAGGGCGGCTTGGAGGATGGAAGAGCGATCGCTTGATTAAGCTTTTGCAGCAGTCGCAATCGCTCAAATGACAACGTTTGCGCCCAGACGGCGCTTGAGGTTGCCACACTCAATATGTTGCGCTGCACGCCCACCGGACGAGTCTGTGCCGCCACCATGACCCCCACTACCTCAACCCAGCGATCGCAAACAGCCTGAAAGGTTCGTTGAGAGGTCGATTGAGCGCGTGTCTCGACCGATTTCATTAACGATTGCAGGGATTGGAGTGTCATTTGTTCAATTTTTGGGATTCTTGGGGACCTTTAGGGACTTTCTGCCATAGGCGCGTTTGTCGGTTTCTCATGCCTCAGCCCCTTTGCCTATGTTGGGTGAAAGAAAGCCGGATTCAACGTCTTTTTTCAATCAATCTTCGATCAATCCTCAGTCAATTAATCCTCAGTCAATTAATCCTCAGTCAATCAATCCTCAGTCAATGATGGTTAGTGGTATTCATGTAGGGATTTTGGGAGGTGCAAGCAACGTCCACACCTCCCAAAACCTTACCAATAGAGGACTACCCAATGATGGTATTAGCCATTTTGTTTAGGACACAGGATTTTATGGGATGGCTTAGCCGTCTCACAACAATCCCCAAGCTTTCTGCGTTGCGCTGTAACCAGTGTCTTCTCAATTTATTCCGCCTCCCGATAGGCGAGTTTATGAGATGCCATTGCATCACCAGATGTATTGTGGCGCATTCTTGGAGTTAATGTTTTGGGTTCAGCCGCGATCGCTCCAAAGTCAATGTATATTGCAGCCTATGACGGTGCCAATAGCTAGCATCTATGGCTGCTAATGGGATAAATGATTGCTAGGTCTAGCGTTTTGTTTAAGGAGATTGTTTGTACATTGCTTATACTAGGTAGCAAGAAATAAATCCACGCACCGACTTAGTCCGCTCAGTCCATTCCTTCAGCGCACTGTAATTACTGTTGCGCGTATTCTGGGATAGTATTGCGTCAGTATAATATGTTCCTGATTTGAACTGCGGGGAAGTGTAGCCGTGCCAAATTCAATGTCGAGTATCCAGCGATCGCCAGACCTGTGGAATGATGACCGATCCATCATGTTGCATCCAGCGATCCAAGCAACCTTGATTGGGCTAGATGTGACCCTAGATCAAGAACTCATCCGCTATCGACGCCAGCGAACTCTGCGGCGGCATGAACCATCGCCTCGTGTTCATCAAACACCCGCACTATCCTCATCTGCTGCATCCCCCAATTTTTCTAACTTGTCCACCGCTTCGGCGGCGGTGCCAAGCGCGGCTTTAGGTTCCGCATCCTTGTATTACTCAGCGGACAAAAGTGCAGCGGCTGACGGGGCGATCGCTTCTACCCTGCCATCCCCCGAACCCCATGCTTCATCAGTCGATGGCTATCTTGAATCATCGGAAGAACTGCTGCGGAGTTTAGTTGACGATCCTCATGCCTCTGCCCAAGCCCCCAATGAAGATGACGAACCTGAAGAGCCGGGGTTAATTGCCACGTTATTGACCCCTCTCGGCGTAGGCTCAATGCTGCTATTGTTGCTGTCTAGCGCCACATTAGGGTATGTGCTACTCAACCCATCATTGTTTGGGCTACCGTCGATCGCATCCTTATGGCGAGGAGATGATCCATCAGAAGTGACCGCTATCCCTACAAGCGATCGCCCCCAACCTAACCTCGCGGCGGAAGAATTTATTGAGCTTGACCTAGACACGCTCAGCACATTACCGCGACCCGGCTCATCCCCTATTGTCAATCGTGCCGATGCTGCTCCACCGCTGAACGCAGACGCTCCCCCAGATGCAAACACACCCAGCATTGTGACCTACTTGCGTCCCACGTTTCCAGTAGAGGATGCAGCTCCTCCACAACCCGTTTCAGAGCCATCCGTTGCAGCGTCTCCATCTCCTCCGCCCTCGGATGAGCCTCCTGTTGAACCCGCCGCAAACTATCAACCGCCTCAGTCGTCTCCCACCTCGTCACCCGCCGCAGACTATCAACCGCCTCAGTCG
Organism: uncultured Leptolyngbya sp.; assembly: GCA_964431105.1. GTDB lineage: Bacteria > Cyanobacteriota > Cyanobacteriia > RECH01 > RECH01 > RECH01. Next base: position 2,883 of record CAYSIR010000296.1, on the reverse strand, counting down.
TCTCCCACCTCGTCACCCGCCTCGTCCAGTGCGGCTGCATCCCAACCCTCAGCAGCGGCCGTCAGCACTGTGCCAGCCGACACAACCGACACGTACTACTACGTTGTGACGGACTACAGCGGAGATGCCAGCCTGAACGATGCCCGTGAAGCCGTTGGTGATGCTTATGTGCGCAATTTTCCAGATGCCGGGGCACAAGTCCAGTTTGGCGCTTTTACTGATTCAGCCGGTGCAGAATCATTACTGAATGAGCTTCAACGTCAGGGAATTTCAGCCGAAATTTATCAACCTTAATGCTGAAGCGATCGCTCTACTTTAGGGCGGTCGGCTGATGAATCAGAACCGTTGCGAAAAGCCATGATATAGCCTATCGCAGAACAACGAGGGCAGCAAAACCGGCTAGGCAGAACCACGCGACGTTCTGGTTCGACCCGCCCCGGTTAATCTGAACCTCTAGGTCGGTTTTTCAAACAAGAAGACGCTTGCTCCAAGGTGAAAGCAAGCGTCTCAAAGTATCAGAGTAAAAAAGGCTAAAGCTTGTGGAGATGCAGGACGCTGAGATCCTCGGAACGTTCAGGTCTAATGAGTTGAGCCAACCTATGCCGCTGCTCCGAAGGCGGTGCGATTGAGTTCTAGAACCGGCCCAATGTAGCTGTATTCTTCCGCTGTGAAATGTTGCTGGATCACTTGCTGCATGACAAGATACGTCATCTCACAGCTTCGCTGGGCCCCGAACGCCCGCATAATCGTTTGAAACCACAGCAGCAGTCGCTCTTGCAGGGTGGTTTGATCATCCGTCAGAACCGTTATGGCCGAGTAGCGCATCACTTGGAGGGTGTCTCGCTTCCACTTTGCAGTTAGATCCTGTTTATTGCTTTTTAAGAGCGTGGCATCTAGCGATCGCAGTTTCTCATACAACTGCTGCACAATTTTCCGCTCATTGGCTTGCAGTTTCTGATAAATATGCAGTCTCAGGCGGTATCGCTTCAGGTACTCTTCAATGAACTGAAGCTCTTGATCGGTAGCAAAGCGGCCGTCGCAAGTAATCGTAAGTCGCTTGAATTGACTCAGCATCTCGACCTCCACAAAAATTTACAAACTTTTATTAAGCATATCGAATAATTCCGGTCTAATCACTCCGTGTTTATTCTGAACGTTTGTCCTGATATTACAACTGTGCGGCGAGTTGAACCACCAGGCAACTGTCGCCAGACGTTTACAGAGGTGTACATAAATCTAGGAGCTGATTTGCAAAGTAAATCTTAAGCCGCCTGTATTCTTGATATATCCAGGGTTCTAGCTCATAGAGACAGGGTTAGGCAGCTTTTTTGAAAGCCTCGCCCCATAAAAATTTCAGTGACTGAATCAATCAGCTCTAAAATCCTTACATAAATACCACTATCCTCATTTGTAGAATGTGGTCAAGGCTTTGAAAAAAGTGCTAAACAGCGGGAGTTTTGTGGACTGACAAAACCAGCTAAACCCTTTTTGCTGAGCGGTTCAGGAGACTTGATCCCTACATTATCTAGACTGTTGCCGGAGATTGGTTTCTACGCCCAATGCCGCATTTTTGATCCATTAATCAGCCCCGTGGGTTCCTGCATTGGTTCAATGATGTCCCTGCAAATGCCAGCGATCGCATGAACAATTTAGCTTAACAATGCGTCGTAAAATGGCAGAGCATTCATCCCTAGGACTGACGCAATAGGTCACCAAAGAATGCCTATCACCCGTCGTTTTGCCAATGGGTGGCGTCAGTCTGAATCCTGTAGCTGCGATCGCATCTGAGAAATGTATGATAAGACCTATGATCCGTTGGACGATGTGTGGGTTAGGGAGTTTATGGTGTGTTGGCGCATTACTACCTATTGCTCAAGCGGAAATTAACCTCGCCAGCCAACTCACAATTGAAATTATCGGGCTGGCCAGCTCAGAGGGAAATGTATGCCTAAAGGTATTTTCGGGCAGCCAAGGATTTCCTAGAGATGACGATAGCGCCGTCCTAAAGCGTTGTGTGCCGATCGCGGATGAACCTGGGGAGGCCTTTCGCATTACTCTAGACGGTCTAGATGCTGGAACCTATGCGATCGCCATTTACCATGACGCGAATGGAGATGAGGTTCTCAATCGCGGGTTGTTTGGCATGCCGAGTGAAGGCTATGGGTTCTCGAATGATGCGATCGCTACGACAGGGCCCGCCGCCTATGAAGATGCCGTCTTTATCCTCGGTGGTGCTACAACAGTACCCATCACAATGCAGTATCCCTAACCCGTTTCTGATCCTTGATAATCGAAATCGTCACGATTCGTTTGGATGCCCCATGGCAGCATCAATTGGATAGAGAAGGTCGTGAAGTTAGGAGGAAAATTTATGTTAAATGCTCTACATCGTTATTGGGTCGGTATGCTAGTTGTTCTGGCGACGACTGGTAGCGCCATTGCACCTGCGGCATTTGCCCAAACCCCAGAACAAAACCCCTTGACCGGCATAGACTGTACGGCTCTTGAAGATGCGATCGTTCAGTCCGACTGTCATCACACTCAGGCCCTCGATGCCCAGGATCAAGGTAATCTGCTGGCTGCGGTTGAATCCTATACATTGGCTATTGCCGCCAATCCTCGCAGTGCTGATAGCTATTACAACCGTGGGGTAGCTCATTATGACCTTGGCTATCTCAGTGAAGCGATCGCTGACTATACCGATGCGATCGCCATTAACCCCCAGGATGAAGATGCTTTCTATAACCGTGGGCTAGCCCGCTATGACCAAGGCGACATTCAAGGAGCGATCGCTGATTTTAATGCAGCACTTCGCATTAACCCAGAGGCCAGTGATGCCCAAGGATGGCTAGAGTATATCGATTACTATCACGACCTTTGATC
>CAYSIR010000295.1:0-5391 GCA_964431105.1 uncultured Leptolyngbya sp. | reverse complement strand
ATTTCATCCCAACAACAATCGGGGTAAATTCGGACTGGGAGCTAAGGACGTGTCTCTCGTAAATGGCAACACCGCATTGGCAACTACTGGGATGCAGATGCTTTCGACCTTCAAGCGACCAATGATGCGCTCAAAGACGACTGGCATCAGATAAATTCCACCTGACAACAATCGGGGTAAATTATTCCAGCGAGGTATAAATCCATTCCAAACACATCTGGGGGAGATTATTCCAGCGACCTCAATAGGAATTTTAACCAAATTGATGACTCAATTAACCGAAACGTCCACTGATATAGTCGGCTGTTTCCTGACTCTCAGAATTTTGGAATAGCTCCTGAGTTAATTTCATCTCAACCAATTCACCCCAACGAATATCCGTACCTTCTTTTTTACGGATATTGAAAAAAGCCGTGTAATCTGATACGCGCTGTGCCTGCTGCATATTATGGGTGACGATGATGATGGTGTAGGTATTTTGCAACTCGCGCATTAATTCTTCAATGCGCTGGGTAGCGATTGGGTCAAGTGCCGAACATGGCTCATCCATCAAGATGAGTTCCGGGCTGATAGCAATCGTGCGGGCAATACATAGGCGTTGCTGTTGCCCACCGGATAAAGCTAGACCCGATTTATCTAGGTCATTCTTGACCTCGTCCCACAGAGCAGCACCTCTGAGACTCTCTTCAACGATACCATCAAGGGTAGATTTATCCTTCATACCCAGAATACGAGGGCCGTAAGCCACATTATCATAGATGCTCTTCGGGAATGGGTTCGGTTTTTGAAAGACCATACCAATACGCCGTCTCACTTCAACAGCATCTACATTATTACCATACAGATTACGCCCGCGATAAATGACTTCGCCTTCAACCCGTGCCGACTCCACAAGGTCGTTCATGCGGTTGAATACGCGCAGGACGGTACTTTTACCACAGCCGGAAGGCCCGATGAATGCGGTGATTTTATTGCGCTCGACACCCATGCTGACATCAGCAACAGCGCGATAATCACCATAGTAGACGCTAACATTCTTTGCTTCTATTGCATAATGACCATTGTTTTCAGCCATTTAGATACTCCTGCTAAAACGGTTACGAATAAGAATAGCACTGCCGTTGATGAGCAACATCACGACAAGTAACACGATGATAGCTGCGGCAGCAACGTTCTTGAACTCAGCTTCCGGTCGGGATGTCCATTGATAAATCTGAATCGGTACGACGGTGAACTTCGAAAAAGGCCCATTGGGGTCAATGCCGATGAAGGTTGACGCACCGACCACAAGCAGGGGTGCGGTTTCGCCAACCGCCCGTGACATTGCCAAGATAACGCCCGTCATGATGCTTGGCAGCGCAGATGGCAGAACCTGACGAAACACAGTCTGTAGTTTGGTCGCACCTAGACCGTAACTTGCTTCGCGGATAGAACTCGGCACAGCACGGATAGCTTCCTGTGCGCTGACGATGATAATCGGCAATACGAGTAACCCGAGTGTTAAGCCAGCAGATAGTGCCGTCCGCCCGTTGGTATCTGTCACACCGATGAATTGCCCACTGGTAAAGTACCCCAACGCCCGCACAAACACAGCCAACCCGAGCATCCCGTAAATCACCGACGGAATTGCCGCTAGGTTACGAATGTTGATTTCAATCGTGCGATTGATCCAATTGTCGATGGCATATTCTTCAAGGTAAATTGCCGCACCGACACCCAGAATCAGCGACGTTATCGCCGTGATGCTAATAATCCAGAATGACCCTAATAGTGCCGTCCGTAAGCCCGCTGTTGTCGCTGAACTCGATACAGAACTCGTGATGAAATCCCAGTTAACCCACGCTTTGAATTTCAAAACATCGTCCGGGTAATTCTCAGCGACTTCTTCTTCGATGGCACTGCGCTCGAAAAGTGAAGGATATAATTTCCAGGTTTTGATAATCGTTGGTTGAATCACCTGCTCAGTCACGACATCCAACATATTGGATGCAGAGAGATTATCAACCAATAGTTGACCACGCTGCTCTACATCTAAATCGCCAATAGTGAGGTCGCCCCATTCCTCAGGGTAAGTTGCGCCTTCGAGGACAACACTTAAATTAGCTGTCGTGAACTCAGAATTCGGCACTTGGCTGAGTTTATCCCGAAGCACCACCGAGACACGACCGGGCTGGTTATCAATGAAAATCACAACGAGTTCTTCCTCTGTTAGCTCATTGAGGGGTCTATCAGCAACATCAGCCGGCGCAACGCGATTCTCAATGACTACAAGACCAAATGCTTGATTGATGATGTGCATGAACAGAATTACCAATAATGCCAGCGCAATAATATTTGACGCGAGAAATAAAGCCTGAGCGATACGCCCGCGTTGATGACGTGTTGATAATTTCTGCTGAAATTCTTGTTCAGAGACCATAGGATTAGTCGGCGCTTCGTTACTCATGAGTAGACCTCCCGGAAGCGGCGTGTGACAATTGTGCTGATCAAATTCAAAACGAGTGTCATGAAGAAGAGCGTCAGACCAATTGCGAATACACTATTATAATCAATCGTACCGTAGCTAATATCACCGGTGCTGATACGTGCGATATGCCCTGCCATCGTTTCCGCAGCTCGGAAGTTATCGGCGGTGAATGCCGGACCAGCCCCCGCAGCAATCAAAACAATCATTGTTTCACCGACAGCACGCGATATACCCAGAATGATCGCCGCCGTGATACCTGATAATGCGCCGGGAATGAGAACTTTAGTGATGGTTTCGAGCTTAGTTGCGCCCATCCCGTAAGAGGCATCGCGTAGCGCATTCGGGACAGCTTGCAGTGCATCTTCACTGATGGAACTAATCGTAGGGATGATCAAAATACCAACCACGATACCGGCAGACGCAACGTTGTAGATTTCAACGGTATCTGCGCCAAAAATACCGCGTAACAGGGGTGTCATGAAGGTCAGGGCAAAGTAGCCATACACCACTGTTGGGATACCTGCGAGGATTTCCAGAATAGGCTTTAAGATACCGCGCACGCGGCGAGTGGCATATTCGCTCAAATAAATTGCTGCCGCCAAACCGAGTGGGATTGAGACGAGCATCGCAATCATCGCAACGCGCAAGGTCGATGTCAGCAATGGTAGAATACCGAAATTGCCGATTTGTGGTGCCCATTTAGTCTGCGTGAAGAATTTAACTAATGTGACCTCTGAGGCACGATATATGGGGGTATTAGCAACATGAGCGACAGCCTCAATATCATCTTGACCGCGCAAAACCTCAATCGTCTCATTATCAATCACGCTGATAACCTCTACAACCTCAGAGCCTTCAGGTTGACCGAGCCGCAACAAGTCACCATCCGCTAAAGACGAGCCAGTCAAGGTGACTGTGAATGTCGTATCTTCGGCAGAAATTGCAGCGACAGTGCGTTTATTGATATTTAACCACTCTGTTGTCGAGAAAAAACGTAACGCCTCTGTCCCCAAAACGATGACAAAGCCCAATGTCGTTAAGATAGAAACGAAACCACAGAAGAAGAGAAACGCAGAGACAAAATTATCAACAGGGCGAATATGATGAGCTAACGTATCTTTGCGTTTTTGATTATTGTCACTCGCTAATCTATCAGCTAATGGCATCTGCTCAGATATTTGCTGGCTAGTTTGCATAAAGTTACTCTCCAACATAAGTGTTTTTGTCTATAAACAAAACTCAGAGGATAGTATACGCCACCCTCTGAGGAACATCAAATTACAGCAAAGGTGAGCAGGACTTAGTTACGACCTGATGCAGCAATCCATGTCCATGTGTTCAAACGTCTCACGTATTCACCAGTTGGGATGTAACCAATTTGGTCACTATCTGGGCCGAGTTGCTCGTTTTTGTTTTGCAAGTAGTAGTTGATGAAGTCAGCAACTTGTGGTTTTTCTTGCATGATGCTGGGTGCGCTGTAGATGTAGAGTGGGCGGCTCAAAGGATATTCGCCGGTCACACCGGTTGCTTCACTGGGGATGACACCTTCAACAGCAACTGCACGCAATGCTTCCAAGTTTTCTTGGTAGTAAGCAAAGCCGAAGTATGCAATAGAGAAGGGGCTACCGAGAACACCTTGTACCAGCACGTTGTCATCTTCGCTGAATTGAATGCCGGGCGCATTTTGAATGGGGGTTTCATCTTCGTCAAAAATTTCTTCCACGAAGTAATCGTATGTACCACTATCGCTACCGGGGCTGAACAAGCGAATTTCTTCAGCAGGCCAATCTGCGTTGAGTTCGTTCCAGTTTGTTACTTCACCGGAGAAAACTTGAGCAACTTGTTCGAGGGTCAAGTTATCAACGAAGTCATTTTCAGCACTCACTGCGACAGCCAGTGCGTCAATGGCAACGAAGAATTCAGCCGGTTCGAGACCATTACCACGGCAGGCTTCAACTTCTTCGGGGCGGATGCCACGGCTAGCATTTTGGACGTCACTTTCGACGTTGACACAGAAGCGTTCGTAACCAGCACCCGAGCCGATGCTATCGACGGTGACTGTGCCAGCGAAACCATCTTGGTTGAAGAGGTCAGCCATACGTTCGGTCAATGGGAATACAGTCGAGCTACCAGCACCGATGATATTTTCGGTGACTGCAAGTGGGTCAACAGCAGGCAGTTCAACGGGTGGCAGTAGCACAGTGTCAATCACGTGGATCACACCATTGCTGGCTTCAATGTCAGCTGCTACCACACGGGCGTTGTTAATGCGCGGACCGCTTTCTGGCAGGGTCACATCCACCGGGTTGTTCATATCGAGGGTGGGGACTTCACCTTCGGCCAAGTCACCAGACATAACACTGCCGTCAACAACGTGGTAGGTCAGTACCTGAGTAAGCACATCCGGATTCGCTACCAGGTAATCGACTAGAATGGGGGAAAGTGCTGCAAAGGCTTCGTCAGTCGGGGCAAATACGGTAAAAGGACCTTCACCACTAAGTGTTTCGGCTAGACCTGCGGCTTCAACAAGGCTAACTAGTGTAGAGAAATCCTCATTACCTACGGCGATGTCAACGATGGTTTCATCCTGTGCCATAACGCTGACCGAAGACATCACGATCAGTGCCAGAGCGACCAAGATAGTAATCAAACGGTTTTTCATTAATTTTACTCCTTATTGGATTTGTATACTGACTATGAGTTTAGCTGATGCTCTTGATGAAAAGATAGAATTTTGTTTAAGAAATGACTCCTAATTTTGATCTTACTCTTAAACAAATCCTGAAACAGCCCTGGCACTTTTGCGTCTACATATAGGTTACGGAATCGAATAAGATACGATTAGTCTGAGTGATGCTCCCCACACCCAAACGGGGCTTCTGAACCACGCGACATTATAATGACATCATCTGGTGTATTCAGAT
>CAYSIR010000294.1:0-5399 GCA_964431105.1 uncultured Leptolyngbya sp. | reverse complement strand
GTAAAATCTAGCGTTTTGATGGGTTGCAAGCGATGCATTAATTTTGCAGTATGGTTGAGGGCAATGGAGCGATCGCCCTGATGGCTAGCTGTTTGCATGGTTTAGAGAATAAACGGTTGACAGTATTGGCAATTAATATGGGCAATCTTTATAGGCAGCAGGTTAGTGCCGTTCTGGAATTTAGTATTGAAGACTAAATTTCATCGATTGCGGTTAATCTACGGCACTGATCTTAAAGATGTGATATATACTTGTAACGCAAATCCAGCAAGTGACGAGCAGGGTGTTCCACGGCGATGGAGCTAGGGCTAGAAAGATTAAAAAATCTGAACCTTGACCGCCATAGCTAGCACGACTAACAAGGATATAAAAGTCCTCAAGTACCGCGCCTTTGCCCTCAGCCGAGCAACTTCAGCATCCGTTGAGGAATTGGCTTTAGGGTTCCCAGTTGACGATTAGATTGCGATGGAGCGTAAACAGTGAATAGCATCTTCACTAAGCTACGAGATTTTGTTGGACTGAATGACCCAATTGATTACGACTATGAGTATGAAGAGGTAGATGGAGGGAATGAATATCAATCCATCTATCAGCAGGAAAATAAAGAGGCTGCTCCGGAAGAAACGCCGCGCAGACGTCGTTTACGCGATCGACCTGTAATATCATCATCCAGTGAGATTGGGACGAGTTCCACTATGAATAATGTGATTGGTATGCCTGGCGCAATGAATGGAATGTCTGAAGTGGTGGTTATGGAGCCGCGCACCTTTGAGGAAATGCCTCAGGTGATTCGTGCGTTGCGGGAACGGAAGTCGGTAGTTTTGAACCTGACTATCATGGACCCGGATCAGGCTCAGCGTGCTGTTGACTTTGTGGCGGGGGGAACCTACGCAATTGATGGTCATCAAGAGCGGATTGGCGAGAGCATTTTTCTGTTTACTCCGAATTGTGTTCAGGTCAGCACTCAGGCTGGCACGGTCATGAACCACTTGGGCGATGCTGCTGCGCCTCAGCCGGCCGCACGTCCGACCGCTCCAGCACCCGCCTGGGCAACTGAGCAACAAACCCGTATGGCCTAAAATTCCTTCACTCAGCCTCAACGTTCAACTGACTGGCCAGGCGATCGCCCATTGGCAACTGTTCAGTGTGCCAAAGTGTCGGTAGTTTGTGCTTTCCGTCAACTAGGTTTCAGTCTGCTCGTTCGTGTTTGCACCTTCAGTTAGAGGCTATGCATTACGCAAAAGTCGCCAGACCTTTTGCCTCACAACCCTTCTAGCGGTCACTCAGAGTTCTCGTTTTTGAACTGAGGAATGTAGGTTTCAGCTAGATTTGCGTAATGGATAGCAGTTAAAGGGTGGGTGTTAGGATGGGCGATCGGTTGTTGGATGACAGGGCTAGCGTTAATTGGGGCGATGTAAGCGGAGATTAGCCTTGGGGTTGTGTCTGTCTTTATCGGCTTAAATGATGGTGATGTATTTAGGAAGGCAACCTGGGGAGTACCGTTGTCTATTCAATTGGGTGTAATCGGTGGCGGGGTCATGGGCGAAGCGCTCTTGTCCCGCTTGATTTTTCGGGGTGTGTACCAACCTGAACAGGTATTGGTCAGCGATCCATCTGAGTCCCGTCGGGATTGGATGACGATGACCTACGGTGTTCAGGTAACTGACACGAATCAGCAAGTGGTTGAACAGGCGCAGCAAGTGCTGCTGGCGATTAAGCCGCAGGTCTTTTCATCTGTGGTGGCAGCGCTGTCGCCTGTTCAGCCTGAGCAATTGATCGTATCAATTTTGGCGGGAATGCCGCTCAGCCGTCTCGAAATGGCGTTTCCCCAACAGCCGGTTGTGCGAGCAATGCCGAACACGCCTGCCACAGTGGGGGCGGGGATGACTGCGATCGCCCCTGGGCAGTATGCAATGGAGGATCATCTGAAGCAAGCCCGGACGATGTTTGAGTCGGTGGGTGAGGTTGTGGAGGTGCCTGAATCACTGATGGATGCAGTGACGGGGTTATCTGGGTCGGGGCCGGGCTATGTGGCGGTTCTGATCGAAGCGTTGACCGACGGCGGTGTGTTGGTGGGCTTGCCGCGAGCGATCGCTCAAAAATTGGCCATTCAAACTGTGAAAGGTACGGCTGAACTGCTGCAAACATCTGATCTTCATCCGGCACAACTCAAGGATCGGGTGACCAGTCCAGGCGGGACGACAATCGCCGGAATTGCTCAACTTGAAGATGCAGGGGTTCGCGCAGCCTTGATTCGGGCGGTGCAGCAATCCTGTGCGCGATCGCAGGAACTGGGACAGTAGCCCTAGACGCTCTATTCCCATGGATGCTCGCCGAGGTACGCTCGCAGGCAACCCAGTTTGTACCCATGAATCAGCCTTTGAATCAGCCCTGGTTGGCTCTCGCCATTGGTAATTCAAGACTCCATTGGGCTTTAGAGATGCCGGATCATCCTCGATATGTCTGGCATACGCCTCATCTGTCAGAAGGGGCGATCGCGCGTCTCATTCAGCAGCGATGGACGATTGCCGCCGAACAGTCGGATAGCCAACCCTACGGGATTGAACCGGATCGATTATCCACATTGCTCAACAATTGGCATCAGCACAACCTGCCTCTCTGGATGGCCGCTGTGATGCCCGAACAGGCCCAGCGCTGGCTGGCAGTCGATCGCCCCGTTCGGCAGTTTGCTTTGTCTGAGGTTCCACTTCGGGGACTGTATCCAACCCTAGGGATCGATCGCGCTCTGGCCCTATGGGGACTGTTGCAGCGATCGCAGACCCACAGTTTGGTAATTGATGCTGGAACCGCCCTGACGATTTCCGCTGCAACCGCCCACTATCGGTTTATTGGCGGGGCGATTGCGCCGGGGGTGTCATTGCAACTGCGATCGCTCGCAACTGACACGGCGGCACTGCCCGATCTTTCTGCGGCAACGCTATCTGACCTGCCCTCCCGCTGGGCGATGACGACTCAGCAGTCAATCTACAGCGGCATTGGATACACATTGCTAGGAGGCATTGTCTCGTTCATTTCAGACTGGCAGTGCCATTATCCCAATGGGGCGATCGCCCTGACGGGAGGCGATAGCCAATTCTTGCATCGATGGCTATGCCAGGTCTATCCGGAGGTCGGCTCTGAGATTCAGTGGATGCCAGAGTTACTGGTTGACGGAATGCGATCGCTGGCCGCTATCGAACAAAAGGCTGAAATATGATTCATTAACATTTTCTATTAAGAAACGTAATCAATCCTAAATCTTGGTTACGAGATTAGGGGACTGAGCCGCGATCGCAAAACCACGGTGATACCTTGATATTTACGAGATACCAATAATTTCTCGAACGGCTGACGAGTGGTCAGCCAGTCAAGTTTAAAGCTCAGATTTAAGCAACTAAAATAATGTACGATAACAAACCCAGAAAAGATTGGCTCGGCTCAATTGTGACGGCTGGACTCGGTGCTGGCGTGATCACATCATTCGCCATCAGCCAAGGACAACATCCAGCGATCGCCCTCGGTATTACCGGTTTTGCCATTGTGGCAACATTAGTAATGGATCAGTACATCTAACCATTCTGGTCGTTAGCCGCCGTCCGCTGCTTGGTAGCGGTTGGGCTATGATAAACCTCCCCCCGTATGCTGAACACGCACATCTGTTGCTCTCCTAGCTGACTTCCTAGCGGATGGACGAGAAACTATAAAAGCGGTCTGGCCTCAGACCATTCAGCAATTCAGGCAATGTATGGAAAAAGCTCGCAGCAGTCTCTAGTGAAGATGCTCTGCGAGCTTTTTTGTACGAGCGCTCCGAAAGTCTGCTAGAGCGCCGGCGCGTCGGATTCAAATTCCCCTACCCTGCTTTTTAGAGCTGATTTATGAAGTTGCTGAAACTTCCATAGAGCAAGGCTTGCAAAAAAGCTGCCTAACGCTGTCTCTACGAGCCAAAACCCTCGGTATGCCAAGAATACAGGCGATTTAAGATTTACGTTGTAAATCCGCTCCTAGAGGACAACGCGAGGGTGGCGAAACCGGGATGCCTCTGATGGCTCCTGCCGTATTTCGGTCAGTTTAGAAGGTCGGGAACCTAACCCCCGTGGAGCATTTTGCACGTTGTGTCAGGCGATCGCCCTAACCTACCCGGCTAACGCTGCCATCCAAGAGGGTTTCAAGGGCGGTTTTCGTGGTCACCCGATGCATTCCTGCGGCCGCAAATCGATCAAATGCTGCATTAGCCGAATCGGTGAAGTCCACGACGTCAGGAACAACTACCGGAGACATACAATCCTCTAGCAACACCATCTTATGGGCGATCGCTGGATCAACGGCTTGAATCTGACTCAGCAGATCATCAATCGTCCAAGCCACACAATGACTTTTCGCCTGCCCCGCAATTACAACCGCATCAAACTGTAGCAGATGGTTCAGCAAAGCATCATTTTTGCGAGCAATCATCACCTGTTGCTGATTATGCAACACTTCCGGCTTCAGGACTGAGTAGTTTTCGGTGAGCGGATTGCTGCCCTTAATCTCAAAACGAGTTTGCCATCGCCGCGCCACAGCATGGAAGAAGCAAGCCTCCTCCACCGCAGACACCAAGGCATGACCAATACCGCCCAACATGGAATGGTATGGCCAAATCGTCAGCGGATATTTGCCATCTTGGGATAATTGCCGAACATAGTGCAGCCCATAGGCTTGCAGCCCTTCAATGTCTCCATTTGTAATTTGGGATGCGATCGCTGGGTTCACCGTCCACACGCCCCGCTCAACCTCTTCAGCAGAAATCATCGTCATCGGTGCTGGATGCTGACCTTGCGCATCCACCCAAAAAACGGCATGAAAAATCTGTGTCGCCGTGTGGGTATCCATCGTTGGAATAATCTCAGTAATTAGCCCCAAATGACGATAGATAAACTCACACAAGCGCCCATTGTCGTCCACCGCTCCAGTGCCCGATCGCCCACCAACAAACAGTTCAAAACCAGGAATGCAAAACGTATTCTGCACATCAATCAGCAACAGCGCAATGCGCCGTTCATCCTGGCTGGAGGGGGTGATCTCATGGCGCTGCTGCCAGTCCTGAGCAGCGATCGCTCTCTCTGCGTAGGGCACCCGCCAGACCTCACCGACCCGCTGCGCTTCAAAATGTTCAGGAAGCGGGAGTTGTGTTGTAGCTGTCATTAGAGATGCCTCCAAAAAATCGTGTCTTCAACGCGATCCTAGTCTGGATCTTGACCTGCCAGGATCTCGGAATGAGTTGCGCAGGAATCCTGTTTGCCCCTTCGCCTTTGGGTTGTCGGTAGTGGTCATGCCATGATTTTGGGTGGTGTGGGCGTTGCCCACACCACCCAAAATCATTACCAATAGAGGACTACCAGGTTGTCTTTTAGAGATAGGTA
>CAYSIR010000293.1:0-5402 GCA_964431105.1 uncultured Leptolyngbya sp. | reverse complement strand
GACCTCGCCCGCGACCTCGACCGCGACCTCGCCCGCGCCCTCGACCTCGCCCGCGCCCTCGACCTCGACCGCGACCGCGACCTCGACCTCGACCTCGACTTCGTCCTCGACCTCGACCGCGACCCCGACCGCTTCCTCGGCCGCGTCCTCGCCCTCGCCGAACATATTTGGGACAGCAAAATTTTTATCGACTTTAATTTTACACGGCTGACTGACAAAATAAAACAGTTGCAGCCTATGATTGATGACTCAAAGGAATCGAAAAAACAGATTCTTGAGACCTTACTTGAAGTTTGGTCAGATGCCTTCGGCTTTGATTTACGGTTATTGGTTCAGTTAGGGAATTATGAACGCCAGCAACTCGGAAGTTATTTGTATTCCCACGAATTGATGGTGCGCTGCAAGGACGCGGCGGTGCAGGTGTCGTCGGTCTGGGATGGGATTGAAGCTCGAATGTTGACGGTGGAGCAGTCTACTTCAGTACATGAGTAAAACAATGAAACTACAGCAAACGATCAAGTCTTTTATCCGTCCTGGTGAACAGAGTGGTTATGTCGCTGAATGTCTAGAAATTTCCGTGGTGACGCAAGGTGAACCGCTGGATGAAGTCGTCAAAAATTGGCAGAAAGCGATCGCCCTTCATCTCGACGGCGAAGATCCATCTGAGTTTGGTCTAGTTGCCCATCCCTCAATTTTGGTTACAGTTGAAGGGCCACCTAGCAAGGTCTAGCACCAATGTCAGATTTACTAGAACGGATTACAATCAACCCTCGCCAATGTGGCGGTCGTCCTTGCATTCGTGGCATGAGAATTCGAGTCTCTGATGTTTTAGATTTATTAGCCGCAGGACTGAGTGCTGACCAAATTGTAGATGAACTTCCAGACTTAGAAATCGAGGATGTTCGGGCATCACTTCTGTACGCCGCCCGCAAACTCAACCATCCGGTCTTGCTGGTATGACAACGGTTTGGCTGGATGCTCATCTTTCACCTGCGATCGCAACCTGGATTACGGAGACATTCGGAATAACGGCAATCTCATTGCGCGATATTGGACTCAGAGATGCAGAAGATATTGACATATTCGAGGCAGCAAAAACCCAAAATATTATCTTCATGACAAAGGATTATGATTTTGTAGAATTGGTTGAACGCCTCGAAGCCCCGCCACAAATCATCTGGCTAACCTGCGGGAATACTTCCAATCAAAAGCTTCGTGAAATTCTGCAGTTGGCACTGCCCGAAGCACTTCGTCTTCTAGGTGATGGTGAAACACTCATTGAAATTTGTGGGACTTAGGGAAACCGGTTGGCTGAGGCAGCACTGGAGACATTCCTGTCTGATGCTTAGCCCTTTCCTATTCTGGAATCATGCCATCTACGATGGGCCTAGCCCTGTTACCATCTCCCCATGAGCTACTGTCCCAACCCCGTCTGCCCCACCCCCACCAACGATCGCACGGCTATGACCTGTGCGACGTGCGGGACGGTGCTGCTGTTGGGCGATCGCTATCGATTGCTGCGGCCGATTAGTGAAGGCGGCTTTGGGGCGACGTTTTTGGCGGTGGATGAAGCTTTGCCCGCCCGCGATCGCTGTGTGGTGAAGCAGTTTTTGCCGCAGTTGCAGGGGCGCAACTATGCCGAAAAGGCGGCGGCATTGTTCCAAGAGGAAGCGGATCGGTTAGCAGAGTTGGGCGACCATCCCCAAATTCCTAAACTGCTGGATCGGTTGGCGCAGGCTGGTTTTCAGTATTTAGTGCAGGACTTTATCGACGGGCCGACGCTGGAGCAGATCTTGGCGGAGCAGGGCCCGTTTCGGGAATCGCAAATTTGGGCAGTGCTGAAGGCGTTGCTGCCGGTGCTGGATTTTGTGCATGGCTTTCGGGTGATCCACCGGGATGTGAAACCGGCGAATATTATCCGACGGGCGAGCGATCGCCGCTTATTTTTGGTGGATTTTGGCGCATCGAAATATGCGACCGGCACGGCCCTGGCGCGAACGGGTACGGTGATTGGCAGTGCCGGCTATGCGGCTCCGGAACAGGCGCTCGGTAAGGCAGTATTCGCCAGCGATTTGTACAGTTTGGGCGTGACCTGTGTCCATTTGCTGACGGGGCTGCATCCGTTTGATTTGTATAGCGTGGGGGAGGATGCTTGGGTGTGGCAAAGCTATGTGTCGCCACCGGTTAGCGATCGCCTCTCTCGCGTTTTGAATACCCTACTGGCACGACCCATCACTCAGCGCTATGCTACCGCCAGCGAAGTGATGGAGGAGATACGCCGCACCCGTCCGCAATCGCCGCAATTGCCTGCGGCCCGCTCTTCTGGATGGCGCTGTGTGCGAATCTTTTCGGGGCATCAGGGCAGCATTACGGCGATCGCTCTCAGTCCCGATGGAACCTTACTCGCCAGCGGCAGCCGCGACCAGTCGATTAAACTCTGGGCAGTCTACACGGGTAAGTTAATCCACAGTTTTGAGGGGCGATCGCTCTGGGGTGGGCGTGGTCATACGGCTCCCGTGCGATCGCTGGCATTCACCGCCGATGGGCAGCAATTGATGAGCGGCGGCGAGGATGGCTTAGTCTATCGCTGGGATGTGCCGCGCTTGGTGGATTTGGGCGCATTGCCCGCCCGCAGTTGGGGGATCACGGCGATCGCCCTTAGTCCGCTGGATAATCTAGCGATCGGCGGTGAGGACGGCATCATTCAGCTTTGGGATTTGCAGAGCGAACGCAGTTTACAATCTGTGCAAGGGGAACCGGTGACGGGGCTACAGTTCAGTTCGGATGGGGCGTGGCTGGTTAGCAGTGGCGATCGCCTGGCGCGGATTTGGCAGGTTTCTAACCAGGCCGAACCGCTATATTTACTCAATACCTTCAAAAGTACAGAACCGGTGAATGCGCTGACCCTCAGCCCCGATCGCCAGTTGCTCATTGCTGGGGGCGATCGCCGCGTTACGGTGTGGGATACCTTAGACGGCAGCCGCCTCCAAACGATTACGGCCCATCGGGAACGGATTAATGCGATCGCCCTCAGTCCGGACGGCCGCACTTTAGCCAGCGGCGGCGCTGATAGCCTAATTCAACTCGGCCGGTTTGAGCAGGGCTGCTTTCGCCATGCCGGCCGGCTGCAATCGCCTTGGGCGGTGAATGCATTGGCCTTTTGTCCCGATGGATATGGTTTGATCAGTGCAGGTGCAGATGAGACGCTGCAACTCTGGCAGTATGAACCCCTAGGCGCGGAACGATGACCTATTGCTTAAATCCTAAATGTCCAGCTCCGGCAACGCCCAAGGGCGACAATTTTTGTGTGCATTGCGGGTCGCGGCTACGATTGGGCGATCGCTACATGGCGTTTCAGCCCATCGGTGGCGGGGTGTCTAGCCGTACCTTTTTGGCAACCGATTCCCGTAAACTGACGAATAATCGCTGCGTTATCAAAGAATTTGAGCAACAACATGACGGTGAAGCCTTTCGCTACCAGCTTGCCAGCATCGAGCCGCTGTTCCAGCATCCCCAGTTTCCTAGTGTATTTGCCTATTTTGAACGGGATGATTATCATTATTTAGTTCAGGAATTTATTAACGGGCATACCCTATCCCATGAACTCCAAAATGTAGGGGCATTCCCAGAAGATAAAATTTGGTATGTACTACGGGAAGTGCTGATCTTACTACAATTTATCCATGACAGCCGCATTATTCATCGGGATATTAAACCCACCAATCTAATTCGACGGAATGGGCGATCGGATGAAGGAAGTTTAATGCTAGTGGATTTTGGAGCCGCCAAGGTTGCTACCCAGTCCGCCCTCGCCCGTACCGGAACTGTTATCGGCAGCGCGGAATACATTGCGCCTGAACAACTGCTGGGGCAAGTTAGTTTTGCTAGCGACTTGTATAGTTTGGGGGCAACTTGCCTGCATTTGGTCACGGGATTATCGCCGTTTGAGTTATTCAATCATCTGGATGGCACCTGGCTCTGGCGCAGCGTCTCTGGCCCAATTAGTGACGGTTTAGCAGATATTCTAGATAAGTTGGTAGCCAAGAATTTGAGCGATCGCTACACATCCGCCGCCGCTGCCTTATCCGATGTCATGAATTGCTGGGAGGATGCCCCACCTCTCCCGGCACAACCCCGATCATCCCTGCCGGAAACCGAACCTCCCCCTCAGCGCTGGCACTGTCAGGATAGTTACATTCGATCGCAACCCATTACCACATTGACGATCTTATCCAATGGCGACTGGCTGGCAGGACAGCAAGACGGCGCGATCGCCCGCTGGACGATGAACCAACCGGAACCTACGGCCACGTTTGAGATCCACAAACAAGCGATCGCTGCCTTAGCAGTTTCACCCGATGGGCAACAAGTGGTCAGCAGCAGCTATGATAAATCCCTAAAGCTCTGGAATCTGGATACCGGAGACATTGAGCATACATTATTAGACTACGCCGAGTTGGTGACAGCGATCGCATTTTTACCCTCCGGCGAATTCATCACCGCTGGACGAGATAAGACCATTCGCCTATGGGCAGAGCATCAGGAACGCTATAGCTTTGAGGGGCATCACGCCCCGGTTGAATCGTTAGCCGTAAGTTCGTCAGCATCAATCATGGTAAGTGGTGATGCGGATGGCATTGTGCGAGTATGGAGTCTGAAACAACGGGAAAGCCTGCGACAGTTGGCTAAACACAACGGCTCCGTCAGCGCGATCGCCCTGATTCCGTCCAGTAATCCCGATGAACCTGAGCAGCAAACTGTGGTTAGCGCCAGTTGGGATATGAATATTCGCCTCCGCCATCTCAATACGGGCGGGTTGCATCAATCCTTATCTGGTCATTTGTTACCCATTAAAGCGATCGCCCTCAGCCCGGATGCCCAAACGATGGCGACCGGCAGCCAAGACAGCACCATCAAACTGTGGAATGTGGCAACCGGGCAACTCATCACCACCCTGACGGAACATACCGCCCCGGTGAATGCGATCGCTTTTCTATCCAGTGAACAATTGATCAGCGCGGCTCAGGATCGAAGCCTGCGGTGCTGGCAAGTGCATTGAAAAACTCAGCTTGGTTGGGGCTAAGCATCTGATGGGACAGAATCTGAGCCATTACAGCAGTGAGAGGGTTGATTAGAACGCTATGGGGTTTCTGGATTCCCGTCTACGCGGGAATGACGACTGGAGTTATGCTAACTTACCCACCCATTGCTATGCTATCAGGCGACCGAATTGCCTGGGGGATAATGATGCAGAGTCTTGGCGATGATAGACGACCTACTCTCCCAATCTATAGCAATCCTAAATGAGTTGTGAAGTGAGAATGGTTGTTGTGAGAAGGATTCCTGCGGAATCCTTCTCACAATCCAAATAGGATTGCTATAGATAGAGTCCTGCCGCTTCA
>CAYSIR010000292.1:0-5437 GCA_964431105.1 uncultured Leptolyngbya sp. | reverse complement strand
ATTTAGGGTGAGGGCGATCGCGTCACATACCTTTCACGAAACTGGGATGCACCCAGCATGTCCTAAGCTTGTCGAAGGGGGGCTGGGGGATAAGTGCTACATTGCAAAAGTGACCTGTTCTCCCTCTCGCCTCACGGCCTAGCGATCGCTCAGGCCTCCAGCCCCAGCCCATTGCGCGACGCCATCCGCGCTTTTCCAGATGCGGCCCAAGCTTGCAGGTGTTGAATTTGCTCTTGGGCAGTGCGGGCCAGCGGAACGATTTGGCTAGCCGCTGCCAGGACATCCTCTGTCGTAAAGTCCCGACCTTGACTGAAGCCAATGTGCATCGCTTCAATCAACATTTGCTCAATTTCAGCTCCAGAAAAGTCCGGCGTTTCATAGGCTAAGCGATCGAGATCGTAGCTTTTGACGGTTTGGGGGCGCAGGCGAGATAAGTGAACCATAAGGATGGCTCTGCGCTCTTCTTGGGTGGGCAGTCCCACAAAAAAGATTTCATCAAACCGCCCCCGTCGCAGCATTTCAGGCGGCAAGGCTTGGATATTATTGGCAGTAGCAACCACAAACACGGGCGATCGCTTCTCCGCCATCCAGGTGATAAACGTTCCAAACACCCGACTGGCCGTGCCGCCATCACTACGCCCATCCGCACCCGCAAACGCTTTGTCTATTTCATCAATCCACAGCACACAGGGGGACAGCGCCTCCGAAAGCTGAATCATCTGTCGAGTGCGAGATTCCGACTCGCCCACCAGCCCAGCAAACAAGCGCCCCACATCCAGCCGCAGTAGCGGTAAATGCCAATGGTGAGCGATCGCCTTGGCTGTCAAGGATTTGCCAGTCCCCTGAATACCCACCAGCAGCAGCCCACGGGGGTGAGGAAGGCCATACTGCCGGGCTTTTTCAGAAAATGCGCCGCCCCGCCGCAACAGCCAGTCTTTCAAATTATCCAATCCGCCAATGTCCGACATATCTTCCTGGGCAGGGTAGAAGTCGAGAATTTGAGTTTGGCGGATCGTCTGGCGCTTTTCTTCTAAAATTAAATCCACATCATCTAAGGTGAGTTCACCATGGGTAGCGATCGCCCGTGCCAATACTCGCCGAATCCGCTCCAGCGATAACCCCTGGCTGGCTCGCACCATTTCATCCAGCACTTCAGACGATAACCGCTGCCCCATGCCAGCCAACAACCGCTGAATTTCTTCAGAAATGTCGGTTGCAGACGGAAGCGCAAACTCAACAACCGTAAACACTTCACTCAGGTCATCAGGAATCGCTAACTGCGCCGACACAACCACAATATTTTTAGGCTGAGATTTCAGCAGCCGCATCAGGTTCCGTAATTTGCGCGAAATGGAAATATCATCCAGGAACCGCTGAAAGTCCCGCAAAATAAAAATGGCTGGAGCAGTGGCTGGCAGCTTTTCAACAAATTCAAGCGCCTGGAGCGGATTCCGTCGCCCATAGCCTTTATCGTTAGGATTACCTTGGTAGCCATCTACAAAGTCCCAGATGTAAACCCCGCGATTGCCTTGGCGTTTAGCACAATCGGCGATCGCCCCTTCAACCCGCTCTTCTTCAACAGTTGGAATGTAAACCAACGGGTAGCGGGCCCGCAGCAGTAACTCAAACTCCTGACGAAAATCCATGAATACTCATACCTGATTGGGTTGGAATGTAATCGAATTTTAAAGGATGACACCATACTCTGGGCAAAGCTAGCCATGCCCTCTTAGAGGTCTTCCTCTCATTTGGCACGTTCCTATAGCCATCGCGACCCGTCTAGCTTTAGAGTGAAACTATTCAGTCCGTCTTTGCAAAAATACTGGTTCGATTCATCATCGTCTGGCCTAGCGCTGCATGATAATGGCTCAGCCGACATCGTTCTTTGATTAACTTATCTTGCAATGTATCAACTCACTGCACGAGTTCATGGTCAGGTTCAAGGGGTTGGATTTCGCGCCTTTAGCTATCGAACCGCTCAGCGGCTGCGCCTGACGGGCTATGTCAAAAACTTGCCAGACGGTACGGTAGAGCTAGTAGTCGAGGGCAGCGAATTTTCGTTGCAGGAGTTCCTGGAAGCCGTGGAGCGCGGCCCAGACTATGCCCACGTCACCCACGTTGAGTCAGCCCAGGTTGCGATCGCTCGTGCCAGCTTCCCAGATTTTAGTATTTTGCACTAACCCTTTGCTGCAACCCTTCAGCGCCGCATGGGGGATCAGCAATATCCCTCAAACGACCCAAACCAACCTGATGACCGCCTTATCAACCGCTGAGATGCGAAGCCGACATCAAGCATCGGCTGTCTTCAAATACTAAACGCGAGAAGCATTGCCCCTCGCGCTGTGAGTGATTCCCCATGAACCAATTAGAAATGAGTTAGAACTGTCTAGGCCGCCGTCAAGCCGTGAGCCGACATTTTCATAATCTCGCGGGTGCTAAACCCAATGTTATTCAGTGCTTCACCATAGCTGATCATGAAGTCTTCAACGAGCGCTTCTTTCTCCATCGCCAATGTACGGGCATCAGCTTCAACCTGGTTGAGCATTCGCCATACGATGGGCAAATTCTGACGGTTGGCAGCTTCTAGCTCCTCTTTCGAGGCCTCGAAGTTCGCCTTCAGCCACTCTTCGCCGAAGTTCAGATGCAGATACTCATCTTTAACAACGCCTTCGGTGATTTTGCGGGCAAAGTCGTCAGCGACTGGAATGTAGATGTTGTAAGCCGCGATCGCAAAACACTCAATAATTAAAGACTGAATCAACAAACAAGTCACCAAACGGCCGTCAGAAGCGGCTTCTTGGAAGTTGCGATGCAAGTCAGCAAAGAAATCTTTCGCAAACTCCATGTCTGGCGTTACATCAAGGTTACGCCCGCAGGCCTGAAATCCTTTCTTGTGGCGGTTCTCCATCTTTGCAAGTTTTAGCAATTCATCCTTGCAATCTAGCAACATTCCAGAAAGCTGCTGATAGTTTTCATAGGCTTCCTGTTCGCCTTCAATGACAATGGCATTGATGCGGCTGTAGGCATCTTTGTAGACTTCACTACGGAAATCAAGTTCTGGGCTAAGCTCAAGCTGCTGCATAACGTTGCGTCTCCTCAATCAAAAAATGCCTTATATCCACGCACTCGATCCACACAAATATTCAAATTTTGCAGATAAGTTCAGGTGGTGGCTTTCAACAATGTTGTCGATAATACTTGGGGGATTTCGCGTTTGTTTCCCACACCCTACACCCTAATGGTTTCATGTTTCATTTACAAGCATTCTGGCTAACCCATAGGAATATCACATCTTTTACAAGACAATTGAGATTCGCTGGTTATCAATACAGTCCCAGAAAGCCCATTATCCTAGCAAAATTGCTACAAAATCGTTGAGTATTACTAACTTCCAAAGAGAAGCATAGACGTAAGTCTAGATACCTCAGAAATAAACGTTTTTCTTGAACCAATAGACGGCAACATCATGATTTTCTCCTTACATTAACTAAGCCCCATGACTACAGTTATAAAAACCGGTATAAAAACCGGAGTGCGAGTTGTGTGTTGCAACTCACCAACTGTTACTAAATGGAGTAGTGATGACTGATCAGAATGGTCAGAATAGTCAGCATCAAGGCGCGATCGCAGGGGTCACGATTGGACTGTTAATAGTCGGGGCGGGCATTGTACTTGCGCCTTTAGCGATCGCCCTATTTACGTCTTTCTGGGAATCTCCGCCTCTATCCGGCATATCATCTGCAGATGCCGGTGCAAGAGGGTCTTGGACGTTGCGATACTATCGTCAGGCGTGGCAGCAGGGGCATTTTTTAAGAGCATTTGCCAACTCTACGCTCGTTGCGATCGCCGTCACCACCCTGCAAGTATTAACCTCAACTCTAGCAGGCTATGCGATCGCCCGGTTTCAGTTTTGGGGACGGACGGGTCTACTGATTTTGCTCCTAGCCACGCTCGTTATTCCATTTCAATTGTTAGTCATCCCTATTTTTTTGCTGTTGAAATGGGGCAACTTGATTAACACCTACGCCGCGCTCATTTTGCCAACCGCCGCTAATGGGTTTGGCATTTTTCTAATGCGACAATTTTTTCAAACTCTGCCCATTGAGCTAGAAGAGGCTGCCCGCCTTGACGGTGCCAATCGTTGGCAACTGTTGTGGCGAATTGTGCTGCCCCTAGCGCGTCCAGCGATGGTGACATTGGTGCTGCTGACGTTTATTGGCGAGTGGAACGATCTCTTCAAGCCGTTGGTCTTTACGACCCGGCCAGAGTTGCAAACAGTGCAGCTTACGCTCGCCGAATTTCAAGAACAATTCACCAGCCGTTGGTCATTGCTCATGGCAGCGGTTGTGATTGCCACGGCTCCGGTCGTGCTGGTATTTTTTGTGGGGCAGCGCCAGTTCATTCGTGGTGTTGCCACAACAGGGTTGAAAGAGTAGGGGGATTGAAATAGTAGAAATGGCGGATGGTGGGCTACCCGAATGGCGGAATCCAACGTGGCATCGGCATCAACTATCCTGATTTTCTAGAATTACTCGCGAAGACTAGAATGAAGCCGATGGATTCCCAATGATTGAATGCGGGGTTGGTGTAGATTTAATCTATCGAAACAGCGATCGCTCTAGTCCTTGGTGTGAGAGCATCAGCGCTCTGAGCATTGTTGCGGTGTCGGTCTCTCATCGCTGCACATTCCTAAAAAGAGAGTCATCGTCTGTCCATTTGCTGATTACCAATCTGAGGAACGCCTGAATGGGCTGGATGAATGGAGAGCCAGCCGTCAGTCGTTCTGCCGTAGTCTTCAATTTGAATGGTGTAAAATGGACATACTTGATGCCAAATCAGTCAATACTTTGAGCGATCGCCATCATTGCTGCTTAAATCGATTTTTTACTGACGTGTCCGGCAAGAGATTAGACGTAACTACACCATTTTGCCGATCCCCTCGTCCAAAACTATCCAGGGTTAGTTTAATAAAGTTATGACTACAGTGTTGATTGTGGACGATAGTCAAACGCTCAGGCAAATGCTCTCCGACTTGCTGAAAGAACAAGGCATTCAAGTAGTTGAAGCGACGAATGGCATTGAGGCTAAAGAAAAAATTCAGGCGAGCTATCCAGATTTGGTGATTACCGATCTGATTATGCCGCAAATGAATGGCTATGAGCTATGCCGCTGGATCAAAAACGAACCCAAAGCGCAGAATATTCCGGTTTTAGTTTGCACAACGAAGAGTGAAGATTTTGATCGATATTGGGGAATGCGGCAGGGCGCAGATGCCTACATTACAAAGCCGTTTCATCCGCCAGAGCTGCTGAAGACGGTCAAGCAATTGCTCCGGGCCCAGCGCAGTTAGGTCTGTGGCTGCCCTTAGCGGCTGCCCTTCGGTCTGATGCAAGCCTAGCGCCAATCTGTAATCGTTGGCAGATTGGGTGGACTTTAC
>CAYSIR010000291.1:0-5447 GCA_964431105.1 uncultured Leptolyngbya sp. | reverse complement strand
TGAAGACTGCGTGAAGCATCAGTAGTCAACGACCTCTGCCAGACAATACGGGCGCACCTGCGCCGCAGAGCGGCAGTGCCTCTAACTGCTGCCTTATGTTCGGGTTCTGAGGCTGGGGCAAGTGCGGCTGACAATTGATAATATGCAAACTTTCGGCTATTTGCGGGAATACTGCTGCTAAACCTGTGATCTTTGCTGATTTGCTGAATTGGATGTCGGTTTTGTCCATACGGTAGGGAGATCCCGCTGATTTGCTAATAAACGATTCAGCGGAGGCCTAGCAACGCGGAACTCACTACCAGACGGTGCGAACGCCACTGTCCGACAGCCGGGTACTGTGCATTACGCAAAAGTCGCTAGATCTTTTGCCTCATAGCCCTAGCGGTCACTCAGAGTCCTCGTTTTTGAATCGAGGGCTACGGGTTTCAGAGAGATCTGCGTAATGGATAGCAGCCGGGTAGGGGGTTTGAGAGCTTCGTCAGCGAGGTCAATCCTTTCGAGATAGCGGGTTGTTGACTATCCGTAATTCCTGTCGTGGAGGCTGAGGGTAGAAGCAGAATGCACCCCAGCCTCTTCATGGTCACTTCAGGTAATTCTCGGCTTTTTTTCAATCTTCCTGAACAGATGCGATCGCACTGTATGAAGACAACAGTGAAACTACTGAGGAGATGCGAAGATAATAGTCTTTCATTAGAAATTTGTATCATTGATCAATAGTGTCTGTGGAGCCTGTGAATGAACGGGTTAAAGTGTTTGCCATCAAGCACAAACGGCAACTGACCATCGATCAAATTAAGAATTGTGTGAAATTCTTATGAATATTGTTAAGCTTTCTTTGAATCTTTCGGTTATTATTTGCTTGAAATATATTGGCCGATCGAGGAAAATTAAGTAAAACTACTGTAAGGATTAACCGCAGCTTTCTGACGAACGAGCCTTCACGGTTGCCGCGAAACGATGTCTTTGATCTGAGCTTTTGACCGGTGTTTACATATATTAAAGTTCTGGCATGAAAGTCAAAGCTGCCGCAAAGGTTATTGAATTGTCATCTGTTTTATCTAATTGCATAGCACAATTGAAGAGAGATCTTCAGTGCTTGTATATGTAAGCTGGCTGCGTGAGCCAGCTATGTGAACCGATTCCATCCTGTTGATTGCCGAGTTTAATGGTTTCCTCCTGAAGAGTTTAAATGTAGGTACGATGAACACTTTCTTGAAATGTACGAGTGCATTGCTCATAGTGATTGGTGCGCAAAGCCTGGTTGTAGGCGCTGCTGTTGCTCAGGATGTCCTATCTTCTGCTGAGTTGAGCCAATCTATCCGTGTGGAACTAGACGAGTATGTGCCTCCTGATAACGGTGCCCCGGATCGGACACAGGGGTCAGGAACTCGGTAACTGTTGTGATAGTGCTGATGAACTTAGGCATTGAGAACCGCTGCTGATAATAAGGGATCGCTTTCGATTGGTGAGTAAAAAGCGATCGGCTTTGGCGTATTCAACAGCAGCTATGGGAAACCAGTGGCGATGGTTCCTTTTTTTTGTCCTTTTTCGTCGGGACACAGCCAATAACAGAGAGCAAGCGCATTCAGCAGGTTGATGATTATCTTCTCTTTTACACTGCCTGAGCGATCGCTGAACGTGCTTTCAATAAAGGGGTTTAGGCATCGGTCTACTGCCTTGAGCAGCGATCGAATAATTTGCAACCATCAAAGATGGATTCTGGGAAATGAGATCACCATTTCCCTAGGCTTTCAGAATCTATAAAAGTCGTACATTCAGGAAATTCTTGCATTCAGGAAATTCTTGCAAACTTGCGGAATGTCCGACTAAATATGTGAAAAGCAGCGAGATGATCAGGCAACCGGTCTAGGGGGCGTCCTAGTTTTGCAGCCTTCACACTAAATTCCTTTCCCAATCAGGGCTATCCATTACGCAAAAATCGCAGAAATCACTGAACCGCTGACTTGCCAGCCAAAACCAGGCATTTGAAGACTGGCGGAGCGGTCGAATACCCCGTCTCTGATGTGGTTCACTCTGATATAAGTCCCATTAGACGCTGCTGGGGATGAACTTAAATCAGGATGAATTGAAACGAAGTTTCAATTCATCCTGATCAGCAACATCTCCTATTGATGGCGCGGCTAAACTAAGCGATGTAGACTCAGCAGGATTGTGAAAGGGATCATCGCGCTATTGAGATGCCTCAAATGGTTCGCTGTCTTGAGTATTTTGGAACTGCTGGCGCTGGCGCTCGCGGAAATCGGCGGCGGCTTCACCAATATTTTCCTGCTGGCGATTTGAAAATTGTTCTAGCGTTTGCCCGCCACTCAGATTGAGACGATGGTATAGCTCAAAGATGCTGCCAGAGTTGTCAGCTCCCTCCAATAAGCCAGCACTATCATCCGCTGTACGAAGCCCTTCTAGGGGGTCTAAATCGGTCGAAGTGGTCTGAGCGATCGCACCAGGAGCAAGCCAAATTGCTGCGCTAGTTGCCAATAGTCCCGAAAACAATCGCCATCCGATGCTTATGTTGAATTGATAGTGAGTCATTGATATTCTTCCCAAACCATGAGGGTTACTGCGCCAAGATACAGGATCAGTGGCCGTCCTTCTAGACGGAATTATTCTCTATTTTGCTCCGCCAGTGGACAGACGACCATTCACATTTTGGTGAGGGTTTTGGTGAAGGC
Organism: uncultured Leptolyngbya sp.; assembly: GCA_964431105.1. Classification (GTDB taxonomy): domain Bacteria; phylum Cyanobacteriota; class Cyanobacteriia; order RECH01; family RECH01; genus RECH01. The sequence goes on along the minus strand of CAYSIR010000291.1, from coordinate 2,757 downwards.
ACATTCAATGCCGCAACGGCTCTAGTAAATCGACTAGGCTAATGTACGCTTTAGGGTGGAGCGGATCAGCAGTAGAGCGATCGCATCAAAGCCCACTAACACCAATAGTGCTGCCCCCATCGAAACCTCTGCAAAGGGAGCGTGCAGTACCACGCTATTCAGTGACCAACTGGCATGGGTATAAATATACCGGATGGGTTCGATCGCATAACTAAGAGGGTTAAGGGTTGCCGTCACCTGTAGCCAGGATGGCATGAAGGACAGCGGCGCAAGGGCAGTGCTAGCAAATAGCAGAGGCAGATTCGTTACAAAAATGACCGCAATCAATTCAACATGCCCTGGTAGCGAAAACGCCATCCCCAAACTGAGCGCCGTCACCCCCAGCACCAGCAGCAGGACGATCGCCATCACCACCGCCAGCCCAGCGATCCCCGGTAGCCCAGCCCCCAGAAAAGCACTTGCCACTACGATCGCTGCCGTTTGAATCAGGCTGAGAGTAGCAATGAACAGCGCAGACGCCAGCACAATAGAGAAGCGGGATGCCAGCGGTGCTACCAGCAGGCGATTAAGAAATCCAAACTCTCGGTCAAACATAACCGGCAGTCCGGCATTGAGCGCTCCCCCAAAGGCGGTGAACACAATCACACCAGCACCCAAAAATTGCCCATAGTTGGCGCTTTCGCCAAACAGCCCTTGGGGAGCGTTGTGAAAAAGCGCACCAAACAAAATCAGCCACATCAATGGTTGAATAACACCAGCAATTAAAGTAGTGGGACGACGCTGGAGTTGGATAAACAAACGGCGGGTGAGCGCAGCCGTTTCTTGAATGAATTCACCTGATAGCAAACTAGGCGAGACAGCTCCCTGGGCAGCTATTGCTTCAGGCGACGTTGGTGTATTGGAACGTTCGGAAAGGTTGGGAGTAACCGTGCGTGTCATAAACTGATCACTCAATGAGTCAACAAAAATGAATTAACAAGACAAGGGGAAGTTCGGTGAATCAATGAAAATTATACTAGCGTGAACATCGCAGAACTTTACCCTTCTACGTGTGGATAACAATTAGCGCATATTTTGCTTGCGCTCTGCTTTGAGGTCACGGCTGCCTGCGGCAGCTAGTTCAGCATCCATCAACGTTTTGCCAGTTGCAGCTAGATAGACATCATCTAGGCTAGGGCGGGATTGCGAAATACCAAACATGGGTAGACCGGCTGCCTCTAACGCTTGCTGAACCGTCATCAGCGCGTCACTTTGAGACGTAACAATCAGGTTCAACGCATTTCCCTGAATGGCATTTACGATGATGTCTTTAACACAGGGCAGGGGTTGCAGCGCAGCGCGGGCTGTGTCTACTTCTTCTAGTGAGGCAAATTCTCGAATGCGGAGGGTAATGCGATCGCCTCCGAGCTGGTCTTTTAATTCAGACGGTGTGCCCGCTGCAATTACAGTGCCGTTATCAATGATAGCGACGCGATCGGCGAGTGCGTCTACTTCTTCAAGATAATGGCTAGTGATGAGAATGGTTGTGCCTTCTTGTTGCAGTTGGCGTAAAAAGTCCCACACAATCCGGCGGCTTTCAATATCCAGTCCAACAGTGGGTTCATCTAGCACAAGCACATTGGGTTGGTGCAATAAGCCTGCGGCCAGGTCAAGGCGTTTGCGAATGCCGCCGGAGTAGGTGCCGCTGCGCTGATCCGCCCATTCTGCTAGCCCAAGTAAGCCGATCATTTGATCAATGCGGGCGATCGCCTGCTGTCGAGGCAAATGATACAGCGCTGCTTGCAGTTGTAGCAGTTCACGACCAGTCAGTACCTTGTCAAGCGCCACCTCTTGCGCCACATATCCCAGCTTTTGGCGGGCCAGTTTGGGATAGTCGAGAACGGAAATTCCCGACACGGTCACTTCGCCCGCATCGGGGGTCACCAAGGTGCAGAGGCAGCGCAGTGTCGTTGTTTTTCCAGCCCCGTTGGGGCCGAGCAGCCCAAAAATTTCACCCGGCTCTACCTGAAACGATACGTCTCGCACCGCTTCAACAGAACCGTAGGACTTGCGGAGTTGTTCGATGTAGATCGCAGAAGTCATGCTGTGCGCTTTAGCTCTTGAAGATATGCAACTGTGAAGCGTTCTAGCTTCTATTCTAATCATCTCTGCATCTATTGAGAAATGTAAACAGGCGACGGTTAGAATAATGCCGGTCAATATTGGGGGGCATAGCTGGTTGACTGGCAAAAGATTCTGCATTGAGCGCGGAAGCCACTCCACTAGAGGATTTTAGGCAATGTGGGGGTCAGGTGTCCTGATCCTTCCGGTGGTTAAGGTCTAGCAGATTTTGTCGTTTAACTAGGGGATCACAGTAAGGGGTGCTGCATTTCCTGGGATCTATGCATTATGGGAAGGTCGCCAGACTTTTTGCTTCATGACGACGGGTGCATTGCAAACCCCTTTATTGGTCAGAACATAATTGGGGGCGATCGCCCCCAATCTAATGAGTTTGCTGCTGGGCGATCGCCTAAAGTTGGTTGATCGGCAACGCACTGACGATCGCATCAATGTTTTCCGCTAAGTGATTCACAATCTGTTGGGTCATCGGTAGGCTATCCACAGTCATCCCGGCGGAAAGTAGCATCATGTAAAAGATGGACTATTTGAATAATGATCGCGCTAGTTGTCGATCCGATGGTGATTGCAGTAATGTCCAGGCTTTTCCTATAGAACCCATTTGGTTTCTTTTTCTGGTGTTAACGATGCCTCAGCACA
>CAYSIR010000290.1:0-5454 GCA_964431105.1 uncultured Leptolyngbya sp. | reverse complement strand
GAATCCTTCTCACAACAACCATTCTCATTTCACAACTCATTTAGGATTGCTATAGTGATAAGGATTTTGGGTGGTGTGGGCGTCGCACCACCCAAAATCCTTGCATGACGAGGTCAATGCTCCCCCATTCGCGATCTATATCGACCTGTAGCAATCCTATCTGAATTATCTGAATTATGGGAAGAAGTCCTGCGGACTTCTTCGCGTAGCACATTTTCATTTACAGCTCATTTAGGACTGCTATATATTATTTGGGGCGGTTCCATGGTTAAGATAGCTGAACAACTTGATTGGCCTCCGCCGATCGCCGCACTGCATCCGCCACTTTTAGAGCATAGACACTGCTTTCGGGTTGCACATAGAGCGATCGCCCTTCCGTAAGATAATCCAGTACCGCCTGTGTATCTTTAGCAAATAACCCCCGACGGCCGCCGCTATCTAAGGGGCGATCGCCATTCGTTGTCACCAGTATTCCTTGTGTGCCATCAAACCGAATCATGCCCTGCTGCCCTTGAATGACTAACTGTCGCTCTGCTGCCCAAATCGCTTCACCTTTACCGTATATGACTTCCGCCACCATGCCGCTGCGAAATCGAAGCTGGGCCGTGCTGATGCAGGAGGTAAAGCGATCGGATGTGACCATCAGGGTACGATCCTGTCCAACTACTGAATCAACGGTGCCAAATAGAACGGTAAGTCGATGAATACGGGACAGCGCCCCCACGAGCGGATGCCCAAAGGCGGACGGTTGATAGGTCCACTTTTGCGGTGCTGGATGTTGAGGATTCAGGCTACTGTAACGCACATAGAAGGGCGTTCCGATCAGCGATAAATGTTGGGCGATCGCTTCATGGATACCGCTCAGTATATCAATCTGTTCAATGTGTAACAATCGCTGGCGATCGCGAGCTAAGACCAATAATTCTTCAGCTTCAGTTACATCAAGCGCCAGCGGATACTCGACGACTACGTGCTTTTCGGCCGTCAATGCAGACCGAGCGATCGCGCCGTGCAACTGATTCACTGTACAGATAACGATCACATCTATATCGTCCCGCTGCACCAACTCAGACCACGTTGGCACAGCATCAATACCACAAGATAAACAAAACTTAGCGGTGCGCTCAGGGTTCTGCCCAGTTGCCGCTATCACCTGCGATCGCGCATCGTTCTGGAACGCCTCAACCCGCAGCTTTGCCGCATAGCCAGTTCCGACAATTCCTACCCGAATGGTGCGCTCTGTCCCTACCCGACTCGATAATGCCGTCATTTGCTAATCAACTGCTCCTTAAATGCTCATCTGTGCTGACTATCTCATATAATGGCGATCGCTTCTGCACCAAGAGCATCCCTTCACAGCCCTATCGAAAATTCTGACCACGGCGTTGCTAATTCCGGGGATGAATTTTAGAGTTAAACAACTTGAAACGTCGTTCTAATGCTGTTATTCAGCAACACCCCAAAAATCCTGACCGCTAACAACCCTCGTCCAGACCAAGGCTGGAGCAGCAACAGGATGAATGAAAATAAGTTTTTCAGAAATCATCGCGTTTCCAGAAAACAGACTGCTCTAAACCACACGTCTAGTATCCTATCCAAGATAATTTACTGCGGAATTGTCACAATAAATGTAACACCACTATCGGCGTGACGACTGACCGTTATAGTTCCTTGATGCAATGCCACACAGCGCTGAACGACGGCAAGCCCTAGCCCAGTGCCCTTAATGCCGACTACATGCTTTCCCCGGTTGAATGGTTCGCATAGGTGCGGCAACTCTGCCTCAGTAATACCGATACCCTGATCCTGAATCTCAAACGTTAGAGCATCTGCTCGGCTATCCAAAGCAATACGGATGCTGCTGTCCGGTGGCGAAAACTTAGCTGCGTTGGAGAGTAAATTACTGAAAATAGAATAGAGAAGTTTTTCATCAACGATCGCATGGGTGCGATCGCCCGTTTGTTCAAATATAAGCGTTTGCTGACAAGCATGAGACACCTGAAAATCGTCAATTAGATTCAGGCAAAAAGTCTGAATTTCGATCGGTTTTGGACTAAATTCCAGCGCCCCAGCATCCGCTCTGGCAATCATTAAAATGTCATTCAGCAACTGAGTCATCACCTTTGCGGCCGCCTGAATACGATATAAACTTCTTAGCCGCGATGGTTCTATCGTATCTTTCAAACCAGCTTCTAGCAGTTGCGATGACCCCATTATCAGACTCAAAGGAGTGCGAAACTCATGCGATACCATTGAAAAAAGCTGTAGCTTCAGCTCACTCAATTCCTTTGCTTGAGCCAGCGCTTTCTGCGCCGCCTCTGCCTGCTGGCGTTGTTGTAATTGTCGATACAGTAATCCAAATACTCCCAGTAAGATACTAAATGTTAAGATCGTACCGACTGGCTCAATGAGCATTCGTAGGCGCGAACTGGCACTAACCGCAGCAATTTTATCTGCAATAAGAGCTTCCTCTTTTTCCTCAAGCTCAGTTGTAATTTGGCGGATCTGGTCGAGGTTAGACCGGGTGCGCGTCAATAATAGATCGGTCGTCGTCGGAATGGTCTGTTGGTTACTGTACGCTGCGATCGCCTCTTCAAAAAGCTGAAATCGCTCCTGAATTAAATCATCCAGTTCATTTAAGCGCTGTTGCTGAATTTGGCTTTCCCCCAGAGATTGGGGCAACTGTTGCAGCAGGGTTTGCAAGTGAGTTACGGTGTCTTGGTATCGAGCTAATTCGTCTGGATTATTGGATAGAATATAATTCCATTGTTCTGATTCGGCATCGGTCAGCAACCCATTAATATCCGTCAGCGTATCCAGAACATTATTAGTTTGTTGCGCCTGCCGGGCACTATTGACTAACTCTACAGAATTCTGGTAAGAGGTGTAGCTCATCAGACCCGTAACCAACAAACTGGCAATGAACCCACCCGTAACCCATTTCCCATCTCGAAACCATTTCATCACTAACTATTATTGATTACTGGTCATTGATTAACCCGTTGGTATGGGGTGGCGGTTTCATGGAAGGATTCGGCGTGGGCGACGCTTACCCCAAATCCTTACCATTGGAAGACTATCTATCATAGATAACCCCTTGTGATCAACTCGCCTCTGTCGCCAGCTTGCCACTGATGCATAAACTGATATGCAAGACACTTCTTAACCTTTAACGTTTCAAGTTTTATGAGAGTTTTAGTGGTTGAAGATGACGTGCAACTAGCAGAAATGCTGACAGAGGCACTCATCAACCGGCAATACAGTGTTGATGTCGCCCATGATGGTGAAATCGCTAGGGATTGGGTCGATGTTCTGACCTACGACCTGATTTTACTGGATATTACCCTACCCAAGCTGGACGGCATTCGTTTTTGCCGCTTGCTGCGCGATCGCCAGTCCACAGTGCCTATCCTGATACTGACGGCTCGCGACACCATTGCCGATAAAATCATTGGTCTAGATGCTGGAGCCGATGATTATATGGTCAAGCCGTTTGATTTAGAAGAATTGATGGCTCGGATTCGGGCATTGCTGCGGCGTGGCAGCACCACGACCCGCTCGATCCTAACCTGGGGAGACTTACGGCTGGATGCGAGTACCCTTGACGTGCAGTATGGCGAAACGCCCATTTCCCTCACTCCCAAGGAATATGCCTTACTTGAACTGCTGGTCGCCAACGGTCGCCGTATTATGAGCCGCCCCGGTATTATCGAGCGCCTGTGGAGTCTGGATGATGCCCCAACGGAGGAGGCCGTTAAATTTCATATTAAAACCCTTCGCCAGAAACTTAGGACAGCCGGTGCCCCCGAAGATTTGATTGAAACCGTTCACGGATTGGGATACCGCCTCAAACACCTTTAAACCTCCCGAATTCCTCCCGATTATCTTCTTTCTATCCCCCGGCTATTGTCTATGGTTAGTACGGTGAACATCACTGGGCCCAAAATGCCTGGCAGATCCGCTATTTGTGGCGATCGCTCATCAACTCGATGAATTGCTGCTGACTAAACGCTCTATCTGTTGCGACCTGTTGCGACTCGCTCGTTTACCTGGAAACGCCCTCGTGCGACATTTCGGTGGTTTTCTGGCGGCTCTCTCTATCCACTGCGGATCGAACGTTTGTCCAAAACCTCTGCTGTGTAACGATTTTTTTAACGTCCGATGATTGACCGAATTCACGCTACATCCTTCACGACTCAAGAGTTCAGCGATCGCTACCAAGCCCCCGGCATTCCCGTTATTGTTCAGGGATTGCTAGATGAAGAACCTGCCTGGAATCTAGACTTTCTCTGTCAGGCATTAGGGGATCACGTATTTCCAGTCCGGCGCTACGGGCAAGAACGTTATCAGCAAGACAAACGCCAATGGACAAGTTCAGGAAGTGGTGTTGAAGCTCACAGCATGACCTTTGCTGACTACGCCCACCACATGACGACTGGCGTTGCTCAGCAAGAAGACTTGTATCTAGGGCGCTGTGCCCTTACCCACACCTCTCTCAATGCTAAACCAAGCCTACTGCACGCCGAAGCCTGGTTTAATCTCAAATTTCCTGCTACTGCATTAAACCTTTGGGTAGGAAGTGGTGGGCATACGTCCTGTCTGCACTATGACCCCATGGACGGCATTTTGATGCAACTGCATGGGGACAAAAAACTTCTGCTGTTTCCTCCAGCCCAGATGTACAACCTTTATCCAATTCCGCTCTACAAAGCCCTGCGCTATGGACTAACCCTGCGCCCAGTCTACAGTCAAGTGTATCCCGATCGCCCTGATTTAGAAGCTTTTCCTAAGTTTGCCCAAGCCCAGCCTCATGCCGCAGAAGTGATTCTGAATTCTGGCGAAATTTTATTTCTTCCTGCGGGTTGGTGGCATGAAGTAACATCACTAGGCGATGGAATCATTTGCTCGGTTAACCGATTTTGGAATGTTCTGCCCCTGTCTCGCGCCCTCAGTTCTTGGGCTAAATGGCGTGCCCATCTGGGCAGTATATTATCGGCACCGCACACAATCAGCGACCTCATCGCTGCCGCCGCAGACTCTAACAGGCACCACGAATTGAGTAAGTTAGTACAGCGATTGTAGACCATGCTTGAAACATTGCTTTCCCCTGGAGAACCAGCCCCATGGTTTACGGCTACCTCCACTAGCAATCCTAAATACCGCTTTGAAACCGTAGCGGGGCGCTCCATTGTACTGTGTTTTTTCCAGTCAGCAGGAACATCCGTTGGGCAGCAAGTTCTGCAAGACCTCTGGAAATATAGCAATCCTATTTGGATTGCTATAGGCAGCCAGGGGAACGGCTAAGATAAGTGTGAAGCAGGAATTTTGGTGACTTTGCGGAATACACAGACCCCAAAACAGGGCGATCGAGCGGGTGCATGTCACCTTTTCGCCCTCTCTCTAAATCTCTCTCCCAATGGTGGGAGAAAGACTTTGACGGCTTTGCTCCCCTTC
>CAYSIR010000289.1:0-5469 GCA_964431105.1 uncultured Leptolyngbya sp. | reverse complement strand
TTGTGAGAAGGATTCCTGCGGAATCCTTCTCACAATCCAAATAGGATTGCTATATCGAGTTTTAGAACATGGGAATAGACGTTTCAGAAACGTCTGCATAACGGATAGACCGAGGGAAGGGGAGGTGAACTTTAAGTGAAGGTGCGATCGATAACATCTGACTTGACAGAAATCACTGAGATCACCCGACTAATTTTGTACAGAATGAATCTCTATTTTCTCTAAGGAAATTAAAATCAAGTTACTAGCTCTACTGCCACAGTTGATGGCCGGTTGATGACTTATGGAGCCATCCTAAATAATTTGTGAACGTAGACAAATACTGTGAGAAGGGTTCCGCAGGAATTCTTCTCACTATGTCAGTGGGATCGTTGTCATTAGGACTGTGCCGTTCAGTAATTTTTCAGGAACTTTATTGTTATAAACCAGGTGAGTCAGATTTTACAGAGGGATTTTACTGTTTTTTAGAAATACTTTGACAACACAGCCTGTACATCCGCTTCGGAGTCGGTATCCGCTTTACAGATGCCGTTGGAGTTTCAACGGCTGCCCGGCTTGCAGGCACGGCAAATGATCGCTCAGATCCAGCCATGGCTGTAGTTGTCCAGATTGATAGGTGCGGCTCATGACCACATAAATAGAGGTTTGGTCACTGCCGATCGCAACGGATTGCACTGTATCCCAGCGATCGCTGTATAGTTCATCTGCAATCTGCCATTGACCATCTTGCCAAGTCAACTGACGCACGAACTGAAACGGAGCTTTGATTTTTCCCACAATTAAAATACGCTGAAGTATTCGACGGATCAGGTTTGGGAAAAAGCGCCCTACTGTCAGCATCACTACCCGCAGTGCCATCAGGTTAAACGGCGTCATTTGTTTTTGCTTAGCCCAGCCCAAGTCGCCGCGAATGGTAATCGTATCGTCGCCTATCTCAATCTGGTAGTCTCCGACTAAGTGCGCTACAGCCGTTTTAAGCGTTGCGCCGGTCTTGACTTGTACCGAAAATTGGGTGTCGGATAAAATCAGTTGGCGATCGCGAAACAGTTTGAATACACCACCTTTATTCAGCGCTAGATAAAGAGAGGTATTGTGGCGATGGTCGATAAGAATTTTGGCATGGGGCAACCAGATACGTTCTGAGGGGGGAGCAGACGGCGCGCGCGATGCCAAGCGAGGACTAAAATCACGCCAAGCTAACAGATAATTCCAGGTATGATGTCCGATAATATGGTCGTCGGCATAGCAGGGCGCTAATCCGTTGGCAAGTCCTCCCAAGAAGCGATCGTTGATGGCTAACGCCTCTGGCAGCCAGCAGCCGACTAGCTCAAAGCCGTGGGGAAAGAAGTTGTAGGTGTTGCGACTGGTATATTCGCCGCCGTAGGAGCCATCGGGATGAATAAACTGACTGGCTAGCGCTACGGCACGGGCGATCGCCTCTTGCAGCCGGGGGTCGGGCCGTAGGTCATAAATGCGGGCTAGACAGGCGATGGTGAGCGTGTGGTAGCCCGGATCGCAGCCTTCATATTCCTGAAACCAGCCTTCTGAATCCTGCCAATCCAGCACTTTTTCCAGGCGCAGCGCTTTGGCCCGATCCCATTGGCTTGTGTGCAACTGTTGCGATAGCCGTTCTAGACACAGCACAATCAGCGCTTGGTGATTGGTGAGACGGCCGCTTTCTTGGTGATGAGCCAGCCAGTTGGCCCGCCGCTCAAAAAATATCAGCAGGCTGTCATTTTCTAGCCCCATCAGTTCATAGCTCTCTAGGCAAGCTAACAGAGAAAAGGCGGCAGCGCCACCTGCCCGCTCGAAGGGAAAGTAGTCATCGCAGGAGCCGTCTTTGTGGGCGCTAGTGGCAGCGTAGGCGATGCCAGCTTCTACCCAATCGCGCAGTACGGCTTGCTGATGAAAGGGATTGTGGGGGAGGTCGGTGTGGTATGCCAGGGCCAGCGGCCAGACAAATTCCTGAGCCATGCCGCTGGGGAAGTCGATGATTTTGTATTGCCAAAAGTTGCGATCGCAGCAGCCATAGGTAGGGCTGTGGCGGTTGCGATCCATCAATGTCAGAATTTTGGGAATCTGGGCGATCGCTTCATTAGCAAATAAATCTCGATGCGGGGTCGGTCGAGGCATAGGCGTTAGGAATCCGCAAAAATCTGTTGAACGGCGATCGCAATGCGCTGTAAGTCTTCGTCTAGTAGAGGCGGCCAGTCAATACCTCGGCTACGTCCGGCATTAAAATAATGACGGCTATCGCTAGCTAAGCGATATAGGGTACTGACTAGGGTGCGATCGAGAGTAGCCACACCGCGCAATTCTTCTTGTACCACTTTTAGCGCAAGTAAAATCGTTGTTACCTGGCCGGGAACCGGCGACTTGGCTTGACGGAGCCGCACCAAGAACTGCTCTGGATCGGGGGAATCCAGTTGTCCCTGGGTCAGCAAAAATTGGTGAGCCGTATCATAATCCATAGGCTAGGGCAATTGGAGGATAAGATTTTCTGGAACAGCATTGGTAGAGTAGAACACATCGTCTTCGGGCGGTACGCTACGAATTGGACTAGCGCCCTACATCTAGGGCTGATTCATTCTGAGAGGATTCCTACGGTTTCACTTACGTTAATTTGGAAAAGCGATCGCTCGCCTCCAGCAGCGCCGTCTGAATACCAGGCTCCGTGACCGAGTGCCCCGCATCTGGCACGACCACAAAATCGGCTTCCGGCCAAGCTTTATGCAATTCCCAAGCGGATGCCATGGGACACACTACATCGTACCGGCCCTGCACAATCACTGCCGGAATGGAACGAATGCGATCGACGTTGCGTAAAAGCTGATCGTCCGGTTCCATAAATCCAGCATTCACAAAATAGTGACATTCAATGCGGGCAAAGGCAGCCGCAAAGTGCAAATCGCCAAACCGCTCCATCAGGCCCGGATCTTGGATGAGTTTGCTAGTGCTGGCTTCCCAAACTGACCAAGCTTTCGCAGCTTCTAACCGAGTCGCTTCATCCTTGCTGGTCAGGCGGTTATAGTAGGCTTGCACCAAATCCTCCCGCTCGTTTTCGGGAATTGGGGCGAGGTAGGCATCCCAAGCATCGGGGAAAATATAGCTGGCTCCCGATTGATAGAACCATTGAATTTCTTTGCGTCGCAGCATAAAAATGCCCCGCAGCATCAGCGCTGTGCAGCGATCGGGATGGGTTTCGGCATAGGCGATCGCCAGGGTGCTGCCCCAACTGCCGCCAAATATAGCCCAGCGTTCGATGCCCAAGTGCGATCGCACTCGTTCAATATCAGCCACCAAATCCCATGTGGTATTCTCGCGCAGTTCGGCATGGGGGGTACTGCGGCCGCAGCCCCGTTGGTCGAACAAGATCACGCGCCACCGCTGCGGATCAAAAAACTGTCGGTATAGGGCATGGATGCCGCCGCCGGGACCGCCGTGCAAGAAGACGACTGGTTTGCCGTCTGGGTGACCGCATTCTTCTACATAAAGCGTATGCAGGTCAGACACGGGCAGGCGTTCGGTACGGTAGGGCTGGATGGGGGGATAGGGGTGGCGCATAGAGTGGAAAGATAGCCGGATGGCGGGATGTCGGTGAAGTTCGCGGAGGTTGGCTAGGGTTAGATGATTAGCGGCGATCGCCAAATAAGCCAAAAATTGGACCCAGCAGTGCGCCAAAGGCAAAGCCTCCAGCATGGGCCCAATAGGCAATGCCGCCGCCTTCCATGCCCACATTGGCTGCCACATCAAGGCTAGCGACGCCATAAAACGCTTGTTGGATAAACCAGATACCGAGGAAAATAAACGCCGGTACTCGAATAGTGGTGATGAAAAACCCAAGCGGAATCAGCGTTAAGATGCTGACTTTAGGATACCGTAAAATGTAGGCTCCCATCACGCCAGCGATCGCCCCACTTGCACCCAGCGACGGAATTTCAGACATCGGCGCAAAATACCACTGTGCCAAGGATGCCAACATGCCGCAGGTCAAATAAAAGGTCGTAAACCGAACCCGCCCTAGCTGTTCTTCTAAATTATTTCCAAAAATCCAGAGATAAAGCATATTGCCGCCCAAGTGCAGCAGCCCGGCATGCATAAACTGAGATGTCACCAATGTGGCCCACTCTGCTGCTTTTGCCACCGCAAAGCCGCTGGGATAGTGGAAACTGCGCGTCAGCTCTGCGGGTACGACTGCCCAAGTGTTAAAAAACTGATTGAGGGCTGGAGGCGACAGGGAAATCTCATACAGAAATACCAGAATATTAATCGCAATCAGAGTATAGGTGACGTAAGGCGTAATGCGAATGGGGTTGTCGTCGCGGAGTGGTACCACAGGCTCGTCCTATCGGTGAAGTTCAACAGAGTGGGTCAGTTGGGAAACGGCTAGGCGATCGCCAAAGGTCAATGTCCTCTGCATGCCAAGACAGCCGAAGGCGGTTTCTGCCATAGCGATCGCTTTAGAATGATATGCAAGTCCTGCAACTAAAATACTGGCTTGTGGGTCATCAACTCTAGAACTTCGCAAAATTTTTGATTGACAGGATTTTTGCCACCCGAACCATTCAGTTTTAATCAGCGTTATGGTACATTCATTACTTTTTAGAACCGTTGCGATCGCTCTGTTAGGCACGGCTCCCCTCAGTGCCTATGCGCTGCCCGGTTTTGCTCAGGCGCAGCGATCGCCCGCTGAAATTAATGCTCAGCGCCGTTGGGAAGCTGACCAAGAACGGGCCCGCCAAATGGAGATTGACCGCCGAGAACGAGAACGGCAGCGAGAGGCCGAACGCTTGCGCCAAGAAGAGCGGGACGCGGAACGGCTGGAATGGCAGCGCCAAAATGATAACTGGCGCGAAACCCGCGAAGATCAGTGGGAAGACTGGGAAAATGACTGGCGCGATCGCCATCGCCATGGCAGCGGGCGCGATCGCCATCCGAATCGGTATGACAATCATCGCTTCGACTGTGGCGATCAGAGGTCGGAGAGCGGCAATCGCTGGTGGGGCAGCCACCGCCAGAACTGTAACCGCGATCGCTACGACTATAACGACAGCTATCTGTATTACAACAGTCCTGACTACCGCGACGGTTGGCAACAGTTGAACGAAGCCGTTCCAGTCACCTTTGCAGCCCTAGGGCGCGACTGGAGCATCGTCTCTATCCAAGGACGCACCATCAATCAAGAATTGTCGTTCACCCGCAACAGCCAACAAACCCTGTCCTTAATTCCAGGAACCTATTACGTGCGGTTCCAAGATACCTACAGTTCTAACTACTGGGAAATGGGCTATCTGGTCGTGGATGCGGGCGATCGCGTCACGGTTCAGTTTGATAGCGATCGTAACTGGGTTCGCGTAGATGACGGAGATTGGCAGTCCGAACAGATACGGTCTTCCGAAGGGCTTGACTGGCCAGCTTATCCTTAGAATGCCTTAGCCGTCCTCAGTGGCTAGCAAAGTTGAGGACGGC
>CAYSIR010000288.1:0-5482 GCA_964431105.1 uncultured Leptolyngbya sp. | reverse complement strand
GGGGGGTGGGGGATGAGGGCAATACAGGGATTTGCAAACGTGACATGCTCCCAGTCAAAATTGTCTCATGCGTCGTCTCATATTTGAAGTGAACAGATGTATTTTTTCACTGTGCGAGATGAAGATAAACGGCGACAAGAGCGGAAATGACGCCAAATCCCGGTTAGGAACACCACAATCAGGTAGCCCTCTATTAATAATAATTTTGGGTGGTGTGCTTGTCCAGATTTGGTATGAGAGAGGAATTGGCTTGTCTCTATAAATCGCGATCGCTCGCCGTGATCCTCTGATATGGCAATCTGGGATAACTGATCAATACAGATGGTTTAACCAAGCTGATAAACCAACTAGAATTGCTCTCCTGATCTACTCTGACCGTTCATCGCGCTCGGATGACGACCGGCGCTTGGGCAACCATAATGGACAAGGCAGGGTGTAGCGTCCAGTTGGCAACTATGCAGAATGAGAGAGCGATGGCAGAAAAATTAGACCCTATTGACATGGAGTCACCAAATCCGTTAACTCAACGCCGAAGCCGCTATTTGAGTCTTATCGCATTGCTGGTGGTAGTGATTTTGCCATTTGCCATTGTCGCCAGCCAACTTATCGGTGAGCTTGATTCGCGCATTCAGTTCAGTCACGACGAAATCAGGGGAAATGCATTTCTGCATCCTTTGGAACAACTGCAATACGACTTGCCGTTCACCTACGATGAGGTTCTCTATCCTGTTCTGCTTCCCACCGATGAAATAGATAGGGCTGAGGCTGAAGCAGGCGATCGCTCGATGATGGAAGCTCGCGGTAGGCACTGGCGCGATCGCTTGGTACACGATCGAGAGGCGATCATCGCCGAGCGCGATGGGGCACAGTGGGGCGTGGCTGTGAATCAGTTGCTGCATACTGAAGACCAGTATCGGCGATCGCTATCTGCTGCCATTGATAATCGCTTAACCAATAATGTTATCGTCCGTCGCGAAATCAGCGACTATTATCAACTGTTAACTGAGGCTATTCAGTCTCTAATGATTCAGGTTGGTGATGAATCTAAACTGGTTCTCGATCCGGCTCTCGATAGCTATTACCTCATGAGCGCGGTGGTGGTGAACCTGCCAAGTCTTCAACACACATTGATTGAACAGCATTTTTTGATGGCGGCGATCGCACCAGGCGATCGCCTAAATGAACCCAATCGAGAGCGCTTGAATCTGTTGAATGCTCGACTGATCAACACACTGGATACATTACAAACAGGATTTGCCACTGCTGGACACCACAACGAAGAGCTTAGCGCACATCTAGCGCCGCCCCTTCAAGCGTTAACCGCTGCCATCAATCAGCAGACAGCACAGGTTCAAGCTTATCTCAATCGCGATCGCTCCACTTCCGACTTATCCACCCGCTTAGCGGCACAGTTTTACAACAGCCTGGATGCCAGCCATCAACTCTGGTTCAGCACAAGCCATGAACTGGATGCCCTGCTAAATCAACGTATCCAACCCTTCCAATACAAAACTATCTTACTCAAAATACTTGCAGTATTTATGATAGTCATGTTGGTGATTGTAGGTTGGTTTGCCGTCACCAATCTATATGCCCTGCGGCGAGGAGCAGTTCGGTTAGCCACTCAGTATAAAGCTGCCCAGATTTTGGCCGATGCCCTGGAGCTAGAAATCGCTGCCCCAGAGGTGTTACAGACTGTTTGCGAAATGCTGGGATGGCAGATCGGCGAGCTATGGCAACGGCAGGCGGACGATACCCTGGTGCGGGTAGCGCTGTGGCATCCGGATCACATTCCTGACGATAGGTTACAGCAGGATAGCTGGCAGCGCTCCTTTATGATCGGCGAAGGATTGCCGGGTATGACGTGTCAGCGTAAGTCGCCAGTTTGGATAGCGGACGTGGCTCAGGATGATCAGTTTTTACGGCAGGCGATCGCTCGTGAACTTAGCTTATCGTCCGCTTGTGGCTTCCCTATTGTGGTGGACAGCACGGTGACGGGAGCGCTTATTTTATTTGGCGATCGCTCCCGTCGTCCCAGCATCGATACCTTAAACGTGGTTCAGGGCATTGCCAACCAACTGGGTCAGTTCATCAAAATTCGCCAGTCGGAAATTGTGTTGCGCCGCACGGAAGCATTGCAGCGTCTTGCCCTCAGCGCCAGTGGCATGGGCGTATGGGACTGGAACATCGCGGCTGGAACGGAGATGTGGTCGCCGGAGGTCGAACAATTATTTGGATTGGAAGCGGGAACCTTTTCGGGAACCTATGAAGATTTTTTTAATTTACTTCATCCAGAGGATCAGCAAATCGTTCATCAAGCCCAGATCGATACATTTGAGAGAAATGCTGAATATGCGCCAGAATATCGAGTGATCTTACCCGATGGCTCAATTCGCTGGCTGACCTCACGGGGGCGACTGTATCGAGACGAGGCGGGCCAGCCCTCCCTACTGACGGGTGTTGTCCTTGATATTACGGCTCGCAAACAAGCAGAAATTGCTTTGGCCAATAGCGAACGGCGACTGCGACAAGCCGAGGAAAAATATCGCGGCATCTATGAAAATGCGGTAGTTGGTATTTTCCAAACGACACCAGCAGGTCATTATCTTAGTGCCAATCCTGCCCTTGCGGCTATCTATGGCTACGATTCGCCCCAGGAATTGGTGGAGCATCTCACTAATATTGAGCAGCAGCTCTATGTTAATCCTGCGCGCCGTCAGGATTTTATCCAGGCGGTTGAGCAAGACGATCGCATCTCCAATTTTGAAGCGCAGGTGTGTCGCAAAGATGGCTCAATGATATGGGTTTCTGAACAGGCGATCGCCGTTCGGGATGACCAAGGGCAACTGCTGTATTACGAAGGGATGATTGAAGATATTACAGACCGAAAGCTGAATCAGGCAGCCCTACGTGAGAGTGAACAGCGGTTTCGTACCTTACTGAATAATATTCCAGGTGCGTTTTATCGCTGTGCCTATGACCAGTCCTGGACAATGCAGTTTTTGAGTGATGCGATCGCAGACATCTGTGGATATCCGGCAGCAGATTTTGTGGATAGCGCCCAGCGCGATTTTACCAGCATTATCCATCCTGACGATTTGGATAGAACGCGATCCATTGTCTCAGCCGCGATCGCTGAACAGCAGCCCTACATTCTGGAATATCGCGTACAGCACGCCAATCGCGGCATTCGTTGGGTCTATGAAAAAGGGCAAGCCATATTTGATGATGATGACCAGTTACAGTATTTAGATGGCGTCATCTTTGACATCACCGAACGGAAACAGGCAGAGGAATTTTTAACCGGGCAGACTCAGATTTTAGAGGCGATCGCATCAGGAAACAACCTCAATGATGTCCTAACGCTGCTAGTTCGCACTGTTCAGAATCGGAGCGATCGCCCCATCCAAGCCTCTATCTTATTGCTAGATGAAAACGATCAACTGCGGACTGGTGCAGCACCAGACCTGCCGCCGGCCTACAATGCTTTGGTTGACGGCATCGCGATCGGGCCCAATCAAGGATCATGCGGAACAGCCGCTTATCTTCAGGCATCGGTCATTGCCTCTGATATTGCCACCAATCCTCACTGGGCAGACTATAAAGACCTGGCCTTACCATTTGGCTTGCGCGCCTGCTGGTCAACGCCGATTCTATCCTCACAGGGAACCGTTCTCGGAACCTTTGCGCTGTATTTAAGCCAACCGGCTAGCCCCCAAGCACAGGATTGGTCGTTGATTGAAACGGCGGCTCATCTGGCTGGAATTGCGATCGAACGGCAGCGAACCGAAACCGAACTGCGCCGCGCCAAGGAAGTTGCTGAAGCCTCTAGCCGTGCCAAAAGTCAGTTTTTAGCAAATATGAGCCATGAGCTGCGCACCCCGCTCAATGCCATCATTGGCTACAGTGAGATGCTGCAAGAAGATGCTCAAGACTTTGGCTACGACGATATTACGCCGGATCTCGAAAAGATTCGCGGAGCCGGAAAACATCTGCTCACGTTGATTAATGACATTCTAGATATTTCTAAGATTGAGGCGGGACGGATGGAACTGCACGTTGAAGCGTTTAGCGTTGCAGCACTGCTCAACGATGTTCAGACCACGATTTATCCGCTGGTGGAAAAGAATGGCAATCAGTTTGTGATTGAGCAGCCCGAATCTTTGGGTGAGATGTCTGCCGACTTGATGAAAGTGCGACAGGTCTTATTTAATTTACTCAGTAATGCTGCCAAATTTACAGAACAGGGACAGGTGACGCTGCGGGTCGGGCGATCGCCCGCTCCAGTGGCAGATTCTGACCCCCAACCGATACTGCCCTTGGCAGAGAAATATCCTGGCGATTGGCTCTGCTTCCAAGTGTCGGATACGGGCATTGGGATGACCGATGAACAGATCCAGCGATTGTTTGAAGCCTTTAGCCAGGCCGATTCGTCCACTACGCGCAAGTATGGCGGCACTGGGCTAGGGTTGGCCATTAGTCAGCGGTTCTGCCGCATGATGGGCGGCGATGTTGCGGTCACCAGTCAGGAAGGGGAAGGGTCAACGTTTACGGTGTGGCTGCCTGCGGTGGTGATTCCCGATGCGATGCCGATCGCATCATCTGCCGTGCCCAGTCATGCTCCGTTCTCTCAATCGCAGGCGACGCTGTTGGTGATTGATGATGATGCAGTGGTGGGCGATCTCCTGGAGCGATCGCTCCAGAACCACGGCTTCCGGATTGAAATCGCGACCGACGGCACAGAGGGCATTAGAAAAGCGCGATCGCTCCAGCCCGATGTGATTATTCTAGATGTGCTGCTCCCCAACATGAACGGCTGGGATGTCTTAGCGATTTTGAAAGCCGATCCGGCATTGGCAGACATTCCCGTAATTTTGATGACTATCCTAGATGAACAGAATCGTGGATTTACCCTCGGTGCATCGGATTATTTAACCAAGCCCATTGACTATCGACGAATGGCGGCCCTGCTGCAAAAGTATCGTCCAACCCAGTCGAGCGATCGCGCCCACACGGTGCTGGTGGTAGAAGATGAAGCTGATACACGCCAGATGTTTCAGCGAATTTTACAGAAAGAAGGATGGCAGGTGATAACCGCTGAAAATGGGCAAGTCGGGCTGGACTACCTACAAACTGCCACAGCCGATCTAGTCTTGCTGGATTTGATGATGCCAGAAATGGACGGGTTTCAGTTCTTGGAACAGTTGCGCCAGCAGGCGCGATCGCTACCGGTGATTGTGGTGACAGCGATGGATCTCAGTGCGAGCGATCGCGATCGACTCAATGGTTCGGTTGAACAGATTTTGCAAAAAGGAGCCTATGACCGCGATCGCCTCCTAGCTGAAGTCAACCAACTGGTGCTGAATCATCTGCAAGCGCCAACCGACCCATCTGCCCCCCACTTGCCCATCCGCCCCTAGAGCGCCCCCTATCCATTACGCAGATCTCGCTGAAACCCGCATTCCTTGGTTCAAAAACGAGG
>CAYSIR010000287.1:0-5541 GCA_964431105.1 uncultured Leptolyngbya sp. | reverse complement strand
TGCAGCCGAACTAACCTTGGCTAATTTGGGTTCCAGCGTCGGGTCAGTAGTTGCCCATGATGCCCATGCCGCTGATGCAGCGACAGGCAAGACTGACAATGCCACACCGGTGAACACGACGTCCATAAATGGCGAGGAGAATGGCGAGGTGCCGCCCCCAAAGTCCGCTAGCCCAGATGCCCATTTTGCCGCCAACCGTGTTGCCGAGCCGATCGCATCTGAGGCTGCACCGACTGCCAGCGTTCCCTATGAAGCCGAGGTCTATGCATTTTTTCAGCATACGCCAGCGGCTCGCCCCTCTGACGTTGAAGCCGCGCTAGGAATCAACCGTTTTCAAACCGTCAATGCACTGCGATCGCTCGTTGAAAAAGGTCAACTGATTCAGCACCGAAACGGTGAAAAGTCTGCCTATCATCTCAGCAGGCCAGAGGCTTCGGTAAACCCGAATTAGCGACGAATTAACGATTGGTTTGCTAGGCTGAACCTAAATGGTGTTTGATGGGCTTGTCTCACCTGCCATCTGGGAGTGGATTCAGCATCACAATCCTTCATTGGGCGATCGCGCCCCCCCGACCTGCAAGCGTATTGGTTATTAACAGGATGCTGAAATTCCAATCGCTACTGCGTCAGTCTTACTACCGTACTGTCCCATGAATGCCTCATCACCAACACGCACTACCAACCGCACCATTACCACCGCCACTCAGGGATCAACACTCGCTGATGTTCTCGAACGAGTGCTGGATAAAGGCATCGTAATCGCCGGAGATATTTCTGTCTCTGTGGGGTCTACCGAACTGCTCAGCATTCGTATCCGGTTGCTCATTTCTTCTGTAGACAAAGCGCGGGAAATTGGCATCAATTGGTGGGAGAGCGATCCGTTCCTAAGCGGACAGACCCAACAACTGATGACCACGAATCAACAACTGCTTGATACCAATGAACAACTTCTGTCCCGTTTGGAGGGACTGGAAGCAGAGCTAAAAGCATTGAAAGCGGCTCCAGAAGACAACCCTCAAGCGCGATCGCCAGATCCGAGCGATGAATAAGTCACGGTTTGAACTAAGTCAGTCAGGGTAGAGCGAATCTGAAAAATTGGGATAGACTTGGTAACTCGCGGTCTATCGTGGAATGTCTCCCCATCAGACACTTCATGCAGCACAAAGGGATAATCCTGTGATTACTATCAAAACCATGCGGCATATCCGTACATTTCGGTGCATTCCGACTGCTCTCTCAATCCCTGGATTCAATAATTTGCATTGGGTTGCGCTGGATCAGGGGCGGATGGCAGCCGCCCGCGGCCGCGTCACCTCTTATGACTACTATCGTCAATGGCGTAATCAGCAGTGGCGTACAAACCGCCCGCCTCGTTAACGGACAAAACTTGCTAAACTCCAATTACCTGAAAGGTTAGGAGAGGAGAGGAAATTTGGCTCATCCATGATCGACCTGACTCGAAGGGCTGTAGGAGAGCGATTTTCATGCCTAGGGCGTTGTGTCAGTCAATTAGGATAGACGGCTCTCGCCGGTTCACGCATCTATCGTTCATGGATTTCCGTCAGACACCTTGTTCTCTATCGCTGACCGTACCTTTGTTGTTAGATGTTGTAATAAAACCATGGCTCAAACCAACCAAACGACCAAATATATTGATTCCGAAACCTATCGTCAAATGCTTGTTCGAGATGGGGAACGGCGATTTCGTGAGTGGCACACTGCATTTCTAAACTATCAGAAAGAATTTTTGCGAGACACTCGGCAATCTCGGTAATTTTTCGCCGTTGCCAGTCCTGAAACCCCTAGCGCTTGTGATTCCATTGCATCCATGAACTCCTCAGACTTCCCATCCAATCCAACCCCTGAGGAGTTTTCACTGACCCCGTCTTTCTCCTCCGATCAATCCTCCCCCAATGCTGGGCTTGCGCCTCTGCTGCTCACTGTGGTAGAGCTGGTGCGGCAATTGATGGAGGCTCAAGTTATTCGGCGGATGGAATCGGGACACTTGAGCGATCGCGATCTGGAGCGGGCCGCCGAAAGTATCCGCAAACTGGAAGAACAAGTCTTACATCTATGCGACATTTTTGAAATTGACCCCAGCGACCTCAACCTCGATCTGGGAGAATTTGGTACGCTACTGCCTAAAGAAAATAGTTATTATCCCGGTGAAACGTCCACCAATCCTTCTATTCTAGAATTGCTTGACCGGCTGCTCCATGCCGGTGTGGTGCTGGAAGGAGATGTCGATTTGGGGCTAGCCGATCTGAGCCTCATCCAGGCTAAGCTGAAACTGGTTCTAACCTCTAAACCGCTGAATCCACCGACACTGCCCGCATTGGAGCCTGAGAAACCTCCTTCGGACTAGGGCTGCGCCATCAGGCAACTGTTTGAACTAAGGGCGCTCGGCTGATGAACTAACCCGACCGTTGAAAGGTTGATTCTGTTATTGATTAGTGACAGGGTAACCCAGCAAAACGTCTGTGGGATCTGGGTTACGCTACTTCAGACCAACTGGGCGATCGGTTGTCAGCCAATCAGGGGCGTTTAGTCAGCCATATAGCGACTTTGGATGGTGAGAAGGGTTCCTGCGGTGCCTTGTGCGACCGGTGCGATCGCACGAGTCGCTTATTTGGCGGCTGGTCAGCCGCTGCCGGCCTCAAAATGTCTGTTGGCAAACTCACCGTTCTAGTGCAATCATCCCCAATAACTGCACTGAAATGGCACTGAGGGAGATGGAAATAGTAGCAGCGGTCGATCGGCTGGGCTTAGCAGCGACGGTTCTGATCGCAGTTCAGAACCTAATTTGACTGGGCGGTTCTGGTTAACACACTGCCTACCAACCGAAAGGGGCCGGTGACTCCTACGTCCTCAGAGTTGAGCGATTTCTACACCCAAGGCAAAAGTGTTGGTCAGTTCGCGTCAAGCATCAATCCGGGGCTTGAGAGCAAGGGCAACCTTGCAAATCTGGGATACAGGTTATCCTGCTGCATACGCCCAACTCTGCGGCAAATATTATCCTTCATACTTGAATCAGGCTTACTTATGGGATATGGTCTTTATCTGTACGGCATCTTTCCACCTCCGGGGCCCTGTCATCTGGATTTGGCTGGGCTAGATCAGCAGCCCGTTCATACGCAGATGCTCGATTCTTTTATTTTCCTTTATTCCGAGGCTCAACAAGAGCGTTACTTAGCTAGTCGCCGTAATTTGCTAGGGCATGAGCGGGTGTTGGAAGAAGCGATGCAAAATGGCTATCGAACCTTACTGCCGCTTCAGTTTGGGCTGATTATTGACAATTGGGCTATGGTAAAGCAGCAGTTGCTTGATCCTTATGCAGCCGGACTCAAAACGCTATTACAGCAGCTTGATGGGCAGCGGGAAGTGGGTATTAAGGTCTACTGGGACACCAATCAAGAATTGGAAACGCTGATGCTGGAACATGATGACCTTCGGGCGGAGCGCGATCGCTTGATGGGAAAAGCGCTGAGTATGGATCAGGTGATTCAAATTGGGCAAGCGATTGATGAAGCCATGGGCGATCGCAAGCAGTCGGTCATCCAGGTGTTTCAAGATGTGTTGAATCCTCTGGCAAACCAACGGGTTGAAAATGATCCGTTAACTGACACGATGATTTACAACGCCGCCTATCTGATTCCGTGGGATAGTGAGCCGGATTTTGGCGATCGCGTTGAAGAACTTGATGAAAAATTTGATGGACGTTTGCGAATTCGTTACAACAACTTCACGGCTCCGTTTAATTTTGCTCGGTTAGATACACTAGAGTAAAGCACCCAACACCGGACTATATCATGATCATTGATCTCCTCATGGCCCCGATCACAGCCCCGATTAGCGGCATCGCCTGGATTGGTGAAAAAATCCTGGAACAGGCGTATGACGAGCTGAACGATGAAGGTAACTTACAAAAGCAATTGCTGGAGTTGCAGCTTAAATTTGACATGGGCGAAATTCCTGAAGATGAATTTGAGCAACAAGAAGAAGAACTGCTGCTTGCTATTCAAGCGCTTGAAGATGAAGAAAGAGCGAATGGCTAGGAGCGATCGCCTGAGATAATGTTGGCATGAGGCTCTAAATAGGGTCTCCTAAAAAAGTCAAAAATATAGCTATGCCAATGGTTATAGGCGATTTTTCAAAAAAATGTGCAAGGTAAAAATCGCTGAAAGTATTGATTTTTCGTTCGATATGCTCAAGCCATCTTGCACCTGGATGAAATTGCCTAAAAGCCCCTTGTAGCCATCAATCTAATTTTTTCAGCAAGTCCTATTTATGCGAAATTGCGCTATTCACTTTGCCAGAGAGTATTAACGTTAAGTTGTCCTGATCAACGATGCGATCGCCTGCATTGAGTAGATGAATCGATCGCATATCGGATTGCGCTCCGGCAGCTTGAGGGGCAATATAGCAGGATAGAGTAGGCTATGGCACGACAGGTACTATCAAAAATTGGGCGAGGCGTGTCGGGTGGCTTAGCGATCGCTCATCTCATCAGTTGGGGATTGCCCGCTGTAGCGTCTCCTACCCTACAAATTAGCCAACGCATTCAAAGTCAGACTCCTTATCTGCTGGGGGCGGGCGATCGCCTTGATATTGAGTTCTTCAACATCCCGGAATATAGCGCTCAGTACACGGTGTTGGCGGATGGGGCGCTACACTTACCCCAAGCCGGAACCATCGTAGTAGAAGGGTTAACCCTGGAACAAGCCACCCAGCGCATTATCGATCGCTATGCCGCTATTTTGCGCCGACCCATTATTACTCTCAATTTGCTACAGCCTAGAGCCGTTACTGTGGCGATCGCAGGTGAAATTAGCCGTCCTGGAGCCTATCGTCTCAGTGCTGATGACCCGCCTACCCTTACCCAAATGCTGCAAGAAGCGGGCGGCGTGACGCAATCGGCTGATATTCGACGGATTGAAATTCAGCGAGTAGGCGATCGCCATCTGGGGCGAGAGTCAGTGGTTGTCGATTTGTGGCAGCTTATCCAAACCGGAGATTTACGCCAAGATATTGTGCTGCGGGATGGCGATTCCATTGTGATTCCTACCGCAATGGCGATTAACCCGCAAGAAGCTCGCCGCCTTGCCAATTCCAATTTTGCTAGTGATGAAACCCAGCCGATTCAGGTGGCTGTTGTCGGTGAAGTCAACCGACCGGGGCCCCATAGTCTGCGCCTGAATGATAATTTAACCGACAGTAATGATGGCTTGGATGCCCTCACCGTTAGCCAAGCGATTCGGGTTGCCGGAGGCATTACTCAAAAAGCTGATGTTCGCGATATTCAGGTGCAGCGCGTGACCCATACCGGCGGACAGCAAACCATTACAGTAGACTTTTGGCAACTTTTGGCGGCTGGAGATTTACAGCAGGATTTACCCCTTCAGGATGGCGATACGATTATCGTCCCGACTGCTACGGCTTTAGCCCCCAATGAGCTGACCGAACTGGCGGCCGCTAGCTTTGCTGCCGATGAGATGATTGTCTATGTTGTGGGTGAGGTGGATGCGCCGGGGGCGATCGCCC
>CAYSIR010000286.1:0-5542 GCA_964431105.1 uncultured Leptolyngbya sp. | reverse complement strand
CCCTTAGAAAGGTTGTGAGGCAAAAGGTCTGGCGACTTTTGCGTAATGGATAGCCTAGAAGTGAGGGCTGTAGCGAGATTAGCCGACTGGACAAAGTCCGATCGCCGGGTGACTTATCAATGCGGATGGGCGCTGCAGAAAGAGCGTCTGCGCAACTTCTTCTGATATTTCTATGACTACCCCAACGAGATCGCTAGAGAAAGGTGTTGTCAAACGCGGCGATCGCTTTAGAATGTCTTTAGTTTCTAAAATTTTGCAGGACATTACACCATACAGCCCACGGAAGGTAGCACCGAGTCATCTGCCAGCGGCCTCAATTGCACCGGGCTAAACTTGCTAGCGCCCAGTGCAACCCTGTTTTGCCCTTGCTGGCCCACGCCAGCTCCCAAACCGGCTGAATAAGTTTGCGATCGGCTAAACTGCGGTGTCTAGATGGGCATCAACGGCAATTTTCGTCTGGTGCAGCTTTCCGTCCAACGGCGGCGTAAGGTGTTGGATTGATGAAATGCACTTATGGGCACAGGCAGATTCAACGCTTTCCGCCCTAATGCAATACAACAATCGCTAGCCTCACCCCTGTTCCAATCGTTATATCTGTGATATTTGAACCTAACCAAGTGCTAGCGCGGTCTGCCGAATGGATGACGCTCGCCTGAGCCAATATATCTGGGGTGAAGGCTGCCATGAGATGCATCCGATTGATATTGTCTTGATAAAAAACGTTTTACCGTTCCAACGCAATGCTTAACAAACGTCGCATGGAGGCAGTGGACCACTCGCAGGAACAGCAATTGGACACTGTGTCTGCATCTCTACAGCTTCTATTGTTTGTAGATAAGCGTCCCTACTCGGCTGAGAAAATTCGACAAGTTCGCAGCACGCTTAAGGATCTCCCCTCTGACTATCCGGTTGATTTTCAAGTCATTGACGTTAGCGAACAACCACACCTAGCTGAACATTTCAAACTGGTGGCCACACCAACCCTAGTTAAGCTTTACCCTGAACCGCGACAAACCCTTGCCGGTAGCGATATTGCGGGTCAATTAGTCAGTTGGTGGGAACGATGGCAGCGATCGCTAGAGCATTGCAGCCAGGATGCATCCATCATCCAGATTTCGCAACCCGTCCATGACCTAGAGAGTGCCGAGGGTCAGACCGATTGCTCAAGTGCGATCGCATCCGTGGCCTACTCCGCCGAGTTGATTCAGCTTTCCGATGAAATTTTTCAACTCCGCCAAGAAAAAGAAGACCTAGTAGATCAGGTGCGCTTCAAGGATCGGCTAATTGCCATGCTGGCCCATGACCTCCGCAACCCCATCACCGCCGTTTCGATCGCCCTCGAAACCCTAGAAATGGGCATTAACGAAACTGCTAATCCCAATGCTTCTAGAATAAAGTCGCGCTTTACGCCGGCATTGATGGCACAACTGCTCAAACACGCCCGTGTTCAAACTAGAGCGGTCGATCGCATGATTACGGATGTGCTGCAAGTGGCGCGAGGATCGGGAGGCGGGTTTGAAATTCAACCCCAACCGTTAGACTTAGGTGCATTGTGCAGTGATGTGATGAGTCGTCTATCCTCGCAGTTTCAGCATAAATCTCAGAATATTGAGGCTGATATTCCCTCTGATTTACCCTTGGTCTATGCTGACCTAGAGCGGGTGGAGCAAGTGTTGGTAAACCTGTTGGATAACGCAATCAAGTACACTCCCCTCAGCGGGCGTATCCGCTTGACGGTCTTGCATCGAACGACCCAAAAGATTCAGGTCAGCATTTGCGATGATGGGCCCGGCATTCCTGAAGAAAACTGCGATCGCATTTTTGAAGATCGGTTCCGGCTAGAGCGGGATGAGAGTAAAGATGGCTATGGAATTGGGCTATCGCTTTGTCAACGGGTCATTCGGGCCCACTATGGGCAAATCTGGGTTGATTCCGTCATGGGCAAAGGCAGTTGTTTTCACTTTACGCTGCCGGTGTACCGCTCCTAGACTCACCGCTCAATCCCAGGTTTTTCGGGTTGTCCTTCAGTGGTAAGGATGGTTGAAATTCTGACATGACTACCGCTCCGTTTTTCTTGGTTCGTGCATGGTGATACAGCTCGACAAACGTAGCCTGCGGCGATCGCTCCTCAGTGCCCGCAGCGCCATCCCTGCCGACCGTTGGCAGCAAGCGTCCGAGCAACTCAGCTATCAGTTGTCTCAAACGTCAGCCATTCAAACCGCTAAGACGGTTCTGGCCTATTTCAGTACGCGGTGTGAGCCGGATCTATCGGCTCTGTTTGCCCAGCAGCGATCGCTCGCTTGGGGATTTCCTCGATGCCAGGGCAAGGTTCTTTTCTGGCATCAGTGCGATCCCTTTGACTCTACTCAACATCAATCCGGCGCGTATGGCATTACCGAGCCGGCCGAACAGTGCCCCCAATTGTCCGCGAAGGAGGTTGATCTCATCTTAGTTCCAGCCGTCGCCTGCGATCGCGACGGGTATCGGTTAGGCTACGGTGGCGGTTTTTATGATCGCCTTTTCAGCCAGCCCGATTGGGCCCAGGTGCCAACCATCGGGATTGTGTTTGAGTCCGCATTTTTGCCCCAACTGCCCCATGATCCGTGGGATCGATCGCTAACGGCCGTATGTACAGAACAAGGGCTGTACACCATCTAAGCCACAGTAGGATGCTCGCCAGTCCTGCCAAGCTGCATTCGCCATAGCCCAGCATAAACTCGATTTTGCCGCAACAGTTCGTCGTGCTGTCCTTGTTCAATCAGACGACCCTCCTCCATGACATAAATGCAGTCGGCATTCCGAATCGTCGATAACCGATGGGCGATCGCAATTGTAGTTCGATTTTGGGTAATTCGCTCCAGCGATCGCTGAATGGCCGCCTCCGTTTCGTTATCCACCGCAGAGGTGGCCTCGTCCAAGATTAGAATTGGCGGATCGTTGAGTACCGCACGGGCGATCGCCAATCGTTGCCGCTGCCCCCCCGATAATTTTTGGCCGCGCTCTCCCACAATCGTGTCGTAGCCTTGGGGCAACTGCCGAATAAAATCATGGGCTTCGGCAATGGTCGCTGCCGACACCACTGCTTCATGACTGGCGGCGGGGCTGCCGTAGCGAATATTATCTGCCACTGTGCCATGAAACAAAAACACATCCTGACTCACTAGCCCGATGGCGCGGCGCAGGTCTTGGAGCCGAATCTCGCGTAAATTAATGCCGTCAAGGGTGATGCTTCCCGATTCAAGTTCATAAAACCGCAGCAGCAATTTCACCAGCGTGCTTTTTCCCGACCCTGTTGCGCCCACGATCGCCGTGGTTTTCCCAGCAGGAATATGGAGCGAAAGATGGTTCAAAATCGGAGCGCGATCGCTGTAGGCAAAGGTAACGGTCGAAAATTCAATCGTTCCCCGCACGTCGTGGATCGGGAGCGATCGGTATCCAGAGTGGATCATAATCGGCGTATCGAGCAGATCCATCACCCGCGTCGTCGATGCCATCGCTCGTTGATATTGATCGAGGGTTTCGCCGAGTCGGGTCAGCGGCCACAGCAATCGCTGAGTCAAGAACACCAGCACACTATAGGTTCCCACCGCCAAGTTTCCGGCAGCCGTCTCCAGCCCGCCATAGAGCAGCGTAGCCGTGAACCCAATCAGAATGATGATGCGAATAAGCGGCACAAAGGCAGCACTGAAGGCGATCGCCCGTTGATTGCTCCGGCGATAGGCTTCACTCTCTTGCGACACCCGCTCCAACTCATAGGCTTCGGTTGTAAAACTTTTGATGGTTGTGATGCCGCTCAGATTATTGGACAGGCGGCTATTCAACACACTCACCTTTTGGCGCACCTCTGCATACAGCGGTGACAGCCGTTTTTGAAAGGCGATCGATCCCCACAAAATGAACGGCATTGGCAACATTGCCATCCATGCCACGCCGGGAGCCAGAATGAAGAAGGCTGCCCCAATCACCACAACCGTTGTCGCCACTTGCAGCAAGTCATTAGCGCCTCGATCTAAAAATCGCTCAAGCTGATTGACATCATCATTCAAAATCGACATCAAGCTGCCCGTGCTGCGGCTCTCGAAGTAAGCCACTTCCAAATGTTGCAGATGGTCATAGGCATCCAACCGTAGATCATGCTGCATCGTTTGAGCGAGGTTGCGCCACAGGCGATCGTAGGCATACTCAAACGCTGACTCTAGTCCCCAGATTATCAACGTCAGCGCCGACAACACGATGAGCTGGCCGATAATGCTAACCACTCCAAAGGACGCAATCAGCGATCGCTCCTCGTTCACCACCACATCAACCGCCATCCCAATTAAAGCGGGCGGTGCAAGGTCAAACAATTTATTGAGAATTGAACAGGCGATCGCCCACCCAATCTGGCGGCGGTAGGCTTTGCCGTAGCGCATCAGGCGGGTGAGCGGGTGAGATACTGCTTTGGTAACGGGCAACGGACGCTTGGGATCATACTTCTGGGTGAGGGACGGTTGCTTCATAACTGCTGAGCTAAGGTGATTATGCGATCGCTTGTGACGATAATTGGCTGGCGTCGGTGCGCGGCCAGGCAATCAGGTCATTGTAGCGCGATCGCAAATAGACCTTAGCCAAGGCTTCCCGATTGGCTGGCGATCGGTTCGCTCAAGCCAGGAGCAGCCATCCATTCGTCACACCTCTGCCATAGCCATGCAGCCGAACTAGCCAAAGCTCTATTTCTATATTCAACTAAGAGCAGCCTGGCATTATCCCCGATTATTCTCCGCCTAGCGCTTCACGCGGTCTAACACAGGCTGGCTGAGTCAAAATCAAATTCATAAGAAATTCTAATAAAGTAAAATCACGTAGATTCCAGGGAAATGCCAATAGGGGGTCAGACCCCACAGCGCAAGGGTTTTAGCGATAACTCAAGAGAATTCACGCAGCTTTTTAACGGCAATTCCGTGAAAATCCCATCGAAACTTTAGAAAAAAGTAGACGCATAGTGATTACACTGAGAGTACATTCACTTATAATGAATGTAATGATGATGGTAGATGTTCACACGACCCAGCGGTTCGCCGCTGGGTTTTTCTTGTCTACTTTTTCTGATCTACTTTTCGAGACACCGTTCAGCGTATGAGGGCTTTTCCGTAATCTTGCTGATTAGCCCCTCCGTATATAGACGTAGATTATCTTCAGTGCGGCGATCGCCCAACCGTACAGGCTTCGAGCTTGACCGTTCGTTGAGCAATGTTGAACAGTCAGAAATCAAGAAGAGCGATCGCCGGAGCTTAAATACTATCCACCATGGGTAGCCCTCTATTAGTAAGGATTTTGGGTGGCGCGTTGCCCATGCCACCCAAAATCCTTACAGGAATACCACTCCCCAACCATGACGCTACAGCGCTTTGAATATAAGCCAATCATTCAGGGAGGTTCTTGGGCGGCGGGGCCGTCTCCCAAAAGCGCTCCAAGCAAGATGGCTATTGCCACATCACCAAAACTATCGAGGGTTCTAGCTAAAAACGCACCTTAAATACGCCCCCAATGAGTGTCGGGTGCA
>CAYSIR010000285.1:0-5559 GCA_964431105.1 uncultured Leptolyngbya sp. | reverse complement strand
CCCGATCGCATCTCGCTACGTTTCAACCTATCATGAGCGATCGCTCTGCCACACACGGACTCCAGATCAGCATGTCAGCATCGCCCAGCCTCTTCACAGTCGCCATACAAGCCAAAAAAAAACGGATCTGACTAATCGCCAAATCCGGTTACGGAGTATGAGAGAAACAACCACTGAAACAACAGAAACTGGGTTTTAGGGATGCCGCCAGCTCACGGCTCAACCCTCAACCTAGGCGGTCGCTTGCTTACGACGACGAGCATAGGCCAGACCAGCACCCGCCAGAGCAATACCGGCCATGGTAGTAGGTTCTGGCACTTCCTCCGTGGGCTGCCCTGAAGCTTGCAGCAAAACCCCGTCGCCCGCCGCGTAGCGGCCGCCGGTATCCGCATTTCCTAGCATTAGTTCGATAGTGTTCACGTTGTTCAACACCAAGTTTTGTAGCGAATTGTTCCGTCCAGGCGCAATGGCAATATCAACTGCCTCACCATTGACCTTCAGCACAGACGTTCCCCGCTTTTCAACATCGAAGAAATCTAGAGTTAGTGATTCGAGTGTGCTGTTGAAGTTGAAGGCAAAGCGCCCGACTTCAAGCTCCCCTCTCTCTAGGACAGTGCCGCCGCGTCCGGTAATCATGGCAACAGGGCGAAACCAAAACGACTGGTTTGTATCACTGGTACCAATGTCACGGCTACGAAACGAAATACCGCCTAGATAGCTATTCGATGTTCCTGCCTGGTCTACAAACAGACGGCTACGAGTTGCGATCGCCTCACCGCCCTTGGTTGCTGTGAATTCCAAGCTTTCCACAGTGAAACCTAGATCACCAGCAATGTATCCATTGGCATCAAGCGACGGCCCGACCCCGGCATTAATTTCTCCTTCTTGCTGGGGCACAAAGCTAAGAGCTGACGCCGTCGAAGCGATCGCGCCACTCAGCAGTACCCCACCTAATACAGAAACCGTTGCCGTCGTTAATGTGCGTAGTTGAGTCATGACGTTCTCCCGGAGGTGATAAATTTAATCGGTTCACGTTTCACTGAATCTAGGATGGCAATTTTGAAGGGAGGATGTATCCGTAATTACTGCAATTTCATAGAACATTCATCAACAATGGCTAATATGGCAGTATTCATAAAGCGTTCATCAACCCCTAACTAAACTTAGCGATTCCCATAGCAGAGCCGAAACGTATCAGAATGGTTAGATTGCCCTGGGTTTGTCGGTCACGATCGCTGCGATCGCCCATGAGGAAAATGGCTTTACTGCGATCGTAGTCAGACTTTTGACCCATCAATTATTGGGTATAGCTTGGACTGAGCCGCATGAACCCCAGCGCTGATTGAGCATACCGGACTCTAAATTGACCCGGCGCAGAATTTCTCAAACGGTTGTCAGTCAGGTTTTGCTCGCACCGAAGACAACGCCCGCCGGTCATATTGATCCGAACCCTTGGATGTAACTCATTGGATTCAAGCCATTGGATTCAAGCCATTGGATTCAAGCCATTGGATTCAAACCAGTTGAGCCGAACCAATCGGGAAGGGCCCGCGATCGCCAATGCCGATGTTTAGTATTGTCAAGTCACCCGACGGCGCGCTCCGTAGATTTACGGCGAGAACCCTGAATCATTCCAGTCATTCACGGACTTGGATGACTGTCTACGGATGTCATTTAGCGGGGATCGAATAGCTTAGTAATAACGGCGTTGACCTGATTGACTGACGAAACTGATGTAGCCCTAACCACCAGGCGGGTCAGGAGACCTGACCTCTACATTATCTAAAATTCGGTAGGGAAGCAGTTTCCGCGCCCAATGCAAATGTTTTGTTAATCAATCAGCGGCGCTGACATCTCTTTTTAGGAGGTTTCTAATATGGACACCAGCACAACCATCCACGGCTTGGAAGACTACGCGAAAAGCTATAGCGTTGTTTTGACCTATCCAGCCAATAGCCAACGGATTTCAGGACTTAGCATTGGTGAAGCCTATCCGGTACTCAACCAAGTCATGATTTTGACGGATATGCAGGTTGTAGATGATGGCAGCGATCGCGTTTGGCAATTGCAATTTGAGCCAGCAGCTTAATACCTGCCTTTGCACTAGCAACTCGCCGTTACTCACTATTTAGAAACGCTGCATCAGCCTCAGGCAGCGAGGGATTGATACTGATCCCCGATCCCATCTCAAATCCGGCTGGCGTTCCCAGCCGGGGGCGAATTTGACAATGCCAGTGGAGATGAGGCTCATTGGCCATGTAGCGAGCCGCCGTCAGAATTGCGTAGTTATAGTCGGGATTGTGTAGTTTGACATAGAGGCGATTCAAAATATACCTCAGCAAACTGGCAAACGATCGCACCTGAGATGGAGAAATCGTACCGAAGTCAGCGCTATGCTGCTTCGGTAAAATAATCACCTCGAAAGGAACCTCTGCTGCATAGGGAACAAAGGCAACAAACTCGTCATTCTCGCCGACCAATCGCTGGCGATCGCCCAATTCAAATTCCAACATATCGCAATAGGCACATCGTCCCCATTCATCAAAATAGCGCTGCGCCTCATCTTCATGCCAACGGTAATGGCGAGGGACAATGGGAGTAGCAATAATTTGGGAATGAGGATGCCGCAACGAGGCTCCGGCTGCCTTACCGTGGTTGCGGAAAATAATAATGAACAAGTTTTGTGGAATTTTTATCAATGCCAAGTATCGCAATCGATAGCTCTCGATGATGGCACTGATGGCTTCTACGGACATTGTTGCTGGTGTTTGGTCATGATCGGGGCTTTCAATCAACACCTCATGATGCCCATAGCCCGGCAAAGCCAGATAAATTCCAGACAGCGATCGATGGGGTTCCACGTCCGGAGTTAGAACCGGAAATTTGTTCGACACCACCCGCGTTTGCCATCCCGAACCATCGCCATTCGGTAGCTCTAGCAAAATCTGCTCTGGCGTTTGATCAGAACAAAAGGGACAGCGCTCTTTTTCATCCGGTTGGGCGGGCGCAGACGGTTTGGTTTGAAAATCTTGGGGACGCTTGCGGCGACTGGGAGCATAAATCACCCATTCATGGGTCGCACGGTTTAGACGAATGTGGCTAGTCATAGAGCGAGTTGCAATCCGGCATTCATTTATAATCGCTGGCTGCCATTCCTCTCTAACTTGATAGGTCTAACCTGATAGGTCTGACGCTGCCATTCCTATCTCTAAAAGTCAGTGAGGTTGTGGAAGGTGAACTGCAACGACAGAATGCAGGTTGTGTCCTGCTAGTGCATCAGTCACAGTCGTCTAATCTGACATCTGGCAGTTTGAGCCGACCGTTTGATCTGATTGATCTGACGGCTAAACTAACTGTCACGATTAGAGACCCCAGTGCCCGGCGATCGCATGATCAGTGAGGTGTAGATGACCACTCTTCATTGTCTATGATGAACCCCAGCAGCAGTAAATTTAGATACGTTGCCTTAATATAGTGAACTCGCCTACGCGACCGCAGGGAGGATTATCTCGACTACGCCAATTTCTCAATAGCCAATTTGTTCCAGTATGGCTCAGGTGAGATGGGTTTGTGTCGAAGATTAAGGGCAGCCAACCCCGTTTAGGTTAGACTGATCGCCCACAAAGCCCGTCGAAATCCACCCTTCAAAGGGAGCCATAATATAAATCCAACTGCGGCGACCTTCAGCCGTAACGGTAGCCCGCACGCGATTGGTAAAGACGAACTCCTGCATCCCCGACGGAATCGTAGCCAAGTAGGTGCGATCGGAGATTACGGGTTGGTTACGAACAATTAAGCCGTTTTCAGGTACGACTTCGCACTGGGCCATCTCCATGGGCACCTCAGAAACGGACGGGTTCGGTGGCGTTGCCGGTGGCATTGGGGCTGGAGCCGTTGTACTCGGAGGGTTATAGGCGCTAAATCCTGCGGGGCAAGGAGAGTCATCATTTCCAATTAGGAAGCTAGTATCCACCCAGCCTACACTGGGCTGAACAATGCGAATCCAGCCATCTGCACGACCCTCACCCAACATCATTTCTCCTCCTCCAGGAATTGCACCAACTACGCGACTCTGGGCATTGGGCTGTTCGTAGATGGCAATTTGAGCAACCGTTGCACGGCAAGTGCCGGCCCGCTGGGCGATCGCATTTTCAGGAAGACGCATGAGGGTCTCTCCAGCGATGGCCCCTCCCATACCCAACAGGCTTGCCATCCCCAGGCTAATGGCGATCGAATATCCAGCTTGTCTGCGTTTCATGGTGTTGTTACTCCTTTATCTGCTGCGTTGATGTTTGATGGATGTTTGATAGATAGTTGATGGATATGGGTCTATCGTTCGTGTATCAGATGCTTATAGAGTAGTAGTCACTGCTTGGGGGCTGGTTTTCTGTACGATTTATACAGCGGTTCGACAGTATTTGATTCGACGGTATTTGATGTTAATACGCCGATGTTTTGAGCGTGAACGGGCCATGAGTACTACCTCAGCTCTGCCAAATTGTGCATGAATGCCGTCTATTTTGCCACTATTTTCCTTAATCGCCGATAGGCGCTGAGTTGAGGGAGAAGCGTGCCACTATTTTTTACAAACCCCTATTTGGATGATATTTAGACGCTCCTGCAAAACGCCTTTGATGAAGTTCACCCAACATTTGCATGTTATCCAAGTCGTCCAGGGCTGTTATAGATGAATGGTTTGGGTGGTTTAAATTGACCTGCCTCTTGACGTCTTGGGCATTGGCATCGGTTCCCATGCCCATCGTTCAATCATGAGTGGCGCTATATCTGGAGGGAAGCGAGTCCTGTCTGCAAATCCTGCATTACCCTCATTCCCCAACCCCCCTTCGACAAGCTCAGGACATGCTTCTCCCAACAGCTATCCATCATGCAAATCTCGCTGAAACCCGCATTTTTCCCTTCAGATCAGAAATGAGGTCTGAGTGACAGCACCAAGCCAAAATCCCATATCCCAAACAAAATGGCTACTGCCATAGAAGGGTGGTGAGGCAAAGGGTCTAGCGACTTTTGCATAATGCATAGCGCCCAACGGTGGGCGAAGGGGAGCCAAACATTCACTGTCTTTCTCCCAAAATTGGCAGAGATGTAGAGAGAAGGCGCAACGAGGCCTGCTATTTGGGGGTGTGCTAGGCTTAGCCTAAATTCTTGGACAATCAGTCCGCTGACTCGGATGACCGATTGACTGATAAAAGATTCTGGATTGGGCGCGGAAACTGCTTCCAAAATTTTAGAGAGTGTAGGGTTCAGTTTCCTGACCCGCTCAGTGGCTAAGGTTTAGCAGTCTGATTGGCTGACCAGCGATCGCCCAATGGGCTAGATGACGACAACGAAACCCAACACTCACAGGCGTCTTGTTGGGGTATGCTGTCACCAACCCAACCTACAGCAGAATTTAGTAGGATCATCTATGCAACGGTTTGTCAGTCAATTAGGTTTAGCCGGTTTTATTAGTCAACTAGCTTAGATAACTCAGCACTTGGTTTTCCATTGTCGGTAGTGGTCTTCATGTAAGAGTTCTTTATGGTGTAGGCACAGATTACA
>CAYSIR010000284.1:0-5565 GCA_964431105.1 uncultured Leptolyngbya sp. | reverse complement strand
TCCAGCGAACCGTCTGCGGGTCGCTTCACTATCTCAACTCAACCGGCTGGGTAATTGGGTAGTGGTATTCATGTAAGGATTTTGGGTGGTGTGGACAATGCTCACACCACCCAAAATCCTTACCAATAGAGGACTACCGGTAATAGTTTGTCAGCTAATCAGTGTTTAACCCTTGTTTGACTGACAAAACTTGCCGCTAACATCCTCGAAAGCCCTCTCCCTAGCCCTCTCCCAAGGGGCGAGGGAACTGGAAAGAGTGGATCGGCTCCCCTCGCCCTCTGGGAGAGGGGTTGGGGGTGAGGGCAATAGGCTGTTGTCAGCCAACTAGGTTTAACCCTTGTTTGACCCTTCTAGCTTCATTTCAAGGGGCATTTAAGGTATGGACTATTTCCGTAGCGCCAGAAGCCGCCATATTAAACCGGTTTGACCACTCTGAGAATCATTGGAGCGTCATTCCCTCTCAGTATTCAAAGCCTGTCCAGAGTATTTCCACTAACCATCTGCATGAAACTCTTTTTCTAATCCGATGAGTCAGTACAGGACACAAAAATGCTTCTGACCTAAATAAGAAGCTCCGGTAATTAATGGAGGATTCATCATGGTAGTCTACTTTGGAAGATCAGGTAATTTCACACTCAACGGAACGTCGAGATCTGACGTTGTTGACTATAGCAACCTAAGAGCGCCAATTACTTTGTTACCTAGAGGAGTTATTTCCAAAGGTAGGGCAGGGCGGGATAGGCTAAATCGCATTGAAGTTATCATTGGCTCTCGCTCCAGAGCAAATACGATTGACAGCAGCAGCGTTCCTGCAACGACAAGTACGTCGATCAACGTTAATTTGCAGCAGCAGCGATTGATTATCAATAATATCCCCAGAGTCGGTTCCCTGGTTCGGAATGTGCTGAACTTTACGAGAGTTAAAGGAACCCAGAATAGCGATCGCATTCTGGGAAGCAACTTCAACAATATTCTAAGAGGCAACGGCGGCAATGATTTTATTCAGGGTTTTGGAGGTAACGACACGCTCATTGGTGGAACCGGGAATGATAAAATATTCGGAGGCACCGGGAATGATAGATTGATCGGTGATAATGGAAATGACAGGATGATCGGCGGCGCTGGCAATGATACGTTGATTGGTGGTAACGGAAATGACATATTAGTCGGCGGCAGAGGAAAAGATATTTTGATTGATGGTAGCGGCAAGGATATATTTCGGTTCGATAGCGTCCGAGACAGTGGAATCGGTAGAAGAAGAGATATTGTTGACAACCTTTCTTCAGGTTTTGATAAGATTTCACTGGCAAATATTGACGCAAATCTGAATATTTCCGGAAATCAATCCTTTCGATTCATCGGTACACGATCCTTTTCTGGAACTGCTGGGGAAGTTAGATACTTTACATCTGGCGGCTCTACAATATTGCAAATTGACCGACAGGGTGACGGTGATGTGAGGGCTGAAATGGAAATCGAACTGAGAGGAGTCAGCTCTGTGCGCAGTACAGATTTTATTCTGTAGAACTCATCTGGGATTGCTGTAGTCATAAAACAGCCAGATCATCTGTAGACGGCTCTGACCGATGGGCTGAGGTAGGATTTGAGATCCCCTTTTCGGCAGGGCCGCGCACATCACGATACCGTATATTAATGGCTATCAATGCCAGCGGGCAACCACCAAACGGATCGTGCCATCTTCTAGGTTCTCCTCCTCCTCGATCGCAAACCCCTGCTGTGCTGCCGTTGCCGTTAGGTGATGATAGCCGTAGCGCTGCATCACTTGCCCCAGCCAATCGTCTCCGTAGCCATGACGGCGATCGTAGTCGGAAATGATGGCTTCGTAGGTTCCGTCGGGCTGGCGTTTGAAGCCGATGTCGTTGCTGAGCCGACCGACAAATTTACGCCGAATGATGACCTCAGCGGTTTGCGATCGCACATCGCCTTCATAGCCCATCAATGGCTGAGCTGTCTGATGGACTTCAACGGAGCGGAAACCAACATCGGCAAGGGCTTTAACCAAGGCATCAACGTTCTTGATTTGGGTCTTGATGGTGGTGAAGTGGGACATGAGGTTTGGGCGGGTAGGGTCAGTGATTGCGTTCTCATCATGCTAACTCAATCTACATCCAACGGCTCAATGCTCTGCTGGGTGGCGTATTGGCGCAGTTCGGTCATC
Organism: uncultured Leptolyngbya sp.; assembly: GCA_964431105.1. Lineage (GTDB taxonomy): Bacteria > Cyanobacteriota > Cyanobacteriia > RECH01 > RECH01 > RECH01. The sequence goes on along the minus strand of CAYSIR010000284.1, from coordinate 3,386 downwards.
AGTTGCACATCTTTGGAGGCGGTTCTGGCTCCGGCTTCGGCGGCCCAGCGTTTTAGTCCTTCAATTTGGTCGCGGGCGATCGCAGCTAGGGGCACGGTTTCTTCGATCGCCAGCATAATGTCTTCGGTGGTGAAGTCGCGGCGCTGTCCGTTGATGACTTGGCTGAAGGCGCGATGGATACCGTCGATGATTACCTGCTCGATTTCGGCTCCGCTGAAGTCTTTGGCTTGGCGGGCCAGCAGTTGCAAATCAAAGTTGCGCAGGCGGGAAGGACGCAGCTTTTGCAAATGCACCTTGAAAATATCCTGCCGTTCGGCTTCGGTGGGTAAGTTCAAAAAGAAAATTTCATCAAAGCGACCCTTTCGCAATAGTTCGGCGGGTAAGATACCGACATTGTTGGCGGTAGCGACGATAAACACTGGACTGGTTTTTTCCTGCATCCAGGTAATTAAGCTGCCAAAGACGCGGCGACTGGTTCCCGAATCGCCATCGGAGCCGCTAGTGATGTTGCCAAAGGCTTTATCGATTTCGTCGATCCACAACACGCAGGGGGCGATCGCTTCTGCCAGTTGAATCATTTGCCGAACGCGGCTTTCACTTTCGCCCACGATGCCACCAAACAGCCGTCCTGTATCCAACCGCAGGAGGGGCAATCGCCATTCATGGGCGATCGTTTTGGCAGATAAGGATTTGCCGGTTCCTTGAATGCCCACCAGCAGCACCCCTTTGGGATTAGGAATACCGTAGCGCCGGGCTTCTTCGGTAAAGGCATCCTGCCGCATGCGTACCCAGTGTTTCAAATTATCCAGACCGCCCACGCTTTTCATTGAGTCCTGCGTGGTAAAAAATTCCAGGATTCCTGTTTGACGAATCGCTTGCTTTTTTTCATCCAGAACGCTGAGGATGTCGGAATCGTTGACCTGTTGCTTAGCGGCTAGGGCTTTTGCTAAGACCCGCCGAATGCGTTCACGGCTCAGGCCTTGGCAGGCTTTAATCAACTGTTCGCGGGCTAGTCCGTCTACCTTCAGCTTATCTTTGACCACCAGTTTTGTAATCAGATAATTAATTTCGGGAGCGTCCGGCAGTGGAAAATCAATAACGGTGATGTCTTCTGAGAGCGTGGCTGGAATTTCTAACGTGTGGCTCAGCAAAATCAGCGTCTTGCGGCTGCGTTTGAGGTCGCGGGTCAGGTTCTTTAGCTCACGGATAACCGGGACATTCTTATCGTGATTGGGCTGGCTTAGAATACCATGCAGATCGCGCAATACAAAGATAACTCGCTCATCGGGCGGCACGTCGGCAATGCGTTTGAGAGCGGGCATCACGGAGCCTTTGGCGGTGCCATCATCGTTCCAGCCACGCACCACATCCCACAGCAGCAAATGGCGGGACGGATTGGTGACATCAGCCACCCGTTTCAGCACCAGTTCCACCGGTTCTTCTTCGATGGAGACAATGTAGAGGATGGGGAAACGGGCGCGGATCATCAGGTCGATATCCGCCACGAGGGATTGATGGGGCAGGGTAGGGATGGTTTCAGGATGGGGCATGGCGATCGCAGTATCTTTTTTCTCAGGATGCCACGATCGCCCCTAATCGTCACTGAGCCGTCACCAGATTATTGAAACGTTGGAATTGGGGCCGCGATCGCCCCCTGTCGTTCCAGCGCCGCCGCGACTTGGAAGAGCTTCGCCTCTTGATAGGGCGCGGCAATCAGTTGAACCCCGACCGGCAATTGACCAGGCGATCGCACCACCGGCACCGACAGCACCGGCAGCCCAATGAACGAAATCGGCTGCGTAAAACAGCCCAAATGAGCGCGGGGCACCACTTCAGCGCCATCAATCATCAGGCTGGTTTGACCAATGAACGGCGCAGGGCAGGGTGTAGTGGGCGTGAGGATGACATCCACCTGCTCAAACAGTTGCATCACCTTCGCGCGATACCACCGCCGAAAACGCTGGGCTTGGACATACCAATCGCCAGGAACCATCGCCCCGGCAATTAGGCGATCGCGGGTGGCGGGATCAAAATCCTGGGCGCATTTTCGCAGATTGCCCATGTGCAGGTTGCCGCCTTCGATCGCCGTGATGATGTAGGCAGCGGCACGGGCGCGACTGGCTTCGGGAATGGTAATGGTTTGTTCAATATCTAGGGCTTTGGCAACGTGATCTACTGCTTCAAAGACGTCTGGCAATCCACCCCGCGAAAAATAATCATCGGCGATCGCCAGCGTTAATCCATCCAGATTTCTGTGAAGTGCAGATTCCGTAGGTTCCACGGGGCGATCGCAACAAACCGGATCGCGGGGGTCGGGGCCCTGCAACGCATCAAAACTCGCCGCCATATCCCGCACCGATCGCGCAAACGGGCCAATGTGATCCAGACTGCTGACAAACGGAAACGTGCCCGCCCGCGAGACGCGCCCATAGGTCGGCTTTAGCCCAAAAATGCCGCACAATGACGCCGGAACCCGAATCGAGCCATTGGTATCAGAACCGAGGGTGAGCGGCACAATGCCTCCCGCCACGGCCGCCGCCGACCCGCCCGACGAGCCGCCCGCTACGCGATCGCGATCGTGGGGGTTGTGAGTATTGCCATAGTGGGTGTTCTCCGTGACAAACCCGTAGGCATATTCATCCATATTCAGCGCCCCAACCAGGATAGCTCCGGCCGCTTTCAGGCGTTGCACCGCCGTCGCATCCTGGGTGGCAGGCGGCGTATTGCGCTCAATGATGGAACCGGCCAGCGTCGTCAGTCCGGCAATGTCATACAAATTTTTGACCGCAAACGGAACCCCCGCTAACCGCCCTGGGTCTTGACCAGCGGCGATCGCACCATCAATTTTTTGGGCTTGAGCGATCGCCTCATCCGCTAGGACTTCCGTAAAACAATTGAGAGCAGGATCACGGGCTTGAAGGCGATCGAGTGTAGCATTTAATACATCAACAGCGCTAACGATTTTAGAGCGCACCGCCTCAGTGGTGGCGATCGCATCGGCGGTATTGAGGTCAATCATTGGGGGAAGTAGGAATAAAGACCGGGGCAATTTCGTCAACCGGCGTTAGCTCAAACTCCAGCACAGGCTGAGCGATCGCGGCGAGGGTAGCCACGTTGCGAATCACAGCCGCACGGGATTCTGGCGATAGGGACAGTCCCATCAGCGCGGCGGAGCAATCCACGTAGTCATCAATGCTAAAGGGTGTCGATTGAGTCATGCTGTACGGAGGGCGGTTAGTACGTTATCTACTGTAATACTTTCTGCCCGGTGGCTATCACTCCCTCGCGCTATAAGTTTTGATTTGGTGACAAATGGGTGGTTTGATCATTTAGAGGTAGCAAAATACGATCGCTCCATCCTGTGTCGAGGGATTGGGGAGCGATCG
>CAYSIR010000283.1:0-5581 GCA_964431105.1 uncultured Leptolyngbya sp. | reverse complement strand
GGGCGGGCTGTGCATCGCACCATCGCGGGCAGTCCTCTATTGGTTCTCTATTGGTAAAGACGTTGGGTGGTGCCTCGCCCACACCACCCAACATCTTTTTTATGTGAATGCTACCGCAGTCTGAACCGTTCCCGATCGCACGATCGCCCTGGGAATGATCCAGACTGTTAAGATAGAAATTCTAAAATAGTGCTCCATCCATCGCTCAATGCCCCATCCCATCCATCACCAATCGTCAGGGATCTATGCCAGAACACGCTGCCCAACCCACCTCCAACCCGCCCCCCGATCGCACTGACAATGGAGATACCGCGAGCGATCGCACGGCTGATGTGCTGAGTGCCTTTGGCATTTCACCCATACCGGCTGCCCCGCCTGACTTTCGGTCTGGGTTTATTGGCATCGTCGGGCGACCGAACGTCGGCAAATCTACCTTGATGAATCAGTTTGTGGGGCAGAAAATTGCCATCACGTCTCCGGTGGCGCAAACGACCCGCAATCGGCTGCGCGGCATTCTCACCACTCCCGAAGCCCAAGCCATTTTTGTGGATACGCCGGGCATCCATAAGCCCCATCACCAACTGGGGCGCGTGCTGGTGCAAAATGCCAAGATTGCCATTCAATCTGTAGATGTGGTGCTATTTGTGGTGGATGCCACCACCGAAGCCGGGGGCGGCGATCGCTACATTGCTGATCTGCTGAACCATGTGGATGTGCCGGTGGTGCTGGGACTGAACAAAATTGATGCCCAATCCCCCGACACCGCCGAATCCTTGGCGCGTACCTATCGCGACCTAGCGAATCAGCATCAGTGGGCGATCGCGCCCTGTTCGGCCCTGACTGGCGAAGGACTGGCAGCGCTACAGCATCGACTGATCCAGTGCCTCGAACCTGGCCCCTACTACTACCCACCCGATCTTGTCACCGATCAGCCCGAACGCTTCATTATGGGCGAACTGATTCGCGAACAAATTTTGATTTTGACCCGCCAAGAAGTGCCTCACTCAGTAGCGATCGCCATTGAGCGCGTAGACGAAACACCCGACATTACCCACATCTTTGCCACCATTAACGTAGAGCGAAAATCCCAAAAGGGCATCCTCATCGGTTCCGGTGGGCAAATGCTGAAAGCGATCGGCAGCGCCGCCCGTCAACAGATCCAATCTCTGATTATGGGCAAGGTCTACCTAGAATTATTTGTTAAAGTTCAGCCCCGCTGGCGGCAGTCCAGCCATCACCTCGCTGACCTTGGCTATCGCGTGGAAAAGTGACGCCCCACGATCGCGCCAGTACCTCAGACCGCTACCAGGTTGGAAACTGCCGCAATAGATCAGCCGCCTGATCGGCTGGTAGTGGTCGGGCAAACCAAAAGCCCTGGCCATAGTCGCACCCCAGCGATCGCAGCGCCGCTAGCTGTTCCTCAGTTTCAATCCCTTCGGCAATCACACCCATGCCTAGCGCATGGGACAACGCCACGATTGCCTGCACAATTTTGGCTTTGCCATCATCGGTAATCATTTCTTGAACAAACGAGCGATCGATTTTGAGGGTACCAATCGGAAACGCATGGAGACGGCTGAGTGATGAGTAGCCCGTACCAAAATCATCAATGCAGAGTTGAATGTTGCGATCGCTCAACGCCCTTAGTAACGTCTTTGCCGTCGTTGCACTTTCCATAATGCCGCTTTCAGTAATTTCAAGCTTCAGTTGGAACGGAGACAGCGTCACCTTATTCAGAATGCAGCCAATTTTTTCTACCAAATTTGGACTCGACAGTTGCCGAGGCGACAGATTGACGCTCATGGCAATTTCTGAGGACTGCGGAAATTGCATCTTCCACTCCTGCAATTGCCGACAGGCTTCTTCCAACACCCACATCCCAATGGGCACAATTAGCCCTGTTTCTTCAGCAATGGGGATGAACTCCACTGGCGATACTAGGCCGCGCTTAGGGTGCTGCCAGCGCACGAGCGCCTCAAACCCCGACAACTGCCCCGATGCCAAACACACAATAGGCTGGTAAAACACACGCAGTTCGTTGCGCTCTAGCGATCGCCGCAGATCGCTCTCAATCTCCAGCATCGCCACGGCTTGATCATACATATCCGTCTCAAACAACAGATAATGCCCCCGTCTTTGTTTCTTAGCGCGATGCATGGCCGTATCCGCATCGCGCAGCAAACTTTCAGCTTGGGCCTTCGTTTGAGGATTCAGGGTAATGCCAATACTAGCGGTTGCAAAAACATCGTAGCCATTCAGTTGGAAAGGAAATTGCAGTAATTGATGAATCTGTTCAGCGATGTGGGTGGCGTCCATCACGGCTTGAATATTGTCCAAAAGGAGCGCAAATTCATCGCCTCCTAGTCGAGCGATGGTGTCTCCCGGACGCAGACATTGCTGCAACCGACGGGCGATCGCCACCAATAGTTGATCGCCCACCCGATGCCCCAAGCTATCGTTCACCACCTTGAAGCGATCAATATCAAGAAACAAGACGGCAAACAGCCGAGACGAATCCCGTTCTGCACGGGCGATCGCCTGCTGTAGCCGATCCAAAAACAGCGCCCGATTTGGCAAGCCGGTGAGCGTATCGTGCAGCGCATCATGGAGCATTTGCTTTTCCATGCGTTTGCGCTCAGTAATGTCGATCACTTGATTCACAATGTGCAGCGGCTTGCCTAGGCGATCGCGAATCAGGGCAACCCGAGCGATGGCATGAACCAATGTTCCGGTTTTACGGCGATAGCACCGTTCCTGCTGAAAGTCAGAAATGTCCCCATCCAGCAAGCGTTGCAGCATCCCATATCCGGTCATCAAATCGTCAGCATGCGTTACCTCGCTGATGCTCATGCCCAGCAATTCCTGTACCGAATACCCCAAAAACTGACAAAACGCCCGGTTCACCTGCACAAACTGCCCCGATGGGGTGGTGATAGCTTTGCCGATCGGCGACTGCTCAAACGTCAGCCGCAGCCGCTGCTCACTTTTGCGTAGCTCATCTTCAGTGCGTTTTTGCTGCGTCACATCAGTACTGATGCCATCAAACCGCAGCAATTGCCCCTCATTGTCATACACGGCACGCCCTCGTTCTCGCAGCCAGCGCACCTCGCCCGTTGGCCGCACAATTCGATATTCATAGTCGGCTTTGGCAGTGGTCAGCAACGCATGGAACCCGGCGTTGGCGATCGCTTGGTCATGGGGATGAATCATCTCATACCAAAGGGTCGGATGCTCAAAAAAGTCCTGGCGCGATCGCAGGCTCACCGTTTCAATCGCCTGACTAAGATACAGCAACTCCAGAGATGGCGAAAACGACCACACCACATCTTCCAGGGAATTGAGGATACCGTTCAGCCGTTGTTCACTATCGCGCAAAGCCGCCTCAATCCGGCGCTGCTCCGTCACATCCACAATGGAGACAACCACACCGGTTAACCTGCCGTCCGTATCGTACAGCGGTGCGCCGTTCATCATCAGGTAGCGTAACCGTCCATCGCCGCCCACCGTTGTCATCGGGGCATCAAATACCGGCTGCCCCGACGCTTGGATCTGCTGGAATGGAAACTGCTCATCCGTGAGTGGTACGCCGTCAAAATCGCGCGCTTGCCAGTCTGGGGAGTTGTAGCGACGCTGCATCAGGAGGGTCGTCGTCAGCCCCAGCACTTGTTCAGCGCGATCGTTGGCAAAGATGACCTGGCCGTCGTGGTTAAAAACCAGCACTGCCGCAACGCTGGTTTGAATGATGCCGTTGAGCAAGCTATATTCATTCAGCAACCGTTCTTGGGCACGGCGACGTTCGGTAATGTCTGTCTGAATGCCGATGAAATGGGTTAGATAACCATTGCTGTCGAGGACTGGCGCGATAAATAACTCATTCCAAAAGGGAGTGCCATCTTTGCGGTAGTTCTGAATAGTGACGTGGCATTCTTGCTGGGTGTTGATCGCATCACGAATCTGTCGTTTGGTGTCTGGATCGGTACCCTGCCCCTGCAATAGACGACAATTTTTGCCAATTATCTCTACGGCGCTGTAGCCTGTAATGCGCTCATAGCCAGGATTGACATAGATTACAGGATTATTCGGCTGGTGCGGATCGGTAATGACAATGCCGTTGCTGCTAGCGGCGATCGCCCGTTTCATCAAGCGTAAGTTATCTTCAGTTTGGCGACGGGCAACGGCGGCGGCCAACACATTGGCGATCGCCTGCAAAAAGTCGGCATCCTCCTGAGTGAAATGGCGAGGATGGCGTGTATGAACCCCTAAGACACCGTAGGGAGATGGCTCACCCGCCACTAGGACAGTCACACCGCTCACCACAAAATGGTTATGCAAAAATGGCTCGCCAGAGAAGCGGGTTTCGATCTGCAAATCATGGACAATGACCGGCTGCCCTTGCTGGAGGGTATAGCCAGCTTGTGTACTCGGCTGCGCACTCACCATCACCCGATCCACGGGCGATGTTGGCCAACCCCGCCCAGCTTGAACAATGAAGGTGGAGCCGTTGGGCAGCAGCCGCAACAATTGCACATAGTCAGCGGCGATCGCTTCCGCCACGAGGTCAACCGCTAGTTCAATCAACGCTGGAATGTTGGTTTCAACTAGGGCCTGTTGCCCCAGCTTGGCCACAGCTTCCTGATATTGAATGCGCTGGTGTAATTCTTGTTCGAGGAGAGGATGACGCACACCTGCACCGATAATGACCATGAGACTGGGCTGCTCCTGAAAGGTAATCGGCACCATTGAGAGCGATCGCGTTTCTTGAGTTCCCTTGATCCGCACCGATGGATACACCACTGGGGAGGATGCCGTAGGATGGCTTGCGGCATCCAAACCCGGCTGCTCTAAAGACCACACGGACGGAATCTCGACCCATTGCTGAAGCGATCGCCCGATCAAATCTTCCGAACCACCCCATTCTGCAACCAATGCCGGAGATGCGTATAAAACGACACTCGAAAATTGATGGACAATGACGAAGGGAATACTGTCCAACTCGGTGATTGCAGAGGTACGAGATGCCTCACTCATTGACACATCATTAACGCTATAAACTCGACAACAGTCAGATAGAGAGCCTGATGGCTGTCCGTTATCCCACTCTCTCTGAGGTCGGGTAATGGAACCATACCGCCCCCCATCCGTTGAGGAACCCGCAACGTCTGGCAACTGACCAGCATCTAGCTCATTGTTATGTCTTTTTTTATACATAAAATCAAGATGCTCTACCAAAATAGCAGTTGAAGGACAGGGGCGATCGCCCTCAGATCCGCAAAAGGGCAGCTAAATCTCAGGCATAATGAGACTGTCTATTGCAGATTGAGAAAATCCGAGAGAACACGCTAGACATGTATCGGCGGCTGGAAAATACAGTCATAATCATCAGGTAAGGTCGTTCGCAACCCTAGCTGTTACCCTCTACAAATTTGCCGAGTTGCGCAACACGTCACGTCTACTGGGAGCATGTCACGTTTGCAAATCCCTGTATTGCCCTCATCCCCCACCCCCCCTTCGACAAGCTCAGGACAGGCTTCCCCCAATATTGGGCTAATAAGTACACCCATCTCCAGTGCTTCCGACAAAC
>CAYSIR010000282.1:0-5592 GCA_964431105.1 uncultured Leptolyngbya sp. | reverse complement strand
CGCCCACACCACCAAAAATCATTACATGAATACCACTACCTAATAGGCTAGTCGTTAGCGCTTACCTAGACAAGCCCGTTGTCGAAACTAGCGGTTAAATTCAGAGTCTTAAGTCTAGCATCTCAAAGTATCTGAGGTTTGATTCTCTACCCTCTAAATAACCAAAGAGATTAACTTCTAGTGCAGAATTTTGGAATGCAGGATTTTGGCGTTCACGCATTCAGACGCTCATCTCTGGCTGATTCATTAAATTCAGTTACAGATTCAGAATCAGCAGCGATCGCATCCAACTGAGCAATTTTTTCCAACATCTGATCATCATCAAACTCATGATGACGTTTAGCTTGCGAAAAAATACGATAATTATCAAACCGCGTTTTGCCCAACTTCAGGACAGGGCTAGGAGCGGACGAAGTGACCAAGTTGTACTCAATATTCTCTGCATGGATGGTCATCGTAATACGAAACACCTCTAAAAAATTCAGAACCCATCGACAGTCATCTTCCGGCAGCGCAGCATAGTAGCGAATCAGAGATGCAATCCGAGACTCAAGATGCACCCGTGAATAATTGCAGGACAAGACGAGCTTCAGCAAAACGGTGACTAATATCAACGGATTGCCGTGAGACAGGGTTAGCACAAATAATGTTGCAGGTTGTTCACCATCTTCACTGGTGAGCCAATCAATCACGCGGTTACAGGTTCGTAGCAGCAACGCATCATCTAACCGGCGGCGGTCATGACTCTCGTACAGTTCACCCAGGCGACTAGAAAGCTGCGTTTCAAATTGTTCTTTAATTGAGCGATCGCTCATAGAAAATAACAAATACTTGATCAAGCTTTTTTTGAATGCTCGATACCGCATATCCTTAGTTTGTTCAAGGAAAATATGTGCCAAGTGAGTATAGCTAAATTGTCCGCGCCGCGCCACAATTAGCTTAATTAACCACAGGACTTCATCCCCAAGAATGGTAGGATTTCTGGGTTCATTTTGTCCATCTATTTGTCTATCTATCGTACTTTTGAGCGATGACTGAGAGTGGGCAGTGTAGAAGGCTAAGTCAAACTTAAACTTTTCACGCAATCGAAATGATAGCGAACGCGCTGCCTCGCGCTGCTCAATTGGGTTACTGAGGTTGGCATACTGCGGCACCAACAGATAAGATGCATAGCGCTGGCTCCAGGGTTCAGGCTCTGCCTCATCGTATCGATGAGCAAATAGCTTAATTTCTTCAAAATCCTGACTGTTGACAAACCTCTGAAGCCATTGCCGTAGTCGCCGTGATGTAGGCGATAACGTTGGTCTATCAATTGTGGCATCAGAAAATAGATCAATGAGTTCGTAGATATAGGAAAACTGCCGACTAATTTCCCAATTGTTAATCAAAATGTAGCAAGACCGCTTCAGTGTGTTGCAAAACTCTTGTTCCTGATTGGCAAATACAATCTCATAGAGGGCTGGCACCGTATCCGAACTGGTGGTGTTAACCTGATGAATAAATAAGCGCTGAAACTCGACCAGAACATCCTCTGGCTTCCATCGGCGCACAATTCGTAGCAAAAACTGATAGATAAGATTTTGGGCGCTGACAATATCTCGCTGGAGGCGTCCGACCCTCACCTTGGAAATCGATGCACTCTTACTTGGCAATGCAGTCACGGTTTTGACCTCTCCTATTCCTAGGAATCCTGTTGTTGGGAAACTGTTCGGATCATTGATGGGTCGGTTCACGTTTATTGCTGTTGGGCGATATCCGTCGAAAGCAATACTTGATCGGAACTACCTCGATAGTCTGACAGCAGCAATCGGGGGTAGAAAACAACGTTTTGCACTTCAATCACGAAAATCACGAACAGTGGTAGATGAGTCACAACAGGGAATCTCTGATTGTCCAACGGTTAGCCTTTGTAGCTTTATCAACCAAAGTTCCGTATTTTCCGCAAACTTGCAACTTGAAATTTGACAGTTCTTGGTTTGGCACAGCCGGGTGCGATCGCAGAGTCACCCCCTCATCTAAGGGTACATTTGGATAGCGCCGACTGCCTTCAGCCGCTGAAATGCAACCATACCAACCCTTTGGACGGGTGAACGACTCGCTCAACACCAAGACGATCAGCCGGTCGTTCAGCCCCATGCCATCCGTAATTCTAACTATATTGCCTCTATGAGGCTTGCCGTCAACCTCGAACCCGTCTGCACTAACCCCAACTCATGGTGTTGCAATTTGCTGAACTAATCGAGGGCGCAAGCCATATTTTGCGGCTGAATTACCTGTCTCACCTGGCGTAAGAGCGATCGCACGGTCTAAGGTTTAGCTTACAAACTTTTGAGAATTCATAGGAAATAATACGGAGATTTTATCGTTTCTTCATAAACAAACGAAGGCTGTCCACCGGAAATTTACGGTGGCAGTTCTGTAAAACCGCAGAATGACTTGGGGCGATCGCTTCGCCGTGATTAAGAATTACCCAAAAACAGATAGGTAGTGGTACTAGGGATTTTAGGTGGTGTGATTTTGGCTGGTGTGGGCGTTGCCCACACCAGCCAAAATCACACCAGTAGAGCCAATAGAGGACAACTAAACAGATGAAATGAAGCTATTTTCTACTAGCAAAAATTATTAGCAGAGATGGCTCACAATGTGGACTGCGCCCGCACTGTAAAGAATCTCTGCGTCAATTGATTGCAATGAATGGGGGTAGAGGGACTTGAACCCTCACGACTTTTTAGGTCAACGGATTTTCACCCTCCCACAGCTTTCGCTGCAACCGTGCTGTTCCGTCATGCTCGACCGAACAACCACAGTCTTGAGGATTGGACCCTCCCTTTACCCTCGGCTTTACGTTAGGGTAGCTCCCGTCGGGCCTCTGCACCTTCCAAGGGGTTCCCCTGGCTTGGCTCAGGATTGCCATAACTGCGATCGCAGCCTTAGGTTTCCCTGAGTTTGAGAGCCGTCACTTACTGGATTTCTCCAATAAGGCTCAGTTTTCTAAGTCCGCAGCGTCTACCATTCCGCCACACCCCCGTGCGCGGTCGTTCCAGAGAGTCAACTCTGTCACGCTATCGCCGCTCATCAACTTCACATCAATAGGCGGTCAGCGAATTAGACCGTTATCTATTCCATCACTAATTACCCGTTTCTGCAACTGCCAGATTGGATCATCCTAAAAACTCGCTAAATGAGAAATTCGCCAAATGAGAAACTCGCCAAATGAGGAGCGCAGCCAGGATGATTGCGATCGCTAGGCTTGACTATAAGTTTTTCCATTGATTGAGCGTCCCGTTTTTCAAGATTTAGCGTCCTTAGTCTTGCAACAAGACGATAAGATGAGCGTAGGTTGGACAGCCGCTAGGTTTGCTAGAAGGCGGCTAGCCCCTGTCCATCACTGTTTATTGAGTTGCAACGACCTATGTTGATTACACTGTTGCTCTATGCCTCTCTGGGCGGGGCCTACCTTTTGGTCATCCCATTCTTGACCTTTATGTACCTCAAAAAGCGGTGGTACGACGCTAGTTCCATTGAGCGGGTGCTGATGTATTTCTTTGTCTTCATGTTTTTCCCAGGGATGCTGATTCTAAGTCTATTCCTCAACTTCCGCCCCCAGAAGCGTCAGCTTCAGAGCTAGAGTATGTCGATTCTCCCAAAGCGATCGCATTGCCAGGGCGTGAAGCGATCGCCTCAGACACACGGATGAGGTAGCGTATGGTGAGTTCAGCGTGGCTTACGTCATGAGGTTGGGGCAGAGATGCGCCGAGTTGATGTGATTGCGGTTGGAATTGGAATTTTTGCGGCAGGTGGCTTAATTTACATCGGGCTGCGCGGCTTTGGGCTGGACAGCGCCAATGCCGGAATTTGGAGTCAGGCTATTTTTGTGGGTGGCTTGGTAGGCTGGCTGCTGACCTACCTATTTCGCGCTGTTACCAAAAACATGACGCTGAATCAGCAGCTTCAAGACTATGAAGATGCGGTGTTGCAGAAGCGGCTAGATGAACTGACTCCTGAGCAACTCGCGGCGCTACAGGCTGAGTTAGAGGAGGAGCGGGCGAAACAGGCGGCTGAACAATCGTCTGAGCGATCGCCAGAATAATTTTTGCAATTAAAAATACGCCGCGCGCCCGAATTTTGTGCGAATTGTTCGAGGATGCAGCTTGCGCCGTACAATAGTTCAGGTTTGATGCTGACGTTTGTCGATCACGGATTTGCTGTCTTTTCAAGTGAGGCAAGTTTGGTTGATCGAACAACGGTATGCGGTTCAAGACGGCGCGTTTAGTTTTAGGATTCTGCAATGGTTTCTGTGTCTCAACGGATGGATGCACTGCGCGATCGCGGCCAGTGTGCGCTGATTCCTTTCATTACGGCAGGTGATCCAGACTTGGACACAACAGCCAAAGCCCTGCGGTTATTAGACCAAAGCGGTGCAGACATCATTGAATTGGGCGTCCCCTATTCTGATCCGCTGGCGGATGGCCCCGTCATTCAGGCGGCCGCCACCCGTGCCTTGGCACGCGGCACGAAGCTAGAGCAAGTGCTAGAGGTAGTCAAGATCGTGTCGCCAGAGATTCGAGCGCCGATTGTTTTGTTTACCTATTACAACCCGATTTTGAACTGCGGTATTGCCAAGTTCTTTGCAACCGTGGCGGCGGCCGGCGTGAAGGGCATGGTGATTCCAGATTTGCCACTGGAAGAAGTCACGGAGGTGATGCAGGCGGCCAATGCGGCGGGTGTAGAAATTGTGCTATTAGTGGCACCGACCAGCCCAATGGAACGGATTCAGGCGATCGCCCAACAGTCTCAGGGCTTCATTTACTTGGTGAGTGTGACCGGCGTAACGGGAATGCGGACGCAGGTGGGCGATCGCGTCAAAGATTTGCTGGTAGACCTGCGCGGCGTCACGGACAAAGCGATCGGCGTTGGCTTTGGCATTTCTCAACCAGAACAGGCGCGGCAGGTGATGGAATGGGGCGCGGATGCAGTCATTGTGGGCAGTGCCTTTGTCAAACGGCTGGCGGAGGGCGCACCAAAGGAGGGGCTGGCCGCGCTAACGTCCTTCTGCCGCAGTTTGAAAATTGCCATCACTGAAGAAGGATAGCGCCCCAATACCGATACACTGAAGAGCAGTCGAGTTTTGGGATGCTATGAGCGATCGCACAAGGCAATTTGGGCCAGGGTTTGCGTCTACGTTCATGTACTATTTTGTATCCACTGCGCTGCTAACGAGCTTCATCTCATCTAAGACCCTAAGTCTTGCAGTTTCGACGGGGCTACCGCAACAATTGGGGCTGGTGATGGGGCTGTTTGCCGGAACCTTGGGCGGATACTTCAACCGCACCACATCCATTGAGATCAGTGCCCCTGATGCCAACGCCTTTTTCAAAACCATCGAAACCGCGCTGGACGAAATGGGCTATAGCAAATTGCGCGAAGAAGACGATGGTGTGGTGGTCTATCAACGAGGCGCGCTCGGAAAACTGGTGTCGGGCAAGGTGTTTGTGCAGGTAGAAAACGGATCGGCGATCGTGGCTAGCCGTGCGACTCACATCCGTCGATTGCGTCAATTGTTGGATGCTTAACCCGTAGGGCGATCGCAAC
>CAYSIR010000281.1:2299-5626 GCA_964431105.1 uncultured Leptolyngbya sp. | reverse complement strand
ATGAAGTTAGCGTTAATTCAATCATGATTAGGGCGTATTTCTAAATCGTTTACTTCACTGTTTGGGCAACGGTATTCACATAAGAATGTTTCATGATGTGGGCTGTGTCTGCACCATCAAACATCCTTACCATTGCAGCATTGATCGGTCAGTTAGAGGCTTCCTTGCAGCACTGAGATGTACCCATCCAAAAACTATTTCTTACTGTTTTGCCCTTGTTGCTATTGATAACTCATGACACCGGTTTACGTCCAAATTGCAGAGCGACTGCGCCGAGACATTAGCCAAGGAATTTATCAAGTAGGCGATCGCCTTCCGACGGAGCTACAACTGTCTGAGCAGTTTGGGGTGAATCGCCATACCCTAAGACAGGCGATCGCCCTCCTAAAGCGGGATGGATTACTGCGCGTTGAGCAGGGAAGGGGCACATTTGTAGCGGATCAGTCCATTCGTTATCCCATCGGTAAGCGGGTACGATACAACGAACTGTTGAGTGCCCAAGGGCGCAAAGCAGGTTTTCACTTTTTACGAACCGAGCCAGTCGAGGCAGACATCGACCTTGCCGACCAACTTAATATTACGGTGGGGGATTCGGTGTTGTTAATTGAACGGATTGGGTTAGACCATGAGCAGCCGGTCAGCGTCAGCACCAGCTATTTGCCCGTCGTCTGTTTTCCGAATTTGCTCGATTCCGACATTCTCGATAGGCTGCGGCAACTCAGTTCCATTTCCAAATTTTTGCAGCAGGTGTACGAGTGTGATCATTTGCGCCGCCGTACTTCGGTATCTGCTCGATTTGTAGAGCCACGAGATGCGCGATTTTTGAACCTGCCGCTGAATCATCCCATTCTGTGGGTAGAGTCGATTAATATTAACCAGCATGGAACCGTTATTGAATATGGTGTGACTCGGTTTCGCAGCGATCGCGTGGAGCTGGTGTTTGAGAACAATCTGCTGGAGCTATGAGCCGGCCGTAGACTAGGCTAGCTCCAGCGAGCCAGGCGGCCCGAGCTTGCTGCATACTGTTCATTCGATAGAAAGCAACGAGGAACCCGGCATGACGCTGCCGTTGATTTTAGAAATTGCAATTGGGCTGATTTTTCTTTACCTGACTCTGAGTTTATTGGCATCAGAGATTCAAGAGTTGCTGGCCACCATTTTGCAATGGAGAGCGGTTCATCTCAAACAGTCTATTACGCGATTGTTTGCAGATTCCTCTCGTCGCGATCGCATTGCCCAGGACTTTGCAGATCGGCTCTATCAAACTCCAATGGTGCGATCGCTAAACCATGAAGCAACGGGACGTATCGAAGCGCTGCTGCGACAGATTGGGCGACTCATTTCCACAGCATTGAACCGCCTGACGAACGCCACGGACATTTTTGGCAATGAGAGCAGCGGGCCGTCTTATATTCCGGCTCAGTCCTTTGCATCTGCCATTCTGCAAAAACTCAATATTCGAGAATTAGGACAGCGCTACAGCGAATTATTGCTACGCGAATCGATTGAACAAAAGTTGGTGCAAACTGAAAAAATACTGGCGGACTTGCGCCATAGTGTTGCCAATGATGCGCTGTTTGACCGGGAGTTTGGACAACTCAAACAAGCCCTAAATCGCATTACCCATGAGTTTCATCAACAGCGGCGATCGCTCTCCTCGGCGGCAGCGGAATCGACCGATCGCCTGCTAGATTTTATTGACGCTATTGACCACCAGCTCATTGACGATCACCATTGCAAAGACATTGTGCGCGATCGCTTGCCCTATTTGCGCCAGTCGGTGTTGTGGACGGTGAGCAGCCCGACGGTTAGCGAGATTATTCAGTTACTGACTGATGCAGACCACTATGATCAACTGCCCCAGGACTTAGTAGAGTTGGTGGTTGCAGCACTGTCTACTGATGATTTGCCACCAGCCGCCAGCCGCCAGGAATGGCTGGCCCGTCGCGATCGCACTATTCCACCCCAATTACAACGCAGCCTGCAAGACTTGGCCCGAATCGCCCAAGACCGGGCCGATGACTTAGAAACAGGGCTGCAAGAGTTTGAGAAAGAAGTCGCGACCTGGTTCGATCGCTCCATGGAACGGGCCCGAGGCGTTTATACCCGCAATGCTAAGGGGGTAGCGCTGATCATTGGTATTGCGATCGCTGTTGCCGTTAATGCAGATACGTTTCATATTGTGTCCCGGTTGTCGCGGGATTCTGCCCTACGAGCCTCGATTCAAGATGCGGCTACTCAGGTGGTTCCGGCGGCGGTCAATGCAGGCTTTGAGTCAACCGACTCAGCCGAGGTTGGCTCAACCGAAACAGAACAATTGGAAGCCGTGACCGCCGCCGTAGAGACGGCTCTCGATGAATTGCCCCTGCCGATCGGGCGATCGCCCATCATCATCGCCCAGCAGGAAGCCGCTAGCCAGCGCTGGCCAATCCCCATCCTGCGGCGCATTCTAGGCTGGATTATTACCGGCGTTGCCATTTCAATGGGAGCATCTTTTTGGTATGACTTGCTAAAACGAGTGATCCGCGTCCGCAATACGGGGGAACAGCCCGACTAACTGGACTAAACAGGCGGATTGGTGAGGCGATCGAAATAACGTTCGATTAGCAAAATTGCCACAATGTCGTCAATGGGTCGGGAAATGGAGCGCAAGGCTTTTGGAATTAGACGTTCTAGCCCTTTTGGTGGATACATCACCCAGTAGCGATCGCGCGCTTCTAGGGTGCTATACCGTTCATCCACCATGATGATGCGCAGGGGCGGCGATAGTTTGGCCTCCAGCCGCTGTTTCCAGTCGTCTGCTGAGGTTTGATTACCCATCACCATTAGGGAAATGGGGAAGCGATCGCGTAACTCTTGGAGGGTAGCGATCGCTTCCTCAGCGGATACAACCGCCTGAAACAATACTCGTCGATCCAGCGCCATGACTGCCACACCACACTTTTGCCGTCCTGGATCAAACCCCAGCACCACAGGTTGCGTTGCCAACAACTGAGAAGATACAGATACCATGACGGATCACCCAAGCTGTCTCACATTTGCAGGATTGATCATTGATAACTGATTGAGCATCCGCCTACCAAGCTTGAAGAGCGCCAGGCTCGAATGCTCGCTGACAGTTTTCGGTAGGTCAGCCCTGTTTTCATAATCTACCGCAAGGCGATCGGCAGCGATCGCTCACTGCATGAGTGCATCGCCGATCCACAGCCCTAAATCCCTGGGTTCGCTAGAGGCTGGGCAGACGTTTACGATCAATTGGAGAATTGAAGCCTAGATAACAGCCCCTAAGATTCAGCCGATGATTCAGCCGATGATTCAGCCGATGAT
>CAYSIR010000281.1:0-2199 GCA_964431105.1 uncultured Leptolyngbya sp. | reverse complement strand
GATTCAGCCGATGATTCAGCCGATGATTCAGCCGATGATGATGTTGAATTAGACGACGGAGCCGCAGGTGGTGATTTAACTCGAACTTTAGCAGGAATGCCGACCGCCGTTGCATGGGCAGGAACATCACACAGCACGACTGCATTAGCGCCAATATTGGCATCATCACCCAGATGCACCTTGCCAAACACCTTTGCACCTGCCCCCACGTTCACCCGGTTGCCCAATTGCGGAGCATCAAAGGGTTGGTGGACATAGCGATTGCCAAGCGTCACGCCTTGCCGGATGATGCAATCGTCGCCGAGGATGCAGCTACCGTGGATAACAATGCCGCTTTGGTGTTCAATAATCACCCGGCGGCCAATTTTGGCCGTGTAGGGTACTTCGATGCCGTAGGTGTTGCGGACTTTGCGGTACAACATTCGGTAAAGGATGCTGAAAGGGGCCCGCAGCAGTTTGGGCTGGATAAACATTCGCCATACCCCAAATCGGTGAATGGCGATCGCCCGAAATCCAGGCTTTGTCCAATCTTTGCCATGGGCGACCCAATCTTCGCGGATCATGCCCCACAAACTCAGCGGCAAGCGCTCTAGTTCAGGCATTACAAAGGTTGCTTGAGCAGTCGATGCATCTGTTTTATCTGTCGCAACCGAGTCATTTGCGTTGATAGAGTCCGAGGTCATAATTTCAGTCCAGCTCGAGGGTTCATGGGCAGTTCCATCAGGAGCATGTCACCTGTTCGCCCTCTCTCTAAATCTATCTGCCAATGTTGGCAGAAAGGCTTTGAATGCTTGGTTCCCCTTCACCCGCGCTGGGAAAAGCTTGTCCTGAGCTTGTCGAAGGGGGCCGGGGGATGAGGGCAATGCAGGATTGGCAAACGTGACCTGCTCCCATTCCGTCAGATTACTACCAGATTACTACCAGAGCATTACTAGATAGTCTCAGATAGCTCAGATCCTAAAGGTATTTATCCGCTATGTGATGGCATTGTAAACCCTTGAAATAAAAAGCTATTGCGGATGGAGTCTTGCAGCAAATGAGGGGGATCAGAGTCAGGTTTGCGCTGCACTACGCGCCGTACGCGCCACAGCGAAAAACATAGAATCCAGACAATGTCAGCGATCGCCATATAGAAGAAACCATAATTCTTCAGAAAATAGCGGCGGCGAGAGTCAAACACATACTGCGGACGGCGCTTAGGCTGCACTTTTGTATTGGTCACACCGGAACTTTGTCCCACCAAATGCACGACATGGCTATCCGGCACATACCAGCATTCCCAGCCTGCGCGATGGGCTTGCAGGCAGAAATCCATTTCTTCGTAATACATGAAATAGCCTTCATCCATTAGCCCAACGTTTTCAAGTACATCGCGGCGAATGATCATGCTAGCTCCGGCAACCCAATCGGTTTGGCAGGCAACATCAGACACCGGCGGCGCAATCATCCAGCGAGACAGGAGGCGTGTGACAATACCCAGACGCAGTCCATTATCAATTTCGCTCCAAATGGTATGAAAGCGAAAGGCAGAGCATTGTGGCGTAGTGTCGGGGTCTTCGAGTCGGCTCCCAGCAATTCCCGCTTTGGGATGGGCTTCCATAAAGTCCAGCAAGGCCTGGATGGCACCGGGGCGAATGACAGTATCAGGATTGAGCAACAGCACGTAATCTGTCAGTGCATTTTGCTCCATGAGTTGACGAATCGGTGCATTATTGCCGTAGGCAAAGCCGCCATTTTTGGGCAGTGGCATGAATGTGGCCCAGTCGCTCCAGCCTTCGGTGGCGATCGCCGCTGCAATTCGCTCAGCGGAATCATCACCCGAATCGTTGTCGGTGACGGTGACGCGCAGTTGTGGCAGCCGTTTCACCTCGTCTACCAGCGATCGCAGGCAGTCAATGGTTAAGTCGGGCGTTCGATAATTGAGAATGACGACCACAATCGTCGGTATGGGTTGAGTTAAAGTTTCACTAGACATGGCTGGTTTGATAGGCATCCAGTGATAAGGTCGCCTCTATCATACTCTCGGCTCACCCAAGCGGCACTAGGCTATTTAGGACGCAAACGTTGTTAAACCGTTTGCCCCATCGCCGTTTCGTCCATTTTGCAAAGACCTCGTTTTGGCATGCTATCCATTACGCAAAAGTCGCCAGGCCGTTTGCCTCACAACCTTTCTAAGGGTTACTCAGAATCCTCGTTTTT
>CAYSIR010000280.1:0-5653 GCA_964431105.1 uncultured Leptolyngbya sp. | reverse complement strand
TATGCCATTGTCCGGAGGTAATCCTTGATCTTCAGCTTCAAATCTCGTGAAGTTGGATATGATTCAACCTCCCGCTCTATATCGACTTTAGACTTACCTTTTCTCCCTAACTCATCCACAGTTGCCTTGAAAGTAGCTTCAAAGCCATAGTCTGACAAACCTTTTGAGATTAGTCCAAGAATTCCAAGTGCTGCAATTCCTCCAAGCATCCCAAATGGACCTCCAAGAGCGGCTAAAGCCGCAGTTAATGCAGCAGCACCCGCCCAACCTGTAACCGCCATAACAACTACGAGCACTAAACCAGGTACACCAAGTGCAGCAATCTTATTCACGAGTTGATCCATACTCTTTATTGCCTTCAGTAATGAGTCAAAAGCAACACTCTTGCTCCCAAGGGATTCTCAGATTTACAGGCTAACTATCACTGTAGAACTATCTATACCTAAGGCATCTGAGACCTCACGGTTCGGGCAGATGGGCATCTCGCATCGGGCAACCGCAGCACATTTCTGCCATAGCCATTCCTTCTGTCGTAATGGTGACAGCCCGAGCTGATGGGGTTGGAGCGGACGCGGCATGGTTCACCCCCGACCGGTTTCTGTGATGAGTTCATCCTAGCGATCGCTCTCATCAAATGCTTTTAGGGAGGTTTCAGGCATAATCAGTAGGATATTTCCCTTGCGCCCAATGACATACACGAGCTGGTTGGGTGCGATCGCCTGATCATAATCGTCACATCGAGCCGACCAAGAATTGCCCTCATACAGCACCCGACCTACTTCACCGGGCAAAATTTCAGTCATCGTGCGGGCTTCTTTCGATTCTTCCAACACCCTGGCCGGTTTATTGGGCACGAAGCGGCGAAGCAAAATGATGAACAGAACCGAAAGCACCATCCATAGCGCAATTTGGATGGCAAGGGACGGCACAACCAAGGCAATGAGCGCCACAATGATGGCACTGAACCCCATCGTAAATTCAACAAAGGCTGTGGGTAGCGTAAACTCCATGACGCACAGCACAACGCCAGCAATCAGCCAAATGAGAGGAAGCGACATTTTATTAGAAAAGGCATTGAGAACAACCAATACAACTCATGCAACCAGCGAACCAACAATTATCCCGGTGCCATCAACGTTTGGGTTAATAAACCGTTACAGGCAATCCAGGTAGGCTATAGAATGCGACACTATGGGTAGTGTCTAACAATATTAGGCGGCGGGCGATCGCTGAGGCACAATGGCTCAAGACCGCTGCAATAATAATTTCATCGAACAACGTGTAGCGCGTCGCTACACATGATTGGTTTACACAATTGGTCAATGACTGGTCATTTTGTCCAAGATTTGGCAGAATTTGCGAAACCTCGATCGCGACTGGGCTAGATGTGGTGTTCTGTTCAAATCTATCCTACGTGTTCGTCAACCGTCTGACCTCGTTTGTGTATTTTTACGATTGCCAAGCTTGCCAAGCTTGCTAACAGACGGCACGGTTTTCCTTCCCGTCTTGCATAGGCGATCGCAACTGAGCGCCCTGTTTTTATCATCGTTTTTATCATCCCAGATTGCACCGCGTCAGTGGGCAATCTTGCCGAGTAAGCCGCGTCAGAATCACGTATCAAACGCTTGCTAAATGTGACAACCTACTGTTTATTATGGCGCTTACCATGGCAGCGATGGCTGCCCAACAGCCCAGGCGGCGCTTCTCTCTGCTCTTCACTGTCCCACATTCCCTAAGCCATCATGAGCAATTTATCGATTCATCTTGAATGTGCCGATCCGAACTGTGCCCAGCCTGGCAATTCGTTTGGGCAGCGGCTCTGTCGTCGCTGTCGTAAGCCGTTGGTGCATCGCTATCTGTGGGCGGTGGAGCCTGGCTCGTCGATCGCAGTAGGAGAAAAAGTGGGCGATCGCTATGTCGTCATCGCACCGCAGATTTGGCTGGATACCCAACCCGGACGGTTGCCTGCGCTGCCAGCCCAGCCTCCCGATGCTGCTATCCCCTATCTGAAGCTGCGATCGCATCATCTCCATATTCCGAGTGTGTATGGTATTTGCGAGGTGGCGGGGCAGTCGTCTCCAGCGCTGCTGTTGGAAGATGGGCCGATTGATCCGGACGGCCGACTGCATCCAGCGATCGCATCAGCTTGGGTGCAGGCCACGCCGACCCGGCGTTTATATTGGCTGTGGCAATTGTTTCAGCTTTGGTTGCCGCTGTCGCAACTGGGTGCGGCGGTGAGTTTGTATAACCCCGACAATATCCGAGTGGATGGCTGGCGGGTGCAACTGCGGGAAGTGGTGCGAGATTTTGATTCTGTAACCGATGACTATGCGCCATCTCCGGCGGGGCTGGGGGCGATGGCGGATTTATGGCTGAGTTGGGTGGGGAATGCATCGGATGCGATCGCTCAGTCAATGCGCAGTATTTGCTATGAAATGCAATCGGTGGGGCAGTTGAGTCCGGTTTCGGTGGCGCACAACGGCACCTCAGCCGCACCATCGCTGGATTTATCGCGTCTGTCGCCGCAGTTGGTGTCAATTTCCCACAAACTCAATCAGCTTTTATTGGAACAGGCCAGCCAGCAACCGCTGCGGCTACGGGTGGCCGGTGGCACAACAACTGGCCCTCAGCGATCGCACAATGAAGATGTGTGCTACCCCAACGCGACAGAAAATAATCTGCCAGAAGACATCAGCATCAAACCCAGAGTAGCGATGATTTGTGATGGCATTGGCGGTCATGCAGGCGGTGAGGTAGCCAGTCGGTTGGCGATGCGATCGCTCAAGTTGCAGCTTTCAGCGCTGCTGCTAGAAGTGGCCGAACAAGCTGAAATCCTGCCGCCCGAAATTGTCAGCCAGCAACTAGAGGCAACACTACGCATCGCCAACAACATGATTGCAGCCCAGAACGATAGTCAAGGGCGCGCCGCTCGTCAACGCATGGCCACAACGGTGGTGCTAGCTCTGCAATTGCCGCAGCGGATTCACAGCGAGGCGGGCGATCGCAACAGTCATGAACTCTACTTGGCCCACGTTGGCGATAGTCGGGCCTACTGGCTCACCGAGCGCTACTGCCACGCTCTCACCTTGGATCATGATGTGGCAAACCGTGAGGCAGCGCTCGGTCACAGTTTATATCGGGCTGCTCAGCAACAACCCGATTCTGGCGCACTGACCCAAGCCCTAGGGACTCGCGATGCCGATTTTATCCATCCTACGGTGCAGCGCTTCATCCTAGATGAAGATGGCGTGCTGCTGCTGTGTTCTGATGGACTGAGCGATAACCAATGGGTTGAAACGCTATGGGAGCATTCCACCCAGCTCTTATTGAAAGACAAAATGCCGCTAGATGCTGCTGTGCGATCGTGGCTGGAACTAGCCAACCAGCGCAATGGTCATGACAATACCTCTGTAGTGATGATGGATTGCCGCGTGTCGCCCCAGAGTCCGCAGTTGTTCGAGCCAACGGATACGCCCCCCATCCCCGAACCGTCTCCGGGTTTATCAGAAACGTCGCGGGCATTGCTCTACCCGGAAGAGCCTGACAGTCCAGCGATGGCATTGGACGATGCCCCGTGGGAAGAGGATACCGGTTCCAAACGCAGTGGACTGTGGAGCATGGTGCTAGCGATCGCCCTTCTCTGCTTTATATTCGGCGGCGCGGGCTGGCTAGGCTGGCGCTATATCCAAGAAAACGGCGTGCGTGCCATTCTGAGAACGCTGCAAGAATGGGTGATCCCTGAAGAACCAGAAGCATCAAGCGACGAACCCAATGGGGCAGCAGAGTAACGCTGAACCATGCCGCGATTCTATCGCGCTAAGCCGAACGCTTAGGGGTTTTTATGGGACGGCAAACCCGCCAAGATCCTATGTCCTAACCAAAATGATACTAAATCCGGACAGGCATACCCCAACACCAAAATCAGTCATTACATTCCTGTCTGTGAATTGCAACCCATCTGATTTTGGTGTCCTCACCTAGGACTTGGTATGACTATTGCTACAGAAGGGGTTGGTCAAGGCGAGACGCAACGATCCGCGCCGGGGGGTGGGGCGATCGCTCCAGGATTCCTGCAATGACCTGCCCATGATATGCAAAGATATTAAAGGCTCTCCAGCGTGCAGATCAGGCAGGGGGCGTTTTCGTTTGTCTATGCTCGACTGCACGTTAGGCTATACGGTCAGGATTTGCTATTGGGCGATCGCTGAATCCGTCATGAGAGCATTGTGGGTCACTGAACGAGGAAGAACGAGATTTATGAAGGTTGGCGATCGCGTCCGAGTCTGTGAATCTGTCGTGGTTTATCATCACCCCAAACATCGCAACGAAGCCTTCGACTTAAACGGGCAAGAGGGTGAGATTATCGGCTTTGCCAATGATTGGAAAGGCAAGACCATTAGTGCCAACTTTCCAGTCAAAGTTAAATTTGAGGGCAAACTAAGAGCGCATTTGCGAGAATCTGAGCTGGAAGTGATCGGCGAGGCTTAGCTAGCACAGCTCTGAGGTTGAGCCACTCATGGTCACGATTCATAACGGATGGGCATCAGGAGATGAGAATCGGTTTTTGAATCGCTACGTTTGAATCGCGACTGAGCAATGCGCGTGAGTTCTAGTCCAACACAGTCCGCAGGAGGATAGGGGTCGCTGAATGAAGCGCTGGTCAGCCCGTCGAATGATTCACCCAATAGTATTGCTGGCGATCGCCCTAGGACTGTTCCTGGTTGGGTGCCGTCCATCCCATTCTGATGTTGACATCACTGCGCTCCAAGGCAAAGCCAGCCCGGAAACCGCCATATTTGTGGCTCGGCAAACGCCGCTGATGGTGTCGTTGATGGTGAGTCCTGGCGAACTCGCCGCCATTGACGCTAACATCATTGCCCACGGACGATCGCCCCTTGCTCCCGCACAGATTACGCGATCGCTGCTAACGAATGTCCAACTTGACTATACCCGCGATGTTCAACCCTGGATTGGCGATGAACTGACCCTAGCGGTGACGAGCTTCGATCTAGATCGACAGTCTGACAATGGGGCACAGCCGGGCTATCTGCTAGTGATGAATAGTCGTGATCCGGCGCGATCGCAGCAATTTGTGCAGCAACTTTGGAAAAAGCAGGCGATCGCCGGAGCAGACCTAGTCTTTGAGCAATATGCCGGGGTCACGATTACGACCAATGCCGCCAACGTGCTGCAATCGGGGGAAACCTTAGCGACGGCGATCGTCGATCGCTTCGTGCTGTTGGCCAATCATCCCAAGGTATTGCACCAAGCGCTAAATACCGTGCAGGTTGCGAATTTGAGCTTAGCCAATGATGAGCGCTATCAAACCGCATTGCACCCCGATGACCAACCTAGCCATATTGCTCTTGCGGTGATGAATTTGCCCCAGGCGATCGAGGGGGTGTTGGCCCTGGATGAACCGACGGAACCACTGCCGACGTTTACCCATTTGGTGGCAGGGCTGCGGCTCACGCCCGCCGGGTTAATGCTGGATGCGGCATTTCTACCGGCTGCTGGACAACCGATGGCGATCGCTAAACCGTTGCTTTCGGCTCCGATTGGGGCATTGAAATACATTCCCGCCAACAGTTCAGCCGCTGCGGCAGGGATGGAGGTCGCTAGCAGTTGGCAGCAGTTTACCCAGGGGCTGACC
>CAYSIR010000279.1:0-5665 GCA_964431105.1 uncultured Leptolyngbya sp. | reverse complement strand
ATGCAGCACTAATCCGCCCATCTCCGCATCCGGGTCAGTCTGTTTGGCCCACTGCACCAACAACGGGCGATAGTTGAGTCGTTCCAGCGGATCAATCAGGTTGGCATAGTTCTTGACGATCGCCGCTAGGCGCATTCGTTCACGGGCATTCTCCGCCTGGGCTACCTGCTGCAATGCTTGCTGAATCTGCTCAACGGCTTCACTCGGCTTCAAACAAGCCAGCGCCGTCCACTGGGGACGGTCTCCCAAAATGCGAGAGCGTTCACTTTGCTCTAGGTTGATGCGATGGGCAATGTAATCGGTCATGTAGTCCGACAGTGCATCCAGCCGGTCTTTTCCGTGCTGCTGCACCAGACGATTGAGCAAGTACAGGCGGGTTAGCCCTCGCATTTCATAAAGGTCATGCCCCACCGCATCACACAACACCGATAGCAACACATCCGGCGCAGCGTGCCAGGGTACATGGGGCGTAAATTCTTGACGTAGGCAATAGACCAGATTGGTCGTGAGGGTTAGCGGAAAGGCCGCATGGCAGGCCAGATCAAACACCTGGTCGCGGTAGGTGGGGTTGCGAAACGGCCGCAAAAAGACCGCAGCGCGATCGTCCTCTTCTGCCAGTTCATCCAACAGCGGCGCATAGTTGATCAGTGGGTCAGTGGTTGAAGTCATATACACTCCCTCTGCTTAGGCGGCGGCCTGGGCGATCGCGGCAGGGGTCAGGTTTGCCACCTCGTCCAGCGCAACCATGCAATTACCAGGCAAAGAGGCGATCGCCCCTGCGGCACTCTTTGACCAGCGATCGGCCGATACGGGATTGATCCATAGCACTTGCCGAACGCAGGGCACCAGCCGACTCAAAAACACCGCCATTCCATCTACCCGCGCAGGACTGCGATCGCCCAGCGCTGCACCCCCATCACTCAAAATCAGCGCAACGGTGCGATTGGGATGCAGTCTCGGCAACAATTGCCACAGAAAATGAGCCTGACTCGGCCGATCCCAGTCAAAGACGACCTCATCGGGGTAGGCCGTAAAGGTATATCGTTCAGCGGGATGCAACCACTGTTGATCCACCGCTTGGATGAATGGCTGCACAACCGGCTGATAGGGAAGCATGGCATTGTGTGTATCCACCAACATCAGCAGATCCGTCTTGCGCGTCAGCACCGGACGCAACACCACATCCGCATAGAGTCCTTCGCGCTGGATAGCTCGCATCGTTGCCGCGATATCAATTTCCCGCTGTTGACCCGACTGCGCCCGATTCCGCAGCGATCGCCATAGGGTTTTCACCTCCGACAGCGTCACCGGCAGTTGATTTGGATCAATTTCGATCGGCGTTCCGTTGGGGTTGGCCCGAACCGGCTCCCGGCTCGTTGCGATCGACTGAACCGCACTGGGCACATTGCCCAAAACTGTCTCCGGCTGTGGTTCCGGCTCAATCCGCTGACGGGGCGGCAGTTGTGGCAATTGCCCCAGAGGAGTGAGCGTCACTTTTCCAATTTTTGTTTGAGAGGGCAACCCAGTTGGTTGAATTGATTTCTCAAAATGCTCATAGCGAGCTTGGTAGCGATCGAATCGTCCATCAAAGCGCTGATAGCGTTGGCTACCAGGAACCGCTTGGCACCACAAGGCGCGACAAACCTGCCGCAAGCTATCCCAACCCAGCGTGCCATAGCCAAAGGCGATCGCCTTTTGAAAATCCTCATACTGGCTGATGCTTAACTGAAACTCCGACTGGAGTTCTAGGAACAGATCCAGAAATGGTAACGCTGTTGTCATTCGCTCCGCTCCCCTCGTTTTGCAACCGACTGTTTCTGATAGAACTCTTGCTCTCGCTGGGTCTTAAACAACGTACTCAACAGCGGATAGTGATTGGCTAGATTCTCAAGCGCATCACGCGCATCCGTTTCCGATTGGGGATACAAACGAAACAGCGCCGTCAAGAAATCAAGAAATGCACTCGTTCCGGGTGGATTTAGTCCTGTCCGATCGCCAAACGATTTTCGAATCTCATAAAAATGCCGCACTGCTTCTGTGACCACTAATTCGATTTGTTCTTCAGTCAGCACACAGCGCTGCTGTAAAATCTCCATCAACTGCGACGCATCAGGGAATGGCACATAGTAATACAAACAGCGCCGCAGGAATGCTTGGGGCAGTGGCTTTTCGCGATTGCTGGTGATGATAATAATCGGCTTATGCTGCGCGATGATGTCTTCCCCGGTTTCCGGAATCTCAAAACGCATATCATCCAGTTCCAGCAACAGATCATTCGGAAAGTCACTGTCCGCCTTGTCAATCTCATCAATCAGCACAATGGAGCGATAATTCTTATGGCTATCATCATCATGCACATTACGAAACGCCTTACCCAACGCTCCAAACTCTCGATAGGACTTACGATCTTGCAGCCGCTCTTTCAATGCATTCAGATCATGACCACTTATGAAATCGCTGGCTCCCGTCAGTTGCGCGTCTCGCAGACGGGCGATCGCATCATACCGATATTTTCCATCCACCGCACGAGTCGTTGAGTTCACATTCCAGATTTGGAAATCCCACCAGCTTTGTTTCTGCTGCTGCAAGCGTTCTTTGTTGTTCTGGGTGAACTCATAAACGATCGCATTGGCCAGCTTGGTCTTGCCGCATCCCGGTTCCCCCTCCAGCAACAGCGGCTTTCCAAGGGCGATCGCAAGATTCACCACTTCAACCAACACTGGATCCGGAATATATGGATCATATTCTCGACCGCGATCGTCCTTCACCTCACCGGGGCGATCGGGAGTGATTTTGCCGGAATAGTGGTAATTATAAGAGTTTGACTCTGTTTGACTCATCCGGCTCTCCTCAAGTCCCAATAAGGTTTAATATCGGCTAATTTCAAAGCAAATGCCTTGCAAATTTTTTTGATCACCTTTTCGGGATCATCAACGTTAATCTTACTCAAACGTTTTTGAATCCAAAGGTCTTCCGCCTCAGTATCCAAGCCCCCTTCAATACAAGCACAAACAGCATCAGTATAGAACCAGTCTTCAATATCGCAATACGAGATTGTGTCTAAATCTTCCAATCGCAACAATGACGCTATATCAGACGAGGACATGCTGGATAGTGGCATCGCACATGAAAAGTTATCAAGATCGACCAGGTCTCCAGCTAAATAGATAAATAAACCTGCACGACGATTACAGTTCGCATTGCGAACAGCGTTCATCAGAGGCACTAAAATTTTAGTCACCAAATCATCTGCATTATCAACTTCCTGCACATCTTGAAACGCTATAACGACAGGCTGATGAATTGCAATCGACCTAATATGCTCAATGATCTCCTGCTCCCCATAATTGATTGACCTACCGTTAGTCAGTTCTTCACCAAGATGCTTCCATATGCCATCAATACTGGATTCATAATACTGCATGGCGATCATACCAATATCAATTTCAATCACCTCAGCCCGAACAAAATTTCTAATCCGTTTTGCTAGGCGCTTCAGCATCCAACGCTGAATTTCATCACTCGTTGTACCAATCAAACAGGCGATCGCAGGATAATAACGAGAAATCGCTCTTCCATAAGCTTGTTCAGGATCAGTGTAGTCTAATTTCCACAAGCACTCTGCAAGCTTTTGCGCTGTATTAATAGTCGCCTCTGCTTCTTCTGGACTTTGAATTCCCTCCAAATCCCGTCTAAGCTGCCTAACCTCCGAGTGATCCGGATACTCATCACAGAGCGACTGATAAAGTTTTCCAATCCAATCCTTGGACTTTGCTTGAGTTACCAGAGCCTCTGCCCAGTTATCTAACTTAGAGATCTCGCCTGGTAACCTATTCTCGTCAAACTCGTTGATATGGTCTTTTACAAATTGTCGTAATGACGGAATACTTGGATAAATTTTAATGAGCACCCGTCGCAGTTTTCCTTGGTTTACATTGTTCCAATCAATCATGAGGCGCAAAGCAAAGAGTATAGAAAATACGTTTAGACTCGAAGCTCAACTGGGTGGCTTCCATTGGCGCTCTACTAGCAATCCTCCAACTCTTGTTTCAGTTGCTGTACCTGTGAGTGGTCAGGATTTTGATCACAAAGCACTTGATACAGTTCATCAATCCAATCCTTTGCCATCGCTTGAGTCACCAACGCTTCTGCCCAGTCATCTAACCTAGAATTTTCGCCCGGCAAACTACTGACCCGCAACTCATCAATATCGTCTTTCACAAATTGGCGTAACGACGGTACATCTGGATAAACAGCAATGAGTGCCCGTCGCAGCTTGCCTTGATTTGGATTTGTCCAATGAATGCTCGATAGAGATTTCATCGTGCTGTGCTGTTGGTGGAACGCTGTATTGATATCCTGTAACTCTGGAAACTGCTTCAATACTTCAGCCATTGGGATAGCTAATCCGCCCATTGCTTGATTCCGTCCGCGTGAAATCCGCACGACCCCACACACCTTTTGAGTCTGCTCATTGAGTAGTGGAGAACCGCTATGCCCTGGACGAACATTTCCCGCTTTGAACTGAATTAAGTCAATTCCATCCTTACTGGCCATCCCCTCAAATTCACCAGAACAGGGCGATCCCTCTGGCAATTCATCGGGATATCCATATAAAGAAACCAGAGCGCGATCGTCCAGTTCTGTTCCAAGCAAAACGCAAGGTGGATGCGATTCCTTCTCCACATCTACATGAAGAAGCGCCAGATCAACCGGACGATGGACAACTTTCAGCAGTCGAGCTGTTTTCCAGTCTTTCCTATTTCGCTGAAGATCAATCGCTTCTGGCTGGCACGACTTAACCACGTGGTAACACGTCAGGATTGTTTGGTAACCGACAAAGAATCCCGTTCCCCATATTGATGAATTCGGAGACACTATCTTGACCGTACAGTCTCGTAAACGTTCAGTGATGGACACGGTTATAACTGATTAGTTCACTGTAGATGGACATCATGCATCAGCAGGTGTTGAAGATGAAGAATGAGATGACGACGGCTTATTTTCCCACTCCAAGGTAATCTCTAGATTGGCTGTGCCACTCCCCCGTACAATCGTTGCCATTAAGCTTCCTTGCTCAATGCCAATCTCTAACCCATACTTAACCGACACTTTGCTCGGCTGCACTTTTTGCACTGCACCAGCAACCTGCTCCGAAATCTTGGTAATGGCCTTGGAAATCGAGTCAAAGGGTAATCCACCCACCGCAACTTCTTCTAAACCAGTGTCAACCGAATCCACCTCAACATTGACTTGAACACCATCTCCCAAATCGACTCGGATTTTTTCAGACAGACTATCTGATGAAGACGACATCATACGCTAACTCCCATGATGCTGATTGAGCGACGTCCAACTATCCCGTGTATTTACATCTTGGATCAGGACAACGTTTAGCATAACCGAGGTTGCCCACTCTGCCCAGAATTCATCAGCTTTTTCAGCTAATCATCTTCTGCAAGCTGTTCGATCGCCATGTTCAACTCCATTTCTAGCTGCTCCGCCGTTGGCAAATTATCCTGCACATTTGGCGGAAGCTGAGACTGTAAGGATCTTTAATAATCTGATGGGCGAGATCAGACTGGGGTGAGGGAAGCGATCGCTCTTTTATGGGCAATGGCGTTTGTCCATAGCGAATACGTTGAAGTTCCAACTAAGTTAGATA
>CAYSIR010000278.1:0-5669 GCA_964431105.1 uncultured Leptolyngbya sp. | reverse complement strand
GATGACGACGATCTAGATGATGATGATGACGATCTAGATGACGATGACGACGATGACGATCTAGATGACGACGATGACAACGATGACGATGACGGCAATGTTGTAACGCCCATTGAAGGGTTACAGGAAATTCCTCCTACTGACGGCATCTAATCACGCAATAGAGCGGGGGCGATCGCTCCCGTTTCTTTCCTCCTAATTCTTCCAAAGACAGTCCATAAAGCTAGCCCGCGATCGCATGTGCGATCGCGGGCTTTCCTACTTTATAAAAACGGGCTGCTGGGAACAACGCTATCTAAAGACGTATCCAGACCTAAATACTTAGATCGCGACCCAACTTATTCAAACTTCAGCTTTTTGGCGACCGTTTGAACGTCCTTGTCACCCCGCCCTGAACAGTTGATTACAATCTTCGGGCTACCTTCAAGCTGTGAACAGAGAGTGTCGAGATAAGCGATCGCATGGGCCGTTTCTAGTGCTGGAATAATGCCCTCCAGTTCAGATAAAAGTTGAAATGCATCCAGCGCTTCCTGATCCGTCACGCTATAGTATTCTGCACGTCCAGACTCTTTCAAATAACTATGCTCCGGCCCCACGCCCGGATAATCTAGCCCAGCACTGACCGAATGTGCTTCAATAACCTGACCATCCTCATCTTGCAACAGATAACTCATCGCACCATGCAAGACCCCAACGCGGCCATGGGTCAGGGTTGCCGCGTGCTTGCCCGTAGTAACGCCCTCGCCCGCCGCCTCCACGCCAATTAAACGAATCGACGCATCATCCACAAACTCATGGAACAGTCCCATTGCATTGGAGCCGCCACCCACACAAGCCAACAAAATGTCGGGAACGCCGCCCCATTTTTCCTGGCACTGCATCCGAGTTTCCTTGCCAATGATGGCATGGAAGTCACGCACCATCATGGGGTAGGGATGGGGCCCCGCTACCGATCCCAAGATGTAGTGAGTGGTTTCTACGTTTGTTACCCAGTCCCGAATGGCTTCTGAAGTCGCATCTTTTAGCGTGCCGGTTCCGGCCTTAACCGGGCGCACCTCAGCCCCCATCAGCCTCATCCGAAACACATTGAGCGATTGCCGTTCCATGTCCTGTACGCCCATGTAGATGACGCACTCTAGCCCAAATCGGGCGCAGACTGTCGCAGTGGCGACACCGTGCTGTCCAGCACCCGTTTCCGCAATAATCCGCTGTTTACCCATGCGCTTGGCTAGCAAAACCTGACCCAGCGCATTGTTAATTTTGTGCGCTCCGGTGTGGTTTAGGTCTTCGCGCTTGAGATAAATCTGCGGGCCGGAGCCATCGGGGCGGGTATAACGTTCGGTCAACCGTTCGGCAAAATAGAGAGGCGTGGCGCGACCAACATAATCGCGCAGCAGTCCCTGCAATTCCATTTGGAAGGCAGCATCATCGCGATAGCGGTAAAAAGCTTGCTCTAGTTCTGCTAGGGCAGGCATTAGTGTTTCGGGAACGTACTTGCCACCAAATTGCCCGAATCGACCAAGGGAGTCGGGACGCTGTGCGGCGGTTTGGCTGGGGTGAATTGGGGTGCGTGTCACAGAACCTCGGAACCAATCGAAAATTACTTTCCCTATCATAGAGAACTTTTCTCTAGACATAAAGCATCTGGGTTGTCTTTTGATGGTAAGGATGGTTGATGGCGTTATCCTAGTCCACACCATCAACTATCCAGCAGTCCTTGATTGGTAAGGATTCTGGGTGGTGTAGGCGTCGCCCACACCACCCAGAATCCTTACATGAATACCACTTGCCCACTATTCTTACAGGACTATCACTACCCGCATCTGTTAGGAAGCGGAGGCAGCGCGATCGCTGGGGCAGACGGCTTCAAGAATGGGTGTAATGCCGTGTGTGATGCCGTGAGATGTCATAGCCGATTGGCGCAATTGTCTAAGAACTTACAAACCTGACAGCCCTTCAAACCCTCGGTATTTCAGGGGTATGCGCTATTTTCTATGCCTTCGGAAAGAGCCAATTGTGTCGCTATCGAGAGAGGTGCGATCGCCCAACGCTGCACCTACGAGGGAAGGCATCTGTCACGATTTCTTGGTTCACTGCATATATAGAGACATGAGGACTTTGGTTATGCCAACCACATATAAAGTACATCTAATTAACAAAGAACAAGGTTTAGACAAGACCATCGAAGTACCTGAAGGTGAGAGCGTCCTTGATATTGCTGAAGCCGATTATGGCTTGGATCTGCCCTATTCCTGTCGAGCTGGAGCCTGTAGCACCTGTGCAGGGCAGGTTGTTGAAGGCAGCAGTCTGGATCAAGAGGGGCAAATGCAGCTTGATGAAGAGCAAATGGATGAAGGTTATGTGTTGACCTGTATCGGTAAGCCGACGTCTGATTGCACCATTGTGACGCACCAAGAGGAAGCGGTTCTATAGTTCATGAACTGTATCAATCATTTGAATAACCATTTCGGGGCGATCGCAGTAAAGCGATCGCTCTTTTTCGATGGCATTCACTGCAAATTCAACGCAAATTCAGAGTCATAGAGGCAGATAGTGCATTACCAATGGGTATCAATAGTTTGAGCTTCCTGACAAGCTTTCGTAAAACAGGCGCAATAAGGCTTGAAAATCCGGGCAGATTTGACTTATCGTTGCATATCAACGGGATGCGCCTGCTTTGACAGTTCTCAGTCATGAGGAACAGCAATAAAGTTAGGCAGCATTTGTATCAAGGCTTGCGGTTATGCCCGTAGCTACCGGAACGAGCGATCGCTGAAATAATACGCTGGCATCACAACGGCGCGGCAAACACTGTGATGGAACGCGAGATTTAAGGGACAAAGAAAGATTTGTTGATTCAGTAGAACTCTATTGATGCCGATCGGCCTCTCCGTTGTCACTCAATTGGGGAATGGCTGCACGGTATTCCTGAAAGACTTGCAACACACTATGAAGTTGAGCAACGTTCAGCAATGCTGAGCGGGCAAACCTAAGTAAACCATAGACTGCCCGCACATAGCTAAATTGGTTAAATCGCTAAACGCTTGAAGAGGAAAAAGAATGCTAGAGCAATATCGTCAACACGTTGCAGAGCGGGCAGAATTGGGAATTCCGCCACTGCCATTGACCGCCGAGCAAACGGCTGACCTATGTGAGTTATTAAAAGCGCCGCCGGCTGGTGAAGAAGATACCCTATTAAAGCTATTACGCGATCGCATTCCGCCAGGGGTGGATCAGTCGTCCTATGTAAAAGCCTCGTTTTTGACCGCGATCGCCAAGGGAGAAGCCACCAGTCCGCTGGTATCGCCCAAGGAGGCGGTGGAGCTGCTCGGCACGATGATGGGCGGCTACAGCGTGCAGGCGTTGATTGAAGTGCTGAAACTGGATGATACAGAACTGGCTAGTGCCGCCGCTACGGCTCTGGGCAAGACGCTACTGGTTTATGATGCCTTCAATGATTTGATGGAATTGGCGGAAACCAATCCCTACGCGAAGCAGGTAGTTGAGTCTTGGGCCAATGCGGAGTGGTTTACCAATAAGCCCAAAGTGCCGGACGCGATCACGGTGACGGTGTTTAAAGTGCCGGGCGAAACCAATACCGATGACCTTTCACCTGCGCCCCATGCCACAACCCGCCCCGATATTCCACTACACGCGCTGGCGATGCTGGAATCTCAGATGCCGGATGCCATCGAAACCATTGCCAAGCTGAAAGAAAAGGGACATCCGGTGGCCTATGTGGGGGATGTCGTGGGAACGGGATCGTCGCGGAAGTCGGCGATCAACTCGGTGCTGTGGCATTGCGGAGATGATATTCCCTTTGTGCCTAACAAACGAGCGGGTGGTTTTATCCTGGGCAGTGCGATCGCGCCGA
The DNA here is from genome assembly GCA_964431105.1 of uncultured Leptolyngbya sp. Classification (GTDB taxonomy): domain Bacteria; phylum Cyanobacteriota; class Cyanobacteriia; order RECH01; family RECH01; genus RECH01. The sequence continues at coordinate 1,795 of CAYSIR010000278.1, read as the reverse complement.
TCTTTTTCAATACGGCTGAAGACTCTGGTGCGTTGCCGATTGAGTGCGATGTATCCCAAATGGAAACGGGCGATGTCGTTACAATTTATCCCTACAAAGGTGAAGTGACCAACGAAGCAGGTGAGGTGATTTCCACCTTTACCCTAAAGCCGGAAACCATTTTGGATGAAGTGCGGGCGGGCGGACGGATTCCGTTACTAATTGGGCGATCGCTCACCGACAAAACCCGCCTAGCGCTGGGGCTAGAAGCCAGCGATCGGTTTGTCCGTCCGGCGATGCCTGAAGACACCGGCAAAGGCTTTACCCTGGCGCAAAAGATGGTGGGGAAAGCCTGTGGGCTGGCGGGTGTGCGTCCGGGCACGTCTTGCGAACCGCTGATGACCACCGTGGGATCGCAGGATACCACGGGGCCGATGACCCGCGATGAAATGAAAGAACTGGCCTGCCTAGGCTTCAGCGCCGACTTGGTGATGCAAAGCTTCTGCCACACCGCCGCTTATCCCAAACCGGTAGATGTCAAAACGCATCAAGACCTGCCCGATTTCTTTTCGGAGCGGGGCGGCGTGGCGCTGCGTCCGGGCGATGGCATTATCCACTCTTGGCTAAATCGAATGCTGTTGCCGGATACGGTGGGCACGGGTGGCGATTCCCATACCCGTTTTCCGTTGGGGATTTCCTTCCCGGCCGGATCGGGATTGGTCGCTTTTGCGGCGGCGATCGGGGCAATGCCGTTGGATATGCCGGAATCCGTGCTGGTGCGCTTTTCTGGTAAACTGCAACCCGGTATTACCCTGCGGGATGTGGTGAATGCGATTCCTTACGTGGCGATTCAAAAAGGATTGCTGACGGTGGAGAAGAAAAATAAGAAAAATGTTTTCTCCGGTCGCATCATGGAAATTGAAGGATTGCCCGATCTCAAGCTAGAGCAAGCCTTTGAGCTAACCGACGCGACGGCGGAACGCTCCTGTGCCGGTTGTACGATCAAACTCAGCGAAGACACGGTAGCAGAATATCTGCGATCGAACGTGGCGCTGATGAAAAATATGATCGCACGGGGCTACAAAGATGCGCGTACCTTAACTCGCCGCATTGCCAAGATGGAAGAATGGCTAGCGAATCCGCAGCTAATGTCGGCTGACCCGGATGCGGAGTACACTGAAGTGATTGAAATTGACCTGAACGAAATCAAGGAACCCCTAGTCGCCGCTCCCAACGATCCAGATAATATTAAAACCTTATCTGAAGTGGCAGGCGATCCGGTTCATGAAGTGTTCATTGGTTCCTGTATGACCAACATCGGTCACTATCGCGCGGCGGCTAAAGTTCTCGAAAGCGCGGGCCCGATCTCGAATCGCCTGTGGATTTGTCCGCCGACCCGCATGGATGAAAAGCAGTTGCGCGAAGAAGGCTATTACGGTATCTTTGCGGCAGCCGGTGCGCGAACCGAAATGCCGGGATGTTCGCTTTGTATGGGCAACCAAGCCCGCGTTGCTGATGACACTACGGTAATGTCTACCTCCACCCGGAATTTCAATAACCGTATGGGTAAAGGCGCGCAAGTTTATCTGGGTTCTGCCGAACTATCGGCCGCCTGTGCGCTGCTGGGTCGCATTCCCACCATTGAGGAATATATGGATGTGGTGGCGAATAAGATCAATCCATTTGCATCGGAACTCTACCGGTATCTTAACTTTGACCAAATTCCTGATTTTGAGGATGAGGGTCGGGTGATTCCGCTGGAGGAAATGCCGAAGATTGAGGATATTTTGGGGATGCCGACGGCAGCGCGGTAGAT
>CAYSIR010000277.1:0-5675 GCA_964431105.1 uncultured Leptolyngbya sp. | reverse complement strand
TCCTTCTCACAACAACCATTCTCACTTCACAACTCATTTAGGATTGCTATAGTGTTTTCTTTAACGGCTCCTCCTTTCCTATCCTGCGCAAAGCTGCTTAGGAGGGGCGCTGGGCCGTTTCGCTATGCCTTGGAGGCTCATATCTCCGAATCAAAGTGGCTGTGGCTATAAATATTCGTTAAAGTCCAGATTGTCGAGCCACTTTTTAGATGATGATCAGAGTACAGTTAGGGCAATGCCGCGCGTGGGGAATCCTCCGGCAGGTTGTTCTGCGTCTATCCTTGCGTTATCTATGAAGAACCGTTTTGTGCCAACGCTCTTATCTGCTGCGCTAGGGTTGTCTATTAGTGTGGCGATCGCGCCTTCGACTCCAGCTTCTACCTCATCTGTGCTGATTGCCCAAACGGCTGAACCGTCACCGCGATCGCATTCGCCGCTGGGGCTGCGTCCAGACTGGGTGATGGCGGTGAGTGCGTTGATCATGGCGCTGGCGGCGTTGGCGGCTGTTGTTCAATATATCAAGCAGCAGCGCTGGAAGCGGGTTGAATTTATTCGTACGGCTGTTAAAGAGTTTGAGAATAAGCCAGCGATCGCTAACGTGTTGTCTATTATCGACTTTGAGGAATTTCGAGAATTTCCGCTCCAATTGCCGGGGCGGGAGGATGTGATGTTCTTTGAGCCGAAAGAGGAGCGTTTGCAAAATGCTCTGCTGCCCCATGATGACGCTCTTAGGCGCAAGCGATCGGTGGAAGCACTCAAAGATACGGAACGCTATAAGCATGAGCTTAAAGAATATTTAATTGAAATTGAACTGCGGAGCTGGTTCGATGAATTTCTAGCTGGACTGGGAAATTTTGAGTATTATATCCAATCAAAACTTATTACAGCGGATGAATTACGCCCGTATGTAGCGTACTGGATTCGGCTCATTGGCGATCGCGAGTATCGCCGAGAAGGCGCTTCCGGCTTTTATGAACAACTATTTACCTACATTCATCGCGCTGACTATAGCGATGTTCAAAATTTATTTAGTCGCTTTGGGTACCGCATTTTACCTACGCCCTATTGCCCAGACGACTTTGGCGATGAATTTGATAAACGGACTGCACAACGGGCATTGTCACTCGGCAAAGCCGCTTATCTTATTTACTCGGATGAAAAGTATGTGCGGGAAGTCATGACGTTGTGGGGCGTGAATCCTAACGTTGACTTTAAGTACATTAATGATCCCTGTAGCGAAACGCAGGGCATCCTATTTCGTAGCTCAAATAATATTATTTTGGCGTTTCGCGGGACGCAAGAACTGCGAGATTGGCGCACCAATATCAAAACTAGGTTTCGTAAGTTCTCTGGAAAGAGTAAGCTTGAGACGGTTGATTTAGAGGCTGAGGCCGTTAGCTTGCTAAATGATGACGTTTTTCAAGACAATGCACGGGTGCATCGAGGCTTCCAGCACGCTTGGGACAGTGTTTCAAGTGAAACCATTATGAGCATTCTGCAATGGCGGCGCGTTAATCCGAACGCCAATGTTTGGGTGGCTGGACATAGCCTGGGGGGAGCATTAGCTACCATTGCAGCGGCAGCATTACAAGATAATGGTATTAGGGTGGAAGGATTATATACGTTTGGACAACCACGGGTTGGAGATTGGATGTTCCAACGACAGTTCAATAAGGTACTGGGCGATCGCACCTTTCGTTATGTCAACAATAATGATATTGTACCAGAGGTGCCGCCCCCTGTTTTACCTTGGATATTTCCACGGATTTATCGCCATGTTGGGCATCGGTACTATTTCGATGTGCAGGGGAATCTAACCAAAAATCCAGGAATAGTGAAGCGAGTCATCGACGCTCTCTTGGGATATTTAGTTGGAACCCTAGAGCAAGGGTTTGATGGCATCAGCGACCACCGCATGGAGTTTTATGTTTCCCATTTACAAAAAGCGCAGGAAGTTGAACAGGTAACCATCCAAGTTGCCGAGGAAGATGAAGCCAATCGCTGAGCGCTGTTTTTTTTCTTACTCAGTTAGCGTGCGGTAACCCTGGCTCATGGGTGAACGGCGGCCCCGGAAACGGCTTCTTGCAAAACTGGTCGGATAACTCCAAGTTTCTGTGTAGCCATCCTAAATGGGCTGGCAATGAAAATGAGTGTTGTGAGAAGGAGTGCTGCGAACTCCTTTTCACAATCCAATCGGATTCTATGTATTCGGTTGCTTATTCAGCGTAGTCTTAATACCGCGAGGTTGATATGAAAGGTAGTGGCTCTATCATCAGCAGCATCGTTATTCTTATTATTCTGATTGGCTTGTTTTTCTATGGGCAGTCCCGCATAGAAACGTGCAGGCAGCGCGGTGACAAAACAATGACCTGTATATTGGGTTTCTAATATATTGGGTTTTTAACTATCAAGTGGTCTGAATGAGTATCTAGTACGTCTAGGGCTGCATTGCCCAGTATTTACGCCGCCTTCGCGCACCATTTACCCAATGTTCGGCACAATGGTATAGACAGCGTGCGGATGAAACAACTATGAACCTGTCTGCCCAACTTCCGATCGCCCCAGATGCGTCTAACCCTGATTCTTTTGCCATTGTGCCTACGCCGCTCCGTCTTGATGAGGTATACCAACTTGCCGATGATGGGGCAAATGGTGCGATCGTGGTCATGAGCGGCATGGTTCGCAACCAAACCGATGGGCGAGCCGTGGTCGCACTAGAGTACCAAGCCTATGAACCGATGGCGCTGAGGGTATTTCAGCAAATTGCCGTCGAAATTCGCCAGCAGTGGCCGAGCGTCACCCATGTGGTGATTCATCATCGTACTGGGCGGTTGGCGATCGGCGATATTAGCGTTTTGGTGGCGATCGGTTGTCCCCATCGTTCGGAAGCATTTGCCGCCTGTCAGTATGCGATCGATACTCTGAAGCATAATGCCCCAATTTGGAAAAAAGAACATTGGGGTGATGGGTCAAGTAGCTGGGTCAGCATTGGGGCGTGCGAGTTGATGGAAACGGCTGACTAAACGCTGGATTCTTCTTCGTAGGGTGAGGGGGGTGGGGTTTCTTCGTAGGGTGAAATTAGCTCAGCCCGCAGCACTTTTGGCGATCGCTCTGGTGGCCGTTCGGGCTGGGGTGAGGCATCGTCATCCCAATCATCCCAGCCCTGATTCAGTTCGGCTAAGTCGTCATCGGGCTTTTCGGGTGCAGATTGTGCCTTAGATGATTGCGTTTTAGACGATTGTGTTTTGGATAACTGAGGCGCTGAGGTGGGTTGAGATGCTGAGGGCGGGTTAATGGGTTTGACCGATTTTTGCTCAGCAGGTTGTCCACCAAAGATGCCTTTCATACGCTCCATTGCTCCGGCTAGTCCTCGTTTCCGACGCGGCAACACCACAATGTTTGGACGGGGGCGATCGCGCTTCGACTTCTCTGGGGCAGTAGATGATGATGCCTTGCCCTCAGCGGCGGCCGTTGGCTGAGGCTTGGCGGTCGGAATGGGGCGATCGCGGCTTGGCGATTCCGGAGTCTCGGTTTCAGGGATAATTTCAGGAGCGATCGCCTCTGGTTGTGACGCAGTGGGCACGGGCGGGGTCGGCATTGATGCCTCAGACCCGGATGGAATCGGTTGAGGCGATGGTTCGGTCAATGGGCCAGGTTGTGCCATTTCAGTTCGGGGGGCATTTATCCCAGAACTGGCTACCGGACGATGCTCAGAGACCTCTGCTCTATCATCACTGGCTGAGGTAGTCGGTTGAGCCTTCGATGGGTCTTCCGCAGTGGCCACGCTGACTGTTGATTCAGTATCGGATGATTCAACATCGGATTGGGCAATGGACGGCTCAATGGACGGCTCTGGACTCAAGGACTGAGTGGCTTGACTGGCTGGCTGGCTGGTTGTGCGGGGCACGTCTGGTGGCATCACTGGGTCGGATGATGCAGACTCTACATGATCATTATGTTCATCAAAGGCAGCGCGATTTTCGTCTAGCGTGCAGACGGGTTCCATTGCTGGTGATTCTTTGGAGTTCGCTTCAGCAGCGGCTGGCGGTGTGCCGGCTGCTGCGGTTTTGGATACAGCCGTTTTGGGGCGTATTTTTGACGCGATCGCATCAGTTTGTTGGCCGACCAATTCGTCCAAATGTTCTGCGCCATTGGGTAATTCCGTTCGCTGCGATGCTGGCGTGACCTGCCGCCGCAAATTTAGCACTTGCCATCCTTGCCACAGAATTAACAACACTCCTGCTGACTGAGCCACTAGCAGCCCGCCAGAAATGCGATCGCCATAAATCCACAGTGCTAGCGCATAAAACATGCCAACACCGCTCCACACAATGTCATTGCGGCGGTGAACTTCGGGCAGAAAAAATGCGGACACATAGAGCGCAATGCTCCATAGCCCTACTAGCACAGCTAAACCATACGAAAGCATATCGGCTCCTCGATGCAGCAACAGACTTAGCCTTGGTGCGATCGCGTCCCACTTCGTTACCCAGGGAAACACCAGCCTTCAAGGCTATTCCCATTGTGCCGGACAATCATCCTTACTATCATGGTCGTCATTGGCAAGTCTCGACTGCCTAACGTCCCAACTTGTCCAGCACCGATCGCGTAGACACCACATGGCGATCGAGTCCGAGGGCATTGGGCGACACGCCCAGCGCGAGGGCCACTAGCTGCGGCAAATGCAGAATAGGAAGGTTGAGCGATCGCCCAATCACTTTCGCGACTTCCGGCTGTCGCGAATCTAAATTCAGATGGCAAAGCGGGCAGGGCGTGACAATACAATCTGCACCGGCTGCGATCGCCTCTTCGATATGCGTACCTGCCATCTTGAAGGAGTTTTCCGTATCGTAACTAGAAATGGGCCAACCGCAGCACTGAGTTCGCCCACGATAGTAGACCGGCGTTGCGCCAATCGTCCGAAAAACCGTCTCCATCGACTCCGGCGCATGGGGATCATCATAGGGCAGATGAGTTTGGGCCCGCAGCAGGTAGCAGCCGTAAAATGCCGCACACTTCAGCCCTGACAACGATTTCGTCACCCGTGCCTTCAGCGCCTCCATGCCATAGTCACCCACCAATGCCCACAGAATATGCGTAACCTCGCTACTGCCGCGATAGGGCGAACAGCCTTCCTGCCTCAGCAGTCCATTCACCTGCTCCACATACTGCGGATCAGCCTGTTGAGCTTCCTTCAAGCGCTCATCTACATGACCAATAACCCCCTGGCACGTACTGCAATGCGTCAGCAGCGGTAAATTCAATTCCTCCGCCAGAGCAATGTTGCGGGCATTCACCGTATCTTCCAACAGTTGCGACTCTTCCTTAAACGTTCCCGACCCGCAGCATGCCGCTTTTTTCAACTCCACTAATCGAATGCCTAGCGCATCACTGAGAGCTTGGGTGGATTGGTATAGCTCGCGGCACGCGCCCTGAGCTACACAACCGGGATAGTAGGCGTAGGTTAACGACATAATCTAAGGACTCTTCCTAAGTGCAGTACCGCCAGCGTGCCACAAGTCACGATCGCAAACTGGCGCTTTCCATTCTCATCCATAGAGTCAGTCAATTCTTGAACTTCTTATACTCCCTTAACGTTGCTGCGATCGCAGATTCCACAGCAATAGCCACGTTACCTAAAAAACGTCTTCAGTTATGGCAATCCCGAATGAGCT
>CAYSIR010000276.1:0-5676 GCA_964431105.1 uncultured Leptolyngbya sp. | reverse complement strand
GTAATTAGCAATTAAAGTCATTCAAAAATCATTCAAATTAATTGACAAAATCACCCACTAGAAGGATTAACCATCGCAGAGGTTTGGGTGCAAACTACAGATATTCGTTGGCGTTGGCTAACTTCATCGTCGCCTCGCCCGGATCAATCGCCACGGATCAGCACAGCAACGCTGAGCCTAGGGCTTACCGGTCAGTCCGCAGTCTGCTGATCCTCAGAGGCATGGATGATTCCTGATTATGGCAGCCCTCTGGACGCTTCACGTTTGTCAGCGTTTTTGCCGGTACTTGTCCGCCAGCCTCTACTGTTGATGAAAGGCTTTCCCCATAACTCTGCGCAATGCATGATGGTGCTTCATTTCTACTAATCTTCTGTTGAAGGTGTAGATGCGCTGAAGGCCTTGTTTTTTCTGTCTTTTAACTACGCTTATGACACCTCCAACTGACAAATCTGCGATCGCAGATTTTGATGAATTTGATGATGAGCTTGATGATGACAATATTGAGTCTAAATCATCTCAATCTAAGGCTGGCGGCTCAACTCGAGCTTGGTTAATCGGGTTGGGAGTGCTGCTAGTGTTGATTGGCGGTGGCTTTGGGCTGCGGTTTGTGCTGTCGGGGCGGAATGGCGGCGGCCCGCCGGGCATGATGCAGGGTCAGGGAATGCCGGTGCGGGTCGAAACCGTGGAGCGATCGCCCGTTCAAGAATCGTCAGAATTTGTAGGCAATCTGGAATCGCGTAATTCGGTGACGCTGCGCCCTGAAATTAGTGGGCGAGTCATCGAAATTGCCATAGAGCCAGGGCAGCAGGTTGAGGCGGGGCAGCCGTTGATCCAACTCAGCCCTGAAGAACGACAGGCCGACTTAGCCAGCTTGAGGGCAAGTATTAACTCGGCACGGGCCATTCGAGCCAGTACAGCGTCCGAGTTGGAAGCACTGCGGGCAGACCGGGTCGCCGCTGTCGCTGAAGTGGAACTCCAGCAAGAGGAATATCGGCGGGCAGTAGAGCTAGTTGAACAAGACGTATTCCCTCAGCAGGAACTGGATATAGCCGAGCGGAATAGAAACTCAGCGATCGCAACCCTCAGCGCTCTCGATCGCCGAATCGAAGCCGCCAATGCCTCTTTAGCTGAATCTGAAGCGGCCCTTGCAGCGGCTGAAGCCGATGCGGCAAGCGCCGAAGCACGATTGCAGAATACGGTTATTTATGCCCCATTCAGCGGCACAATCGGGGATATTCCCGTCAAGGTTGGAGACTTTGTGGGGTTGGGTGACGAACTCAGCACCATTATTCAGGATCAGGTCTTAGAACTACGCTTATCCGTTCCAATCGAGCGGCGGGCAGAGTTGCGGGAGGGCTTGCGAGTCATCCTCGGCGACAACCAGGGAACCACCCTAGCCGAGGGTCAGATTAGCTTTATTGCGCCACAGGTTGAACCCGGAGCGCAAACCGTCTTGGCTAAAGCCTCCTTTGATAATCGCAGCGGCTTTTTGCTAGATGGGCAGGCCGTGCGGGCCCGCATTATTTGGACTCAGCAAGAGGGCGTGTTGATTCCGACTTCTGCTATATCGCGAGTAGCGGGACAAACCTTTGTGTATGTTGCGGTTCCGGCTCCACCGCCGGAGGAGGGCGCAGCCAATGCTCAAGCGGGTCAATCATCGGATGGGCCGTCGTTAGTCGCTGAGCAGCGCCCCGTGCAGCTTGGTGATATTCAGGGCAACCGCTATCAGGTGTTGGATGGATTGGAACCGGGCGATCGCCTAATTGTGTCCGGCATTCTCAACCTATCCGACGGTGCGCCCATCATGCCAGAAGCCCCAGCTCCGACTGATAGTTCCAACAACGGTGAGGAATCCGCCGCCGATGAGGCAAATGCATCGAAATAGCACCCGTCCCTAGGGGAGTCCATCCAGGTTCAGTCACGTATTAGCTCAGTAGCGGCTCGTTGTTCATCGTTTAACCCTGCGCCATCGTTTCTCTCCCTGCTGCCCATGTTTTCCAACTTTTTTATCAGACGTCCGGTTTTTGCCACCGTTACAGCTTTCGTCATTTTGTTGGTCGGGATTATCAGCATCCCCATTCTGCCAATTGCTCAGTATCCCGATATTAGTCCCACCCAGGTGACAGTGCAGGCCAACTACACCGGTGCCAGTGCCGAAGTGGTCGAAAATACTGTGACCAATATCCTGGAGCGGGAAATTAACGGGGTCGAAGGGCTACGCTACATGACCTCTAGCAGCACCAACAGCGGCACCAGCTCAATCACCGTCACCTTTGAAGCCAACCGCGATCCAGACATTGCTGCTGTAGATGTACAAAACCGCGTATCGTCTGCCCAGCCGCGCCTGCCCGAAACGGTGCAGCGCACCGGGGTGACCGTCAACAAGGCAAACAATAGCTTCTTGCTAGCGATGGGGCTATTTGCAGAGAATGGCGAGTACGATGATGTCTTTCTCAGCAACTACGCCGATTTGTATATCGTGGATGCCCTGAGACGGATTCAGGGCGTGGGCAATGTCCAGATTTTTGGTGAACGCCAATATGCCATGCGGTTATGGCTTGACCCAAATCGTCTAGCTGCACGGGGACTCACACCGCAAGATGTGGTTAATGCGGTGAATGAGCAAAATATCCAAACAGGGGTAGGGCGGATTGGGCAACCGCCGCTCAATGCCGATCAGCAGTATCAGATTGACTTACGGGCGGTCAGTCGGCTGACGGATGTTTCGGAGTTCGAGGATCTCGTCATCAAGCGAGAAGCGGATGGAACCTTGGTGCGTTTTCGAGATGTGGGGCGAGCAGAACTTGGCGCACAGGACTACAGTACGTTCCTGCGGTTTCGCAAAAATGAGGCGGTTGGCTTAGGAATTACGCAGCTATCGGGCAGCAATGCGCTGGAGGTGGCACGCGGCGTGAAGGAGGAAATGGCGCGGCTGGCGGAAACATTCCCGCCGGGTATGACCTATCAGGTGGCGTTTGATACCACGCTGTATGTGGAGGAGTCGCTATCGGAGGTGGTGCAAACGCTGCTGATTGCGATCGCCCTCGTTGTTTTCGTCATCTTTATATTTCTGCAAAACTGGCGCACAACCTTGATCCCGGCGATTACCATTCCCACAGCGCTCATCGGTACGTTCATGTTTGTGAATGTCTTTGGGTTTTCCATCAACAGCCTCACCCTGTTCGGTCTGACCCTAGCTACGGGGATGGTGGTCGATGACGCCATTATTGTGGTGGAAAACATCAGCCGCTTGATGCACGACCAAGATTTATCGCCCATGGATGCCGCGATCGAATCCATGCGGGAGCTAACCGGGGCAGTGATTGCAACATCGCTGGTACTGATGGCGGTGTTTATTCCGGTCGCCTTTTTCCCTGGCACAACCGGGGCGCTGTACCGGCAGTTTGCCCTCACGATCGCATTTTCCATCACCGTGTCTACCTTCTTGGCACTGACCCTCACGCCCTCGCTGTCGGCGCTATTGCTGCGGAGCGATCGCCATGATGATGGCTGGCTGGGGCATGTGTTCGATCGCTTCAACAATGGTCTTGACCGAATGCGACGGGGCTATCGGGGCAGTCTGTCCAAACTGGTGCGGGCCCGCAGCCTCATGGTTGGGCTATTCATTTTACTGCTGGGCTTAACGGCATTTGTCTATATTCGTGTCCCGTCTGCGTTTTTGCCCGAAGAAGATCAGGGTTACTTCATTACCATTGTGCAAGCGCCAGAAGGCGTTTCGCTGAATTACACCAGTGAGGTACTGAGCGAAATTGAGGATGAAATTCTAAGCATTGACGAAGTGGTGGCCACCTTTGCCGTCGGCGGTTTCAGCTTCAGCGGCAGCACAGCCAACAGTGGCGTCGTATTCACCACCCTCAAGCCCTGGCAGGAGCGGACTCGTCCCGATCAGTCAGTCCAGGCGATTATCGGGCGATTATTCGGTAGATTTTCGCAAATTACTGAAGCGCGAGTGTTCCCGGTGAATCCACCATCCGTTCGGGGACTAGGGCAGTTTGGCGGATTTACCTTCCAACTGCAAGATCGGCGGGGCGGCGGCGAGTTGGATGCATTGCTGCAAACATCGGGGCAATTGATTGGGCAGGCTAACCAAGCACCGGGGTTGCAGGGGGTGTTCACTACGTTTTCTGCCAATACGCCACAGTTTTTGGTGGAGGTCGATCGCAATACTGCCAAGGCGCTGGGGGTCAATATTGATGACATCTTTAGCACCATGGAAACGGCAATCGGGTCGCGCTACGTCAATGATTTCACTTTGGGGCAGCGCAACTATCGGGTTTACGTGCAGGCGGATGAGGAATTTCGATCGCAGCCGGAAGATATACAGCAGTTGTATGTGCGATCGCAGTTTGGGGAGATGGTGCCCATCAGCAGCGTTGTGGATATTCGTCCGACGACTGGCGCACAAAGCATTAACCATTTCAATCTATTTCGATCGATTGAGATTACCGGTTCACCTGCGCCAGGCTTTAGTTCGGGAGATGCGATCGCCAGCATGGAAGACCTAGCCCAGCAGCTTCCCCCTGGCTTTGGCTATGAATGGGCCGGTACGTCCCGCGAAGAAATCGAGTCGGGTGGGCAAGCGCCGCTCATCTTTGGACTGGGGCTAATGTTTGTCTTTTTGGTATTGGCCGCGCAGTACGAAAACTATTTTGATCCCGCCATCATTTTATTGGCAGTTCCCTTGGCGGTGTTAGGGGCGCTGTCAACGCAGGCGCTTCGCGGCTTGTCTAATGATGTTTACTGCCAGATTGGGCTAGTGATGTTGATTGGACTTGCCAGTAAAAACTCGATTTTGATTGTGGAATTTGCCAACCAACTGCGGGAACAGGGAATGTCCATTACCAAAGCAGCCGTGGAATCGGCTCAAGAACGGCTTCGTCCCATTTTGATGACTGCCTTTTCAACGCTGCTCGGCATTTTTCCGCTGACGATCGCCACTGGAGCCGGAGCCGCTAGCCGGCAATCACTAGGGACGGCGGTGTTCGGTGGAATGCTGGTGGCGACATTTCTAAGTTTGTTTGTGGTGCCGGTGCTTTATATCGTGGTGACGGCAGCCAGCGATCGCTTCATGAAACAATTTCGTTAGGGTTTGCTGCATGGATGGGCGTATCGAGCGCCACGGTGATGCGATCGAGTTGATGATTGAGCCACTGCTGAAAGAGTTGGTCTTGCAGTTGGCGACGAGTGCGATCGCACAATGATGGTAAATGCCGCTGCTGCACCTGAATAAAAACCTGCTGTTGGTCTGAAGCACCAACCGGCAGTGGCCCCACCCATGCGCCTAGTTTGGCAGTCGAGACAGGCGATCGCAGATGGGGCGGCAACTGATTCATCCCAATGCCCCCCTGCACGACCGACACTTGGGGCGGCTCGGCTTGTTCATAGGCAGCAACCACAGGTCTCCAGTTGGATGGTTCGCGCTGTAAGGCGGTCGCGATCGCTGTCAAAGTTGGTTTATCCCCAAAAATACAGCGCAGTTCCGCTTCGGTGAGCGCTTCCTTTTGAGTTTGAAACGCTTGCTCTAAATTGGGTGCTGCGATCGCAGCTTTGAGCTTCTCCAGTTTCAGCGCAAGGGTAATGCGCGTTTGAAACACCTCATAGCTGAGATGCTGTTGATCGAGCCATTGCTCAAACCGATCCGGCGACACAAGCTGA
>CAYSIR010000275.1:0-5676 GCA_964431105.1 uncultured Leptolyngbya sp. | reverse complement strand
GGTTCAGCGGGTGACGGCGGCGATGCGGGCAATGCAGGCAAATGAGGTGTTCGTGCCCAATGTTCCCAATTAACGCGCGGGGAGTCAGCCCACCCTCACCCCATTCTTTGCCGTTCCTCCCTGACTTGATCACCTGTTATGAAATGACTCATGCCGATTCAACATCGTTTTACCCATTCCTTCCAAAATCGTGCGGTTCATCGTGCCCAACTCAGCAATGGCATGGTGGTGTTGTCCATCGAAAACCCGGCGGCGGATATTGTGTCTTGTCGGATGTTTGTGCGGGCCGGTGGACGCACTGAATCGCTGCGGCAGGCGGGGATTTCGCATTTGCTGGCATCTGTGATGACGAAGGGAACCCAAACGCGATCGGCCCATGACATTGCGGATTATGTCGAGTCGATGGGGGCGAGTTTGGGAACCGATGCGACAGCGGACTATAGTTTGCTGAGCTTTAAGACGGTGTCGAGTGATGTGGCTGAAATCCTGGCACTGGCGGCAGAACTGCTGCGATCGCCCAGTTTTCCTGATGCCGAGGTGGATCTCGAAAAACGCTTGACGCTCCAGGGGCTGCGATCGATGCAAGAACAGCCTTTTGCGATCGCCCAGCACCATCTCCGCCAGCGGATGTATCCTAATCATCCCTATGCCCATCCCATCTTGGGTACGGAAAAAACGGTGCAGCCTTTGATGGCTGACGATCTGCGGCACTATCACCACACTTATTTTCGTCCCGATAATATGGTGGTGAGTGTGAGTGGTCGGTTAGCCGCAGATGATGCGATCGCCCTGATTGATCACTATCTGGGGGACTGGCAAGCGCCGCAACAGGACGGGCAACCGGTTCCCCTGATGCCGCCCGATATTGAAGAGATTTGCCCCCGTGCGACTACATCCATGATTCCAGAAGACACTCAGCAATCGGTCATTATGCTGGGTTATTTGGGGTCATCCGTGCGATCGGATGACTATCTTGTGCTAAAGCTGCTGAATACCTACTTAGGGAATGGGTTATCAAGCCGACTGTTCGTAGAGCTGCGTGAAAAGCGAGGGCTAGCCTATGAAGTATCGGCCTTTTACCCAACCCGCCTGCATCAATCGCAGTTTGTGGCTTACATGGGGACGGCTCCGTCTAATACTCAGCAAGCACTGGATGGCTTGCAGCATGAAGTGACTCGACTGGGCACCATACAATTGGAGCCAGAGGCATTGCAGTCGGCTAAAAATAAGCTGCTGGGGCAATATGCCCTAGGAAAGCAAACCAATGCTCAACTGGCTCAGATTTTTGGCTGGTATGAAACGTTGGGATTGGGGCTAGAGTTTGATCAACGGTTTCAGGATGGCATTGCGGCCATTACGCCGGAGCAAGCTCAGGATGTTGCACAACGATATTTTGTAGAACCCTATATTTCTATTGTGGGTCAGCCGATCGCGGTTGGTGCCTAGCTGGGCTGAGGGCGATCGCGCCGATGGGTAAAATACGGAATTTACGGATGGATCAGGTCTACAAAAGACGTTAAATTCCTGTAAGGCTTGGGGATGCCATCAGAAATGTCGATTAGTCTGTGGGTATATCATCACTAACCACCAGCAAATACCGCAAGGATTCGGCTGTTGTTCTAGGCTTTGGCGTTTCTCGATTGTTGCAGCGTGATTGCATCCGCGATCGCAGTGGTGCTCTTTTATCTGTTTAGTCTAGATCTGGCATGATTGTTCTTTCCGTCATTGATGATGCCGTCAAAGGCCTACAAAGCGAACCCAATTCAATGCGGGTCAGAAAGCTCATGCTCTATGCCTGCACCGGCACCTGGGAAAACAATGTTCAGCAATTGCAGATAGTGCCATGGCGGCAACTAGTTGAACAGCTTTGGGCCACCTCGCCTACCCTTGCTCAGTTGCGATCGCACCTCTACGACATCGTCCACACCCTCAATAAACCCGCTGAATATACCCTTGTTGCCAATGCCATTCTGAAACATTTGAATGAGCTATACCTAATTGAGCAACATCTTGAGCATCACCTATCCGCAACGCAGCAATGTCAGTACCAAGCGATCGCGCAGCGCATCGAACAAGGATCAGATGCCCTCCGTGCCAAAAAGCTCTTGTTCTGTGCCTGCAAAAATTCTTGGCAAAATGATCCATCTGTGCTGAGTCAATTTCCATTGCCCGGTCTGGTCGAACAGCTTCACACCCTCGCACCCACACAACAAAGCCTAGAAGAGCTGTTGAACAGCATTGTTCGGACGCTGAATCGACAAACGGTGTATGAACAGGTCATGCAATCTGTTTTAGCGGCCCTACATCCGCTCTACGCACCCTCCACACCCGATCGCACCGTCACTCCAACGACGCAGATCGTCGCCTCGCCGACCCACCTCAAGACGACTCCAACCGCCGCTCCTCCTACGGCCGTCTCTGTTCCAGATGTTCCCAAACCATTGGTGGGTGCCGTCCCGCCAGTTGCCGATGATCGGGAGCGATCAGGCGCTGTGCCAACATCCCTCGATCGGTCTGTCATTCTGGATGCGCTGTTTGATCTGCGGCTAGAGGTGATGAAATACACCAACCCGCTGCGGGCAAAGCTGCTTATTTTCTGCTGTGTCCGAGAACCGATTACCGATGTGCAACGGGCAGTGCAAATGGTTCAATCCTATGAGCTAGGCGATTTACTCAAGGAATTAATCTTGGCATATCCTTCCTGGGTTCAGCTCAATGAACGGCTACGAGCGATCGCCCATCAAATGACCGATTTGCAACAATATTCCCAGGCGGCTAGCGCTATCCTGCGGGCTGTGCAGCCCATTTACGACCGGTTCCCAGATAAGATCACTGTCTTAAAACAGATTGGGCACTATGACAGCGATGTGACCGAAATGAAGGCTAACGCCGCCGAACTTACCGGATTGCTTCCTCATACCCATCCCTCAGATACGGCATCGTCGAACTAAGAACCCTCGGATTGATGTCCCACCCGCAAGGGCGATCGCCCCGTACTTCTCCTCTACCGTCTTCTACCGTTGGTAGGGGTATTCATGTAAGGATTTTGGGTGGTGTGGGCATCGCCCACACCACCCAAAATCCTTAAAATCCTTACCAATAAAAGACTACCCTACCGTTATGGACGTTAAAACCCTACTCGATCGCTATGCGGCGGGCGACACTGACTTCAGCAGTGAAAATCTCAGCGGACTCAACTTTGACGACACCGACCTCATCGGCATTGACTTTGAAAAGGCCGACCTGCACAGTGCTACCTTCCTCTTTGCCTATCTCAATCGGGCGAAGCTCTCGCACACCAATCTATTGGGCGTCAACTTCAGTGGAGCTAACCTCAACCAAGCGAGCTTGGTGCGGGCCCGTCTTAAAGATGCAAACCTGCATGGCGCGCTGTTGCAGGGGGCTGACCTCCGCAGCGCTGATTTAACCCTAGCCAACTTGCTAAACGCGAATCTGATGGATGCCGATCTGCGGAATGCGAACCTTAGCGGCGCGAACTTAACAGGAGCCTGCCTGCGAGGGGCTAACCTGCGGGAAGAAAACCGACGCTACAATGCCAACCTGCGGGGCGCTAACCTCCGCAAAGCCGACCTACGAGGCGCTAACCTCACCGGCGCTGACCTAGCAAGGGTAGACCTGCGGGGCGCTGACCTCAGCGAAGCGATGCTGCGGGGAGCCGACCTGCGAGAAACCGATCTGGCTGGAGCCAATCTGCGGGGCGCATTCTTGACCGAAGCCAATTTATCGAACGCCAACTTGCGAGGGGCAACCCTCATCAATATCAAGGCAGAGCGGGCCGTGCTAGCTGATGTAGATATGGCTGGCGCAAATGCCAAGGGCGCACTGCTGCCCGACACCCAGTTAATGCGGGCCCATATTGTCAATGTGAACTTAGCAATGGCGAAACTGAGTCGTAGCGATCTCAGTCGGGCTAACTTACGCAATGCTGACCTACGAGATGCCAACCTCACCGATGCTTACCTTGCGCGGGCTGACCTCACCCACGCCAACCTCACCGATGCTAGCCTCATGCGGGCCGAACTCAGCAGCACCAACCTTACCGATGCAGACCTGACGGGTGCAACAATGCCCGATGGCAGCCTCTATCGCTAGGCTAAGGGCGATCGCTCGTGACCAAGCTAAGCAATCACGGAGGCCTCTGGACGTGCAAAAATCATTCGCCCAGCAGAGGTTTGCAGCGCACCTGTAACGACAACGGTCAATTCATCACCAATATAGTTATTGCCCTCTTCAATGACCACCATGGTGCCATCATTGAGATAGCCAACCCCTTGCTCCGGCTCTTTCCCGGCTTTGAGAACTTTAATATCGATGTAGTCTCCAGGCAGGTAGTTGGGGCGCATCGCCTGGGCCAAGTCATTCACATTCAAGACTTCAACCTTCTGCAAGCTAGCCACTTTGTTGAGGTTGTAGTCGTTGGTGAGCAACGTTCCGTTAATTTCTTGGGTTAGCCGTACTAACTTGGCATCTACTGTCGCCACGTCTTCGTAGTCAGCCGGGTGAATGACAATACGCTCTGGATAGGCGGCCTGCATCCGATTCAGAATATCTAGTCCACGCCGTCCTCGGACGCGCTTTTGGTCATTGGAGGCATCGGCAACGTGCTGCAGCTCTAACAGGACAAATTGAGGAACCAACAGTTGCCCTTCAATAAAGTTAGTGCTGAGCAGGTCTTCAATGCGTCCATCGATGATAGCGCTTGTGTCGAGAACCTTGGTTGTGGCTGGCTTTAGGGTTCCTTCTGCCACCAGCATACTTTCAACACTTTGAGGATTAAGGAGGCGCAGCAGTGTGCGCCCGTGAACATCGGCTAGGTTGACCCCAGAGAAGGCAAACATGACGCTAGCCAAAATTGCTGTGAGGGGTTTGATAAAAGCAAAGTCTTGGGGAATTGGCAACAGGAACAGCGGTGCAAGCATGAGGTTAGCGACGAGCAAGCCCAACACTAGCCCTAATGCACGGCTAATGAGCATATCAACGGGCATTTCTCGAATCTGCTGCTCGATGCGACGATAGCCGGTCTGGGCGGCTAGCCCGATCGCAAATCCAATGATTGCCCCAAATCCGGCGATCACTAAACTGAGTCCCTCTACGTTAGAAACTTGCTGAATGGTGTCATCCGGCAGCAGATCGACGCTGTAGAATCCAATTCCGACTCCAGCTAGGACGAACGATAGAATAATGACGGCATCAAGCATAATCACAAGTGGATTCGGTGGGTCTGGAGAAATATAGGGTGGGGAGCGATCGCAGGCGGCGCTGTAGCGATTAAGTCAAAGTTGCCTGTATAGGATGCCGAGCGTGGAGAATGCTAAGGGCGATCGCCCCGACATTGCATCTTAAGTTACAAACGTGAGCAATGACTTGCTGAATAAGTCCCTAAACCGCAAAATGCAGCTTTAAACTAGTTTAGTAACGCTAGATTGGATCAAACAGTTGAGGGCTGCAAGCGCCAAACGGATTCCCCGATAGTACATTAAATTACGGCTTTGAATGAACGCTAATTAAAGCTCAATACTAACAGTCATTTCTGGATTCATTATATCGCTCAGGGAATATCCCATTGGATGGATGCCCTGAGCAGGCAGCTATGCGTTACGCAAAAGTCGCCAGACCTTTTGCCTCACAACCTTTCTAGGGGTTACTCAGAATCCT
>CAYSIR010000274.1:0-5718 GCA_964431105.1 uncultured Leptolyngbya sp. | reverse complement strand
ACCAATGCGCTATTTGTAGCGTGTTATGGCGTGATGTTAGATCGTGTCTTAATTCTAAAATGCCCTACTCACCGATGGCGATCGCCTGTAGGTGAAGCCTAACGGCTCTATCCGTTTGGTCTGGGATGGGTCTGGGAAACCAGCCCAAACCATTCACGACTTCAGCGCGAAATCTTTAGCGGCTCTTGGCGAATCCTGTCCGCGTAAGCGCTACAGTCTAGGATCAACCGGCGGCAACATCTAGCCGCCTTCAAGCGTCTGTCATCTTGTCTACCGCGCCTCATTCTGCTCTGTGATGGGCAAGGGGCTACTATGGGGCTAGTGCGTGCTTGATTTACAGGAGCTAAATCTGCGATCGCACTCTCGGTTCACAGACCAAGCCAGGCTAGCTCTGCCAATTCTCTGCGTAAGGTAGCGATCGCAACGACCCATCACAATTGATGATTTGATGATTGATGTCAGAGAGATCGCATCTCCCTAGCCCAGTTCGCTACCGTCGTGATCGCATCCACACATCCACAAGTTTGAATTCAACGTTACTTCTATGATTCACCCTATCTTGACTCTATATCGGCATCTTCGCCGTCGCTGGCTGTATGGCGTAATGGCGCTGGTTGTTAGTCTGAGTTTGGTCATTGGCTCAGCACAGCCGGGGCAAGCAATTAACTGGCTGGATCTAATTTTTCGAGGGATTCAGGTCATTCAGCTATCGAATATGTCAGATTCTCAGGAAGTTGAATTAGGTGGGCAAATTAACGCTCAACTGGTATCTGATGAATTTGATGTTTACACCAACCCCACTATTTCAGACTATATCGATGACATCGGTCAAGCGCTTGTCCCGTATAGCACTCGCCCTGATATTCCCTACGTGTTTCAAGTCGTGAATGATGACCAAATTAACGCCTTTGCGACGATGGGCGGTTATGTTTATGTCACTACAGGACTGGTTGCAACGGCGGATAATGAAGCTGAGTTGGCTAGCGTCATTGGGCACGAAATTGGGCATATTGCCGCACGGCACGCTGTCAAACAACTGCGAGAAATGGCGATCGCTCGTGGTGTAGCCTCTGCTGCCGGACTCGATCGCAACGTTGCCGTAGGCTTGGGCGTAGAGTTGGCGATTCGCCGACCCAACAGCCGCCGGGATGAATATGAAGCGGATGAGCTAGGGCTGAATAATATTACGGAGGCGGGCTATGCTCCCTCGGCAATGGTGGCGTTTATGGAAAAATTGCTGGAGATGGGTGGATCAATCCCAACGTTTCTTAGCACTCACCCCAATACGAGCGATCGCATTGAACGCTTGAACAGCATGATGGATTCGGAGACCGCCAATGTTGGTTCAGGATTGGATAATTCAGCTTATTCTAGCCGTATTGCTGCATTGCGATAGAAATACCGACTAGCACTGTGCCCCATTTGAGTGAGGCGGTGCAAATCAGATGACCCTTACTCCAAAACTGCCCAACGGACGGTTTTGGAGTTTTTTTCTGGCGGTATCTTAGTCTGTAGAATTTCTGTGGCAGGGCGTTGAGCGCAGTCGCCTGACACTGCGCCTCAGCCGGCCCTGCTAGTCGATAAAAAACGCCCGCCAAGGCGGACGTCTCATTGTGAACCGATAGTAATAAGCCCTTTTATAGTCGCATCTGCCCATCAGCATTGCAAACTGGAATGTCAGCTATTGACAACACAACGAAGATCGATAATAGCCATTTTGTTTGGAAAAAAGGATTACCTGTAAAGCAGCTTAGCCGTCCCGCAGGTAATCCCCAAGCTTTCTGCCTAGCGCTATACAAAACCGATTGAAAACAGGTGAGATAAGGGCGATCGCAGATGAGTTAATGACCCATCGTACCTACAGATTTTCGACAATACGTTGCACAATTTGAACGCCGGTGAACGCTTGCCAGCCGAACAATCCAACCAAGCCAATATTCAGAAAAATATGAGTGTAGCGGGCCCAGTCTTGACCACGCTGCATAAACGGAGAAAGGGCCGCAGAGGTAGCAATCATACCTGTCATCCCCAAACCGACTAAAAGGTGAGGGCTGACAAAGAGCTTACCGTTGTTGATGTAGGTGACGGCCATGCCGCCGATGGTTCCTAGCACCATGAATGACAGTAAGACCGAACCGATTTGATTATGCTTGATGTTGAACTTACCTTTGATCAGTTCTTTTTTCGTATCACCGTCAGCCGATCGCGTCCGACGAACTTGAATCCCCAAATACAGGGCATAGATAGTCAGCCCAAACAGTACCCACATCAGCACGGGGTGAAAAAACTGGCTCCAAACCTTTACCGACTCTGGGATGTCAAAACTCATAGGTTCTCCATTCAAAAACGCACATTCTCATAAAAGTTATCACAGTCTCACGGGGTCGGGTGTATTTAACCAATCATGTCCGCCCTATGCCGTCACGCCACGGGTGCGATCGCTCTGAATGATGCCTGACGCCTAAGACTGGCAACTTGGCTATGGTGTTCATGTAACGATTTTGGAGGTGCGTCTGGCTTAGGACGGGTTGGGGTCATCATCTAGCATTGAGAGTTCTGGATCAATGCTATCAATTTCATCAAAGTCAGTATCGGTGAGGGTTGAAGTACGGCGATCGCCCTCAGTGGATGATGGGGCATCCTCCTCAATCAGCTCATCTGGAATGCTCATATCCAAGCGATAAAGTTTGATGCGATGCAGTCGCGGCCCTTCAGCGGAAACAATTGTAAATTCAAGGTTGCCGTGGCGGAAGGTTTCGCCCTGGCTCGGAATTTTCTGAAGTTGATAGATAATGAAACCACCTAGGGTCTGATAATCCTCGGTCAGCGGCAAATCAAGATTCAGAATTTCATTCACTTCTTCTAGGTTGACCTGAGCCTGAACGAGGAAGGTGCGATCGTC
Organism: uncultured Leptolyngbya sp.; assembly: GCA_964431105.1. Classification (GTDB taxonomy): domain Bacteria; phylum Cyanobacteriota; class Cyanobacteriia; order RECH01; family RECH01; genus RECH01. The sequence continues at coordinate 2,816 of CAYSIR010000274.1, read as the reverse complement.
AATGGCCTGCATCTCGGCGGCTTCGTCATCTTCCCGTTCTGGCGGATCGCCAATAATTTCGCTAATCACATCCTGAAGCGTGAGCAGGCCGGCGGTTCCGCCAAATTCATCCACGACCATGACCATGGCCTGCCGCGATCGCTGCATGAGGTCGAGCAACTCACTCAGGGGCGTATATTCAGGAATGAAACGAGCCGGACGAATCCATGGCTGAATTGAACTATCCAGGGTTAGCTGCCCATCTGCCAGCGGTTCTGCCAACTCTTTGAAATAAATCATGCCGCAGACATCGTCTAGCGATTCGCCCGTAACCGGATAACGAGAGTGCCCTGATTCAGCGACTTCTGACAGCAGTTCTCGAAAGGTAGCTGATTTGGGAATCTCGACGATGCTGGTGCGCGGCACCATGACTTCCCCGGCAGTCACCTCACCAAATTCAAAAACATTGCTGAGCAGTTGCCGCTCTTCGTCTTCAAGTCCAGGGGATTCAGCAGAGGTATTGATGATGAGTTGCAGTTCTTCGGGGGTGAGGCGATTTGACCAGGCCTGTCCGCTGTATTGAATGCCCAACAGCCTCAGCAGCCAGCGGGTGGACTGGTTCAGAATCCAGATAAATGGGTTAAAAATACGGGCGATCGCCAAACTCGGTGTTCCTAAAAACCGCGATAGCTGTTCGGCGTAGAGCATGGCTACCGCTTTGGGGCAGAGTTCGCCCAGCACGATTTGTAAGTAGGCAATCAGCAGAAAGGCAACTGGGGCAGCAACGGAATGCGCTAAAAATAGCCGTACCGGTTGGGGGATAGGCCAACTCACCAACCCACTGACCAGGACAGCGGCCATGGTGCTTTCGCCAATCCATCCCAGTGCCAGGCTCGATAGCGTAATGCCCAGTTGTGTCGTGGAGAGCAATCGCTCAAGGCTGCGCTGAAGATCCTGGACGGTCTTGGCTTGGACATCTCCGGCGGATACCAGTTGGCTAATGCGCGATCGCCGCACTGAAACGATAGAAAACTCTGCGGCCACAAAAAAGCCATTGATTGTGATCAACAACAGCACCAGCAATAGGCGAATCCAGACATCCACAGCGGCCAGTGATTGCAGGGGTAGGGCTGCTATGAAGCAACTCGGTGAAGGCATGATGAACACAGGTGAGCCAATGGTAGCGGAAGCCAAGCGGGATGCGATCGCTAGTTGGAATCATTGTAGACTGCCGGTCATCTTCTGGATGAGCAGTCGGGCTGACGCTGAACAGAGGGATTCAAGCAGGACGGAACCGGCTATCTAAGGGCAGCAGGCAAACCGCACGCCAGCTCACAGAGCGCTGATTAGGACGCGATGCGATTCTGGATGGCTAACACAGACGAGCGAACCTCGGCTCAGCCATTGCCGTATCGTTGTCGGAGTCGGAGAGATGCTGCTTATGCCATGCTCCATCTCGTCGGTGCTATTAATTCTAAAGTACCGCTGCCGCATCTAAGCTAGCGATCGCTCAATCAGTCCATTGACATACTCCCCCGTTTAGAAAACGGGGGATTCTCCGGTCAAACAGCAACCGCAGGCTGAGCCCGTCTTACGTCGCCTCCCGGTGCGGCGGTTGATGCCCCAACCACCGTAAAAAAGTCCAGCCAAGATTCTCAGTCAGCCCACAATGACCGATGTCGCCTCTTCAGTCTGGGCTATCAACCTGGGCTATAGAGGGTTGGCATCCGCTGAGTTATTCCCCTCATCTGGAGCGATCGTCCCAGTTTCGTCCAAATCCAAAAAAGATTCCGGCTGCTCTTGGTAGTCTTCCTCCAACGGCATGGGTTCTTCCCATATTTCTGGCTCCGATGGCTCGATCAACTCCTCAGTATTGCTCACATAGTCCATCGACGGCTCTGTAAATGATTCGGTAGATGGTTCGGTAGACGCAGCGTTACTGGAATCATCGATATTTGCGGGGGACTCAGTGATGGAGGTGGTGGGAGAAGTCACCGCCGCCGTTGGGGTATTGCCAGCCATGCGGGCCCGCGCATCGTTAATCAGCTCATCTTCGTTCAAGATAATCAGACCGCTGCGGGGGGCGCTTTCACCGTCGGCATCTGCTGTTTGCCCCGGACGGGTTTCCGGCTGAGTAATGCCACGCAATGCTTCACGCCCGAAGGCATATCCCCAGGAACCGCTGACGACTCCTGCCCCAATCATGGTGGACAGCAAAATCAGCGTGAATGCCAGGGTTGGGTTAACTCTAATCATAGATTTGGGGTAGTGGTATTTATGTAGTGATGGTTGATGGTGTGGGCACAGTCCACGCCATCAACCATCATTACTGCTGAAGAACAACTAGATTTGGAAGATTCTTAGCAATGGCGCGCAGATGGGCGATCGCCCGTAGATGAAATAAACAACGGTTTGAGAGCAATTGGAGGGCAATCTGAGAGCCGGGCACATCTACTCATTAGCCTTCAAGGGTAAGTCAAAAGGCGATCGGCGACATCGGTATAACGATAGGTCTTTTTCTACTCTACCCCTCGCCTGATGCCAATCTTGTAGAGGCTTTAAACACCGATCTCGAATCCAAGCGGTTTCAGCGATCGAGTGCGCAAATCACCGATTCTGAACGGGTTGTGGTGAGGGATTTTGCAGAAACCCCTACAAGATTAGCGCCGGATGGGGCTAGCCGGACAATTAGCCGGACAATTAGCCGAACCATTGACCGGGCCATTAAACAGGTGTATCCCAACTTTGCGAGCAGCCTTGATTCAAAATGCGCCGAAAAATGGACTGTTCGAGGGTGCATGTCACCTTTACGCCCTCACCCTAAATCCCTCTCCCAA
>CAYSIR010000273.1:0-5740 GCA_964431105.1 uncultured Leptolyngbya sp. | reverse complement strand
AGCTTGTCGAAGGGGGGTGGGGGATGAGGGCAATACAGGGATTTGCAAACGTGACCTGCCGCGATCGAACTGACCCATCAAACTGACCCATCGAACTGACCGGGCGATCGCGCCCCCAAGACAGAGCCAGTCCAAAAATTAGCGCTACAACAAAGGCTATAACGGTAGAGGCGATTGCAATAATCCTGAACATTGGGCGATCGTCCCCAGGGGTCTACTGCTCATTGGCGGAAAAGCTTACCGTTAGAGCGTAGCGTTTGAAGCACATTCCATTGCCATCCGCACTGCTGCGGCCATAGCTGCACCGCGCTAGTGATAACGGGCTATTCGTTTCAGGTCGTCAGTGATCCAAAGGACTGAGTTTGTTGTCGGATTACCTGACAAAACAGCCGAAACACCAGCCACTCAGCAGAAGACCTGATGGTTGCATGGTTTTAAGGTTCTGTGAGCGGCTTCTGCGCCCAGGGCAGAATTTTGGGTCAGTGAATCGCGCAGCTTGCATGAATGTTATTTGAAGTATTGCCTAAAATATTGTCGGAATCGAGTTCTTTTAGATCGTCTCACTCAATCAAACGTATGAATCGCACTGTTCTTAATAACTTTCGATGGTTACTGCTGTTGCGTTCTGGTTCATCTTGCCAGCCGTTTCATCTGTTGACCGAATCCTGGTTGCTGGCTATGGCCCTGGTTGCTGGGTTGACGGTTCCTGCCATGGCTCAAGTAACCCCAGCGAATGACGGCACGGGCACAGCGGTGCAAAACAGGGGCGATCGCATCTTGATTGAGGGCGGCAGCACGTCCCGCGATGGGGCTAATCTATTCCATAGTTTTGAAGAATTTGGGCTAACAGCGGATCAATTGGCTAACTTCCGCACCGATGCCGACATTCGTAATGTGTTGGGGCGGATTGTCGGTGGCAATGCTTCATTGATTGACGGGCTGATTCGGGTGACGGGCAGCAATGCCAATCTGTATTTGCTGAACCCCAACGGCATTATTTTCGGCTCCAATGCCCGGTTGGATGTGCCGGGTTCATTTACGGCAACGACAGCAGATGGCATTGGCTTTGGCGATCGCTCATTCAATATCTTTGAAACCAGCAACTATCAAGCATTGGTCGGCAATCCCAGCGGATTTTCGTTTACGGCAACCTCTCCGGGGGCGATCGTGAATGCTGGCAACCTGGCGGTTCCGGCGGGCGAGTCGCTGTCGTTGATTGGCGGCACGGTGATCAATACCGGAACGCTGACGGCTCCCGGCGGCACGATTACGCTAGCGGCGATCGATGGCGGGCAGTCTGTTCGCATTGGGCAAGACGGCATGGCCCTCAGCCTTGATCTGGAAACGACCCCCACTAGCACCATTACCCCGCTGGATTTACCGGCATTGCTGACCCAACCCGGCTGGCAAAATGCGACTGATGTGCGGGTAGGTAGTGACGGCACGGTTTACCTAAGCGGCTCTGACTCACCCATCCCGACTGAAAGCGGTACGGCGATCGCATCTGGTACGCTCGATGCCTCGACCCAATTGGGACTGGGTTCTGAAATCAGTTCTGAAATTAACATCGTAGGCGATCGCATTGGGGTGATGGATGCCGCGATCGACGCTTCGGGCACTAATGCCGGACGAGTGCGGATTGGCGGCGGCTATCAGGGCAATGAGGCGATTCCCAATTCTCAAGTCACTATCGTTGATGAAGCCTCTGTGATTTTTGCCAATGGACTAAATGTAGCTGACGGCGGCACGGTGATTTTGTGGTCAGACGGTACGACCATCTTTCGCGGCACCATCTCAGCCGAAGCGGGCGATCGGGGCGGTGATGGTGGCTTTGTCGAAATCTCTGGATTAGAAACCCTGGTTTTTCGCGGACAGGTCAGTACCCTTGCGCCCAATGGCCAGCAGGGAATGCTGCTGCTCGACCCAGAAAACATCATTGTGGTGAGCGGGGCTGGCCCAGAAGCCCAGGACGGCGAACTTACCGATGACGAAATTCTGGCGGGTGACTCTCCCGGTGCCACCTTCACGATTTCGGAACAAGCCCTAGAAAATTCTCTGTTATTTACCGATACCATTCTGGAAGCCACCAACAACATCATCATTGAAGATCTAGCAGATAACGAGCTAAGGGCTGGTGGAGAAGGATTTTCACTGACTATCATTGCAGATTCGGATCAGAACCGAGTGGGCATTTTTCGGATGAACCCCGACGATACAATCCGAACCTTGGGCGGCGATATTTCTATTTCTGCGGCTCGGATTCGTGCAGGCAATCTTGACACGAGAGGCGGCGGTGGCCCACTTGGATTCGGTGACACTGGTAGCATCAGCCTGATTGCCCCTAATGGTGTGCAAGCGGGTGACTTGTCCATGGAAATCAATGGGTTTAGATTTGACTTTGCGGATGCAGATGTTACGGTACTTTCCAACGATGACATTCAACTAGGCGAGATTGACACCAGTCCTCCGGGTGAAGGCGGTGGCACGGCTGGAACTGTCCTCATTTTGAGCGTGAATGATCCGAATAATCCATTTCAGGACATCCGCACGCTCGACCTGGAGGATGCCACCAACCCATCCGGCGATGTGGTGATTGAAGCGATCGATACCAGTGCTTTCTTTGGGGAAGGCGGTGATGTCACGATTACGGGCGATCGCGTTTTATTGACCGGTAGCATCTTTGGTGGTGGCCGCCCTAGTATTAGCACCGACGGTAGCTTCTTTGATGAATCCTTGGGTGAAGTGGTTGATGCAAGTGGCACAATCCGTATTACTCACGCGGGTGGCCCCGACAACGTTCCCTTTACAATTGGCGATACTAGCCAGCAAAACGGAACAGCAAGCAGCCTTGAAGCCAGAACCGCACAACTTCTGGTGGGCGATGCAGAAACCAGTTTTCCAGTGCCCGAAACCGGGGAACGAGTACGGACATTCCTGAATGATGTGGAGGAATTGGGCATCCGCATCACATCGATCAACGATGCACCGGAGCTAGCTGCCACGACGATTCCCTTCGAGACAGACATAGATCAGCCGATCGCTCTAACGTATGCCGATCTGACCCTATCTATCGGAGACATCAACCGCGACAATACGCTGGTGCGATTGACTAACGTCCGGGGAGAATTACGGCGGAATGGCAGTCCGTTGGCTCCAGGCAGCATCATTTCGCCGGGCGACGAATTTGAATATGTTCCTCCAGCGGGCGAGTCTGGGCTGATTCCTGATGCGTTTACCCTACGGGCAGCGGATTTGGATAATGGCAATCCGGTACTGGCTCAGTCTGCACCTGTGGCGATCGCAGTTGATATTCAGGCTCCGATCACTCCAACGCCAACGCCCACTCCAACGCCAACGCCGACTCCAACGCCGACTCCAACCCCGACGCCGACTCCAACGCCGACTCCAACGCCGACTCCGACGCCAACGCCAACGCCGACGCCGACTCCAACGCCGACTCCAACGCCAACACCGCCGGAGTTGCCAAACGTTTCCTGTCCACCCTTTTGCGACAGCATCCCGCCCACGCGCACGAGCAGTACGCCGCCGAGTGTTCCTACAGGCGATCCGATTCCTGTCGTCACCTTGGATGAAGGGCAAATCATACTGCAAACAATTGAACGAGAAACAGGAATCAAGCCCGCCATCATTTATGTCGATTTTATTCCGGCAACCATCAACCGCCCCAATGATTTCAGCGCGATCGAAACTAGCGCCAGCGTGAATGTTGCTCGACATCTAGACCGAACGGTGCAGTCAGAAAATGTGTTGACTACGGTAGAACCCAGCCCAGATGACATTTTGGAATTACTGCTGGTGCTGGAGTCAGGTGATCCGATTCGCGTGCGGTTGCCCAATGTCACTCGTCAGCAGGTCATTGACGAAGCTAATGAATTTCGCCGTCACGTTACCGATCGCCGCAGTCGCCCTGGTCAGTACCTACCCCCTGCCCAACAGCTCTATAGCTGGATAATCACGCCGCTGTTGCCAGACTTGCTAGAACAAGAGGTTGAAAATTTGGTATTCATTATGGCGGAAGGGTTGCGATCGCTTCCGGTCGCGGCACTGCACGATGGCAACCAATATTTGATCGAACAGTTCAGCGCGGGATTGATGCCAAGCCTGAGTCTGACGGATACCCGCTATAACGATGTACGAAATTCAGAAGTGCTGGCCATGGGAGCCTCAGAGTTTGAGAATCAGGCTCCGCTGCCGGGCGTTCCGGTCGAAATTAACGTGATTGCTGATGACCTTTGGCAAGGAACGGCATTTCTGAACGAGGCATTCACATCAGAAAACTTGCGATCGCTGCGAGAGCAAACGCCCTATGGCATTGTTCACCTAGCTACCCACGGCGAATTTAGACCAGGCGATTTATCAAATTCCTATATCCAACTGTGGGATCGGCAACTGAGCCTGGATGATATTCGAGAATTAGGGCTAGATACTCCCCCGGCCGAACTGCTGGTGTTGAGTGCTTGCCGGACGGCGCTGGGCGACGTTGAGGCTGAGCTAGGGTTTGCCGGATCGGCCGTGCAAGTAGGCGTAAAATCGGTGTTGGCTAGTCTTTGGTATGTTAGCGATCGCGCTACTCTTGCCTTCATGCGGGAGTTTTACCGAAATTTGCGATCGGCTCCAATTAAAGCCAGTGCTGTACAACTGACCCAAATCGACATGATCAGCGGCAATATTCGGATTGAAAATGGGGTTTTGGTCAATGCAGCGGGCGATCGCACCATCTTGCCCTCATCGCTCATTTTCTCTGGAGAGGATAACCTATCTCACCCCTTCTTTTGGGCGGCATTTACGCTGGTCGGTAATCCGTGGTAAGCCGCCCGGTAGCATCACATCAGAGAATATCCGTCACGGTGAGATAGGGTGAGATGCATTGAACCCTGCATGGTCAACAAGTTCGACCCTTCTAGTTCGACTCTTCCATGGAATCGTCTGGTTGACCCGGCTTTTCTCATTGACCCGGCTCTTCTGCAGGCTCACTCGGCTCTTCTGGCATTTCAATTGGATCGGTGTTCTCTGGTAAAGGTTCAGATGGCGATTCACTCGGAGCGCAAGCTACGCCGAGGGCAGATACGCCAGCGATCAGGGAAAGCGAGATCCAGGAGGAAAATTTCATAACACAATCTCAGTTAACTACAGCGAAAGCCTGAAAGGCGCAAGGTTATTGAGCAAGCCGTTGATTGATTTGATCTTGTAAGGCAGGGTCTTGGCGAGCAAGAGTCAAAATTTGCTCAAACTCTTCCGGCGTTAACCCCTCAGACTGAATAGCGGTCTGAATCTCTTGCGTTGCACTTGCATCAATAGATGCAATACGTTCAGAGGCAGCCGCAAACTGCTCAGCCTGGGTTTGAGAAACATCTGCTGTGGATTCTGGAGACTGCTGAGCTTGGGCAATGTCTTGAAATTCTTCTACCGTCAGCCCTTCCGCTTCCACAGCCGCGACCATATCCTGTTGTGCCTGAGCCTGAACCTGCTGAATCGTCTGGTAAGCATTAACAAACTGATCGATTTGGCGATCCGAAACTTCTGTCTGAGCTGGCTCTGGCTGAGGCGGCATTGGTGTCTGAGCTGAAGCAATACCTGCTCCAGAAAAGCCTAGCAGTGCGATCGAAATCAACGCACTTTTCGCAAATTTTGAGGTCAGCATAAGTCTAAAATTTCATTCATCAAAAGCTAAGGGAAAGTTGAGAAATCCCGTTTCCCTAAAACACAATTATTGAGCGTA
>CAYSIR010000272.1:0-5741 GCA_964431105.1 uncultured Leptolyngbya sp. | reverse complement strand
GCAATCAACTGTGAGCAATCAACCCTTGGTGGGCGCAAACGGGCGCTGGATTATTCGAGTTGCAGTGGTTGGTGCGTTGATCATGTTGGGAGCTGGGTTTATCGCGTTTCGCAATGGGTCTGCGCCTCAAGTTACACCAGCGAGCGACGATACAGAAATGGATACACCCTCCGCCATTTCTGCGTTGGGGCGAATTGAGCCAGAGGGGGGCATCACGGCGGTTGCGCCGCCTGCGTCAGGTTTTGTAAATCGGGTGGCGGCGCTACGGGTTGAAGAAGGCGATACCGTTAGTGTTAATCAAATTTTGGCGGAAATGGATACTCGCGATCGCCTCCAGTCTGCCATACTGCAAGCTCAGGCGGAAGTAGCGGCGGCGGAAAATCGTCTGGCACAGGTGCAGGCAGGAGCTAAACCATCGGATATTCGGGCTGAACAGGCCAATGTGTCGCGGCTCCAGGCCGAACTACGGAACGCCAATCGCGATTATGAGCGTTACCGGATGCTGTACCAGGAGGGGGCGATCGCCGAAGCTGAGTTGGACGATCGCTGGGTGCGTGTCGAATCGCTGACGGAGCAGGTCGCACAGGCACAGCAAGTGCTTCAAAGCGTCAGCCAAGTGCGAGATGTGGATGTACAAACAGCGGAGTCGGAGCTTCAGATTGCTCTAGCTAATCTGGTTCGGGCTGAAGCTGAGCTTGAAACAGCGATTGTGCGATCGCCCATCAACGGTCAAGTTATCCAAATTCATGCTGACCCTGGCGAACAGGTAGGGGAACGCGGCATTTTAGATTTAGGAAATACAAACCAGATGGTGGTGGTAGCAGAAGTTTACGAAACAGATGTGCCACAGGTGCGCGTTGGGCAGTCAGCTACAATTCGCAGTGCTGCCATTGAGAGCGATTTACAGGGAACGGTGTCGCGGGTGGGGTTGGTCATTGCTAAAAATGACGTTTTGAATACTGATCCGACTGCCGACACCGATGCGCGAATTGTGGAAGTAGACATTCGTTTGAACAACAGTCAACCCGTCAGCGGCTTGACCAATCTACAGGTTGAGGTCATCATTCAGCCGTGATTGGCACACCTTGAGCGATCGCCGTTTTCGGTGACGGCTGTTGATTGTAAAAATCGAAATAAGATGTTAAATCCCAGCGGCGATCGCTAGTTTAGGTGATACACCCAGAGAAGTACCGGCTGTTCGTTAAGTGGTTAGGATGTTTCACGGTGCAGGCTGCATCCACACCATCAAAAATCCTGATGTAAACACCACGACCGACATGCCAAGATGTATTGATTGAAACACTGCGTCAGAATAACAGAACCCAGCGGAGATAAAACGATGACCGACCAAAATCGCGGCATTATGAAATACGACTACGCCGACAGCGGTCTTGCGATCGCTCTATCTGCCTCATTTATTTTGGGTGCCATTGCATTCTTGATCATTTGGGCCATGCAAAGCGCCTACTCTCTCTAACCTGGCGTCAATGATGGGTGCTGTCTAGCGGTTTTATTGACAGGCAGCAAGCCCATTTGCCAGCATCCCCATTCTCTGTACGATCCATCACGCAAAAGTTGCCAGACCTTTTGCCTCATCGCCACTGCTGCCGTTCTTCACCTATCGGTAGAGGTATTCATGGAAGGATTTTGGATGATGTAGGCGTTGTCCACACCACCCAAAATCCTGACCAAGGTCTACCCAACTATCTAATTTTGTAGCGCTACATCACTGAGGACGTTTTTGAGGGGCAGCGCCGCCGCCCTTCAAGAACTCACGTTCCATCAAAATGGACACTGCGATGGGCGGCAGGAGTCAGAAAGCTGTGGGAAAAAGGGGTGAGAGGGGCGCGGGCAGTAGCCAACCTGACCGTTCAAGCGACAGCACACCAGCCCAATATCAATAGCCGCCGCATCGCCAAACGATGAAACCCTATGGCAATCTGGGCATACTAAGGGCTGTCATTCATCTCAAACGCCCTAGTCGGGATAACAAGCCGATCGTTTGGGAGCAGGCGCTGCTGACCCCAACCGGTTTCTGTCGTGAACCGAGAGGTTTTGGCCGTCTTCCTGCGATGCCGCCTGATGCAAACCCCTGTTCTCCAAAATTACCAATGCAATCCCAAGAAACCGCCCACGCCGCCGCCCGCCAAACTCGACAGCAATTTGTAACGCCTGATGAATATTTGTCCTACGAATTGGGCAAAGCCGTTCAAGAATTGCCGCCGCTCTACACGCGATTGTTAGCTGGAAGTCTAACAATGCTAGTGTTTGGGGCGATCGCCTGGGCCCACTTCAGCAAGGTGGATGAAGTCGCTGTCGCACCAGGGCAGTTGATTCTCTCAGAGCAAGTGCGTCCAGTGCGGGCGCTAGACGGGGGGATCATCAGCGAAATTGCAGTGGAGGAAGGCGAACAGGTCAAGCAGGGCGATGTGTTGATCACCCAAGATCCGGCGCTCAATCAGTCTGAAGTAACTCGCTTGCAACAGGCAGCGGAGTTGGTGCGCCAAGATATTGCCCGGCTTGATGCTGAACTGAATGGTGACGTAACGTCCGGCAATCTGTTTCAAGATCAGCTATTGGCGGCGCGGTTACAGGAATTGGAAACCCGTCGGGCAACCGCGATCGCAGAGTCCAACCGTCAGGAAGCGGCGATCGCTGAAGCCCAGGCTCGGCTAGCTCGACTAGAGACCAATCTGGAAAGCGCCTATCAATTTTTGGACAATGCTGAACGACGAGAGTCCAGTTTGCGCCAATTGGTAGGGGGTGCCATTCCCCGATTTGACTACCTAGAAGCCGTCGATCGCCTCACCCAAGCGCAAGACCAGGTGAACTCCCTTCAGCAAGACATCGAGAGTCAGCAGCAGACCATTCGCCAAACTGAAGCCGCCTATCAAGGCTCTCAAAGTGCGATCGAGCAGGTTTCCACCCAATACCGCAGCGAAATTTTGACACAACTGAACCGCCGCCGCGAAGAACTCTCCAACATTGAAGGACAACTGGCCCAGGCAGAAGTTCGCAGCAGCAGCGATGTCATCCGCGCTCCAGTATCCGGTCGGGTTTACAACATTCAAGTCACACGGGCGGAAGGCACCGTCGCTCCAGGCGAAGAGTTGCTATCCATTTTGCCAGAAGGGGGAGATTTGGTACTTGAAGCCCAAGTGCTGAATCGAGACATTGGATTCATTGCCGTAGGGATGCGGGCTAAGGTAAAAGTGGCAACATTCCCATTTCAGGAGTTTGGTGTGATTGAGGGCGAAGTCATCCACATCAGCCCCAATGCCACAGCAGATGAGCAACTGGGCCTGGTTTACACGACTCGCGTTCGCTTGGACCGCTCCGCCGTGCCGGTGCGCGGTACATCAGTTCCGCTATCACCAGGGATGAACGCAACAGCAGAAATTGTCACCCGCCAAAAAACCGTGCTGACCTTTCTGCTAGAACCGATTACCCGTCGCTTTGATGAAGCCTTCTCGGTACGATAGGGTCGGGCATCGTCCGCCAATCTGGCTCGAAATCCGGCTGTCAGTGACGGCAATCCTAAATTCCACAGTTTGCCCTCCCAACTGGCACCGTAACTGGTTACAAAGAAGCAACAAGCTTTATGGCGATCGCCACCCAAGTGATTGCCATAAAGACAGACCACCCAAAAGACAGACTCATTGAGAATCACTGTTTTTTGGCTTGATTAAACGACTGCATCCAAGCGTTGCAGCCGGTAGTCCTCTATTGGTTTGGGAACGATGCATGACGCAACAGTCGCCAGACCTTTTGTCTTACCACCCGCCGTCCTTCAAACCATAGTCTTAAAACTTAGGAATTAAATTAAGAGGTTCAGCAATTTTTGCGTAAACAATAGCAGATTGGAAGAGGGATCGAGAGTGAGGGCGCAGCGGTGATCTGTTTATGGATGCCTCGTCATGTTTGCCTAGGCTGCCCCCAACCTGCCCTCAACCCTTCACTGCTTAAACGGTCGATCGCCTACTTCGGTTTTGTTGAATGCATTGGCTTTAATGTATAAATTTCGCGATCGTTGCCAGTTTAATGGGACTTCGACTTTATTTCTGACATTATGAAATCCACACTCACCACCGTTATCCAGCGCTACCTGCGTCGAGCCAATCACTGGTTGCTCAGAACACCAGAACGCGCCCTGAATGAAGCGTATGACGCTGCGGCCAAAATCCGCCAGATGGAAGAACGCTATTTTAATGGCGATCGCATCTCTGCAGAATCTAATCTCTATGGACAAAGCACCCTCAGCTATTTTCGCGATGAACTGAAGCGAAACCTAGAAACAGCAAGGTTGCGGCTGGCAGAATTTAAAGCCAGTAATTCTGTAGTAAAGCTCTCAAACCGGCGCATTACAGAAGTTGAACTGGATGACGTGTCTGGCGAAACCAGCGCCGTTAACATCATCGACAAACCTGCCCTCATTCTACGCAAGCTACGGTTTATTGATGAAGTCCTCGATCGCTACAATCCCAAACGCTACGATGCCACAAAGCCGCGATCGCCCGTCGTCGTCCAAGCCACCGAACCATCCCCCCCAGCCAGGCCCAGCAGCAGAAATCCAAATGACACCGCAATACCATCTCCCTCCCCCGAAAACTCACTGCCGCGCCGTCCTAAACCGCGCAATGACAACGAATCGTTTACAGATAAGACCGGAGTGCTACCCCGCTCCATTCTCCGAACCGTCGATCGCATTCGTCGTGAACTCGACCCCAAAGCTGAAGGACAAGTCGTAGAAACATACCGCGATTCTAAAGCCCGCACCTTCAGTTCCCTGAGATTTATTCTTATCTTAGTGATCGCCCCATTATTGACTCAACAAGTCGCCAAAAACTTTGTCGTTGGGCCCATTGTCGATCACCTCCGTAGTGATGAAGAAGCCGTCATCTTCCTCAACGCTGAAATGGAAGAAGAGGCCATCCGGGAGCTATCTCATTACGAAGAAAGACTTAGATTTGAAGTCCTAATTGGTCAAGCTCCTCCACTCACTGACGCAGAAATAGAAGACCAGCTAAACGAGAAAGCCCATGAAATTCATGAAGAATATAGTGGGCGTAGCTCTGACTCAATTAAAAACATTTTTTCAGATGTATTCTCAGTGCTGGTATTTGCATTTGTGTTAATGAATAGTAAAGCTGAAATTGCAGTTCTTAAATCATTCATTGATGAACTCATTTATGGTTTAAGCGACAGCGCCAAAGCATTTATCATCATTTTGTTTACCGATACATTTGTTGGATTCCACTCTCCCCACGGCTGGGAAATTATTCTTGAAAGTATCTCTCGGCACTTCGGACTGCCCGCCAATCGAGATTTCATATTTCTGTTCATTGCCACATTTCCAGTGATTTTGGATACAGTTTTCAAATATTGGATTTTCCGCTATCTTAACCGCATCTCACCCTCTGCCGTTGCAACCTATAAAAACATGAACGAATAGGTAAAAGCTGCAAAACCGTTGTCATCCGCCAATGCGAGTCATTCCAGCTCACACTTTAATAAAATTGCAGGTAGTGGTAGTTATAGCAATCCTATTTGGATTGTGAGAAGGATTCCGCAGGAATCCTTCTCACAACAACCATTTTCACTTCACAACTCATTTAGGATTGCTATATGTCATAGTTTTGAGTAGTGTGGACAACGCCCACACTACTCAAAATCCTGGACAATGGATGGGGTGCATGTCACCTTTACGCCCTCACCCTAAATCCCTCTCCCAATATTGGGAG
>CAYSIR010000271.1:0-5751 GCA_964431105.1 uncultured Leptolyngbya sp. | reverse complement strand
AGAGGCATACCCCAAGAATAAAATCGATAGCCACATTGCGCACCTGACAATTACAGACTGTTTGATTTTGGGGTTTCCAGTCGGGATTTGGAATTAGACATCAGCCGCCGAATCAGCCATCTCATCCTGAGACGCTTCCATGGGAGGCAGACCGCCATCCATTTTTCGCGGCAATATAATATTTAGAAGAATTGCCGTTATGCCACCCGTTGAAATCCCCGATGAAAAGACATTGCGAATCAGTGCGGGTTTGTCATCTAAAATTTCGGGCACATAGACCACCCCCAACCCCAGCGCTAGTGAAATTGCTACAATGATGAGCGATCGCCGAGTCATCTCTGCTGAAGATACGATATTGATACCAGCAACAGCGATCGCCCCAAACATTACCACCGTTGCTCCCCCCAGCACCGGCTGCGGAATTACTTGAAAAATGCCAGATACAACCGGCAATAGCCCTAAGATGGCAAAAATACCGGCTACGAAAAATCCAACATAGCGGCTGCCTACGCCAGTCATTTGAATAACGCCGTTATTTTGGCTAAAGGTCGTATTAGGGAAGGTGCAAAAGATCGCAGCAATAAGAGAATTAACCCCATCCCCCATGACGCCGCCCTTGATGCGTTTCATGTACACATTGCCGCGCACAGGCTGACGAGAGACGGCTGAGGTAGCTGTCAGGTCACCAATCGTTTCAATAGCGGTGATAAGGTAAAGTAACATAAACGGCACAAAGGCAGTAAAATTAAAACTCATGCCGTAGCGGAAAGGCATGGGCACTCGCACAATGGGTAAGCTTGCCAAACTGCTGAAATCTACCAACCCTAGGGCAATTGAAACAATATAGCCGACTAATAACCCGATGGCGATCGCGCCCATCCGCAAAAACCGATTGCCCGTGATATTCATGAGCACAATGATAATTAGCACTACAGCACTCAGCGTGAGGTTTTGCCAACTGCCAAAGGTCTGAAACCAAGTTTCGGGGGATTCATTCCGCTGAGCAGCCGTTCCCCCTGCCATGCTAATAATGCCGACTTTAATCAGACTTAGCCCAATAATCATGACGACCGTTCCCGATACCACCGGCGTAATTATCTTTTGGGCAAGGTGCAGGAAACGGCTCAAGAAAATTTCAACGAATGCCCCAAAAAAACATAATCCAAAAATTAAAGATAAGGCATCCTGCTGAGTTGCTCCGGCATTGATGCTTCCCAGCCCAATCCCGATGATAGGCCCTAGGAAAGCAAAGCTTGTTCCTTGCAAACTGAGTAAGCCTGAGCCAACCGGGCCAATGCGCTTACACTGGATAAAGGTAGCAATGCCCGATACAAACAGCGACATACTAATGATGTAGCCCAAGTCAGCCGGTTCTAGCCCCAGCGCGCCGCCAATAATAAGCGGTGGCGTAATAATGCCGACAAATGAAGCAAGGACGTGCTGAAATGCGACCATTATGGCCTCTAGCACCGGTGGGCGATCGTCTAGACCATAAATCAGGTCAGCAGCGACCTTGGGGCGATCGCTCTCAGATGGCTTTGATTCAACAGAAACGTGCGATTTGGGTGAAGTCATAGACGTTAAGGCGCTAAACTAAAAATAATTCATTGCAACCCATACGATCGATCCAGCATTGAAGTTAGGACTGAAATTGGGAACGAATACAATTCACTTGCCCCTAGCCGGTATGCGTAGCTGGGAAGAGGTTGAAATAGGAGCAGTCCGATCGCATGGAGTTGTATTGAGCCGGGCAGCATCAGGCTTAGCCAATAAACAGGTCAATTCACAGTAAACGCTAGTGCAAGGGCCCCGCTAAGATAACTTTGGATATGGCATTGGTGACATCCGTTGGCGGTTCCGTAGCTAGCTGCTGATACCATGATGCCGTCATTGCTGGGTCTTTACCGTGAATCATCTCCGCTCGCTGCCGTGCCTTTTGCACAACGGCGCTAGTGCGCTGTTTGCGATCCTGCTCATATCGCCCAAGGGCATAACTCATTCCCATGTTGGTCGTTTTGAGATACTGGGCTAAAACTAAGCTATCTTCCATCGCCTGGCAGCCACCCTGTCCCAAATCAGGACAGGTAGCATGGGCTGCATCCCCTAGCAATGCGACCCGCCCTCGCACCATGCGATCGATGGGGCCAACATCATGGATCTCAGGTCGCGCCACAGTCGTTGGATCAAAGGTTGCAATAAGCTGCTGAACCGGTTTAGCCCAGCCTGCAAAATATTTAGATAAAATAGCTCGATACTGATCGGGTTCGGCTGGAGTTCCTTTCGGTAACGGCACGTCGAAAAAGAAATAGAAGCGATCGCCCGCCACCGGCATCATCGAAGCACGCTGATGATCGCCAACATAAATAACCCAGCTATTCTTCGGTGCCAGGTCTTCGCCAGCCGCAACCAAACCATTCCAGTTCACATAGCCACCGTACTTTGGATCAACGGGTTGACCGACAACGTATTCCCGCAAAATTGAACGCACACCGTCCGCCGCCACGACGAGATCGCCTGTAGCCCGATGACCATTCTCAAAAACCGCCGTCGCGCCGTGTTCATCTTGTTCAACCGCAATGCAGCGATGCTCTAACTTAACCTCACCCCTAAATGCCGAGAGCAGCATAGCCTGTAAATCTGCTCGCGCTACCGGATAAGGACGCTGCCCTACAGATTCAATCAGCGGCACCAGGTCAATATCATTGAGCAATTCACCGGTCTTGGTACGATACTCCATCTTATCCATTTGACCGCCGATCGCTGCCATCTGTTGACCCAATCCCAGAGCATTCAGCACCTTGACACCGTTCGACCAAAGCGAAATACCAGCTCCAACCGGACGTAACTCACGAACGCGATCATAGATTTCGACCTCGTATCCCGCTTGCTGCAGCGCAATTCCAGCCGTCAATCCACCAATTCCCGCGCCAACAACAATCACCTTCAGGTCGTACACACACCTCTCCTTTACCTTCAACTCACCACTAGCGCTGACCTAACCGCCCCAGACACGTGAACGTTACACGGCCGCCGCCCCACGACTTAACTTCATGCAAACTGAACAAATGTATCTAATTTTGACCAACCGTAACGGAATGTCAAGGACAACTCTGATACATTGGCTACAAATTTACGATTGTTAAAGATTTGATGACATTATAGCCGTTTATCCAATCAGACTGTCTAGCCCAATGAATGGCATCCCTTACTGACAGCATGAAGAATCCAACACGAACAACACCCATGATTTTTCAGACACTTTCAGCGCCTAAGCCGATACTCATGTATTCTACATAACAACTTAACGCTGCCACTCTGATAGCATTCATCTAAACTTCGCAAGTGTGGTGCGAGGGGTGTTAATAGGTTAATTATGAAATACCAGGATTTTGTTAGGTCAACGAAGTGGATGACTTCGCTGACAATTGCATTGTGTTCAATTTTACTGAGTGGAGGGGTTCAAGGTGTCACAATGAGGGCGATCGCATCGACCGAATTGCCTGACATTGAGCAAGTGTCCGCTGAGGCTGACGAATCGCTAACGCCTGCTGTTTTTACAGGTCATTCTGCTATAGATAACCCTATTGCAGAAGACTCTCTTACTCAGTTATTTACAGAAGGAGCGATCGCAGATGCACCGCCCGAGCTGATTGAACTGAATGTGTTAGCTGAACTGACGGTTAATCCGCAAGCGGTCAATTCCAGAGCGGTGAGCGAGGTCAATACCTCGAATGATCATATTAGCGAACATGGTACAGAGCAATATGCCACAGACTTTACAGACAGTACAGATGCTTCTGTCTTATCTGGGACAGGCTTAGAAGCGTCTGCTTTGAGTAGCAGTATGGCTCAGGTCACTTCTGTAACGCAGTTGTCAGATGTGTTTCCTACCGATTGGGCTTATCAAGCGTTGTCTTCTTTAATTGAACGCTACGGTTGTGTAGCTGGTTATCCAGATGGAACATTCCGTGGCAACTCTTCGCTATCTCGGTATGAGTTTGCTGCTGGACTCAATGCTTGTTTGGAGGGATTTGCTGCATCCTTATCTCCCGATGATGTATCAACAGTAGGACAATTGCAGCGTGAGTTTGCGTCAGAGTTAGAGACATTAAGAGGACGTGTTGACAGCCTTGAGGCTCAAATAGCCTTACTCGAAGCAAATCAATTTTCGACGACCTCCAAGCTGAGCGGTATTGCCTTCCTGCACATTGGAGCGGCTGGTGCAGATGGAAATGTGCTGGCTGAAACCGGCAGTCTTGCTGGGCCCTTAGCGCTGCGCCCTGCCGCCCGAAACTCAGTCACTGGCGCACCCATCGTCAGCACCGTTGACAATAACCCAGAACTGACTTTTGGTTATCTTCTCTGGCTTAACTTCTCAACCTCTTTTACGGGTGATGATCTGCTCTTTACTCAGTTTGCGGTTGGCAATGGAGATTCCCCAGCCAATCAGTTTATTTCTGCTGGATTGTACAATACCTACGGGGTTCCATTTACTGACCAATCGGGGGGTGTAAATGATGATGATCCAGTCGTGCGGGAGCTGTTTTATGATTTTCCTGTGGGCGATCGCCTTCGAGTTGCAGTTGGGCCGCGTATTAACTGGTATCGTTATTTTGATGGGAATGCATTTACCTTCTTCTTAACCGGCGCAAGCAGCTTTAACTCCAGTGGCAGCACCATGATGAATGCCGTAGATCGAGGGGCTGGAGCGGTCGTTCGCTGGGACATAAACAATCAGCTAGACCTGAATATCGGTTACTTGGGCGAGAATACTGAATTCCTACCGAGTGCTTTTTTCAACACGGCAACCGATCCAAGTAACGGCTTATTTGGCGCAAGTAATACACTCTCCGTCGGTTTAACTTACGCGCCAAGCAGTCGTGCCAACATTCGCCTAACTTATACGCGATCGCGCCTTCTAGCAAATACCGCCATTCGAGATGAAAATGGCAACATCACTGGCTTTGGGGTTGGTGGCGCAGTTAGCGAACCAATTTATGGAGTTGCTGATGATGGCTTTGGCGGCTCCATTGATGATGCTGCCGCAGATACCTTCAGTGCCAACTTCGACTGGCGCATTACCGACCGGTTCGGTATTTTCAGTCGCTACACCTACGGCACCATGGATATTGACCCACTGGCTCCAGGTATAGATGGGGGCAGCATTGATGCTCAGTCCTTCCAGGCTGGGCTAGCATTTCCTGACCTAGGTAAAGATGGAGCATTGCTAACATTATCGTATTTAATCCCGTTTTCTATTCTAGATGGTTCAGAATTTTTGGCATCTGGAGCCGGTGATGGCGGTATTCAGTACGAATTTGAAGCAACATATTTCTATCCACTGGGCAACGGTCTCTCGATCGCTCCGGCTCTGTACATTATCAATAATCCCAACAATTTTGATGATAACCCAACGATATGGGTTGGCAACCTGCGCTTTCAGCTTGCCTTCTAGCTGATTCACACACAGATAAACTCACTGCTAAAATCTGTTAATCTCCGCAATCTATAGCTAAGCTGGGATACCTCCCGGCTTTTTTATTGCATGAATTAGGGTAAGCTGTCCTGATATACCTGTCCTAGGCGATCGCTACACTAAGATATCCGCTCGCTTGTGCATCCTAGCCGGCTCATTCACATAACACTGAGTTGATTACAAAGTCCCGGTTATTTCTACATAAATACCGCTCCTAAAGTTCCTGCCTGCGTAGGATAGTGGTATTCATGTAAAGATTTTGGCAGGTGTGGGCG
>CAYSIR010000270.1:0-5773 GCA_964431105.1 uncultured Leptolyngbya sp. | reverse complement strand
TTGGGAGAGGGATTTAGGGTGAGGGCGTAAAGGTGACATGCACCCAATTCCTAAGCTTTCTGCTTAGCGCTGTACCCAGCGTGCGCCGCCAGCCATCTTGTCAACTGTTGGGGTTGTTGGGGTTGATTGAAGCATTGGAGGCATTATCCGAAGGCTGGGTAACGATAGGATGCAGCAGGTCGCTGATCACGTCAAGCCGTACATCCTTCACCAGTTGCTGAAGACCGATCGCCAGCAGGTGATGCTCAGCCGGAATGGTTTGGATTAGGCGCAGGGCTTGCATATCATCGCCACTGTCGGCAGCGGCATAAAGCTGTTGGCACCAGGCGATGGGCATCACGGTCAAATCCTGGCTGGATATACAGGAGCGATCGCCACTCAATGGAGCACTGGCGGAATCGTAGACGTAGTAAACGCCAAGATGGGTGGCGATCGCATCCCAGATCGTGGCTTCACGGAACGGCTTACGAATAAAATCATCACAGCCAGCCCGAAGGATATTCTCGCGGTCTTGATCCAGGGCGCTAGCGGTCAACGCAATAATGATAGTGAGTTGCCCATCGGGTTGGGATTTGATATGGCGGGTGGCCGCATAGCCATCCATCACTGGCATTCGCATATCCATCCAAATCAAGGCAGGATGGTGGGTCTGCCACTGGGCGATCGCCTCTTTGCCATTCACCGCTTCCAGCACTCGAAAACCGACGGGTTCTAACAATCGCCGCAGCAGCAGCCGATTTTCTAACACTTCATCCACGATTAGCATGGTATGGGTCGGCTGCCCCGCCGCTAGACCCACCACGCGACGGTCGGGCTGAGTCGGCCGCACCGCATCTGCATTGGCCAACCCGACCACGACGGTAAACTGAAACTCGCTGCCATCGGCGATCGCAGGATTAAGCTGGATGTCGCCGCCCATGAGTTGTACAAACGTGCGGCTGATGGTGAGTCCGAGGCCGGTTCCCTGGGTCGATTGGCGACCGGCTTCAGTTTGCACAAACGGTTGGAATAGTTGATCCCGTTCTTCGGGCGCAATGCCAGGGCCAGTGTCGCGGATGGCGAAGGCGAGGGTCATGCGATCGCTCTCGGCTGGCATCGAAACGCAGCGAGACGGTGCATCAGCGGCGATCGCCCGTACCGACAGCATCACCGACCCCACTGAGGTAAACTTGATGGCATTTCCCAAAAGATTGATTAACACCTGCCGTAACTTTTGGGCATCGCCGTAGAGGTAACGGGGCACATCCGCCGCGCGATCGCACCAAAGCTGTAAGTCTTTAGACTCCGCCCGCAGCCGAAACATCGATTCAATCGTATCGAGCAGGCTATAAAAATCAAATGCTGCAATATCTAGTGTGGTTTGCCCTGCCTCAATTTTGGACATATCCAAAATATCGTTGATTAGCGCCAGCAGATGTTCCCCGCTGCGGTTAATGATACTGAGTTCAGAAGACGCGCTGGCATAAGCTGCATTGCGCTGCATCAATTGAGTGAATCCTAGAATGGCATTCAGCGGCGTTCGTAACTCATGGCTCATGCTGGCCAGAAAAGCGCTCTTGGCTCGGTTGGCATTTTCTGCGGCGGTTTTAGCTTTTTGCAGCACGACCGCCACTTGTTTCAGTTCAGTGATGTCACTCAGCACACACAGCACACAGGGTTCGCGCCGCAGTTCGATCATCTCTGCTGAAAATAAGACCGTGCGAAGGTCGCCCTGTTTGGTGCGGTAGCCAATTTCCATATTTCGCACCATGCCCTGGGTTTCCATGCGGTGGATGGCTTCAGCAGGGTCGGCTGGATTGTCCCACAGGTTTAGTTCTCGCCCGGTTTTGCCGATAACCTCATCCCGCGTGAAGCCGCTAAACTCCAAAAAGCTATCGTTCACTTCTAGGATGCGCTCATTGGCATAGGCCGCGATCGCCAGCGGTTCGGGCGACACACGAAAGGCTTTAGAAAATTTTTCTTCCGATTCGCGTAACTCTTGGGTGCGTTCTTCAATTTTATGTTCAAGGTCGAGCTGCGCCTGTTTCAGTTGCGATCGCATTTCATCAAACGCACAGGCTAGCATCCCCAATTCATCCGGGCGCTGAGTATCCACCTGCTGCTGCCAATCGCCGTTGGAAAGCGCCGTCGCAGCGGCACCCAGCCGAGCGATCGGGGCCGCAATCCATTGGCTGGTACGAATACCCACCCCGATCGCAATTCCCAACGCCACCATGCATAGAAGAATCGTGATGCGCGTACTGGCGATAATATCCGCCATAAAGTCCGATCGCGGCACCACTGTCACGATCAGCCAATCCAGCCCGCGCCCATCTCGAAAGGGCTGTACCTGCACCGATAGATGTTTGCGATCGATGTACGTCACCGCCTGATGACCAGCCACATTTTTAAGATGGTCAAATTCTTGGTTGAGGTATTCTGCCACACATTGAATCAACAGATTGTCGCTCTCGATCGCTTTCAACCGCTGACCGCTCTCTGACTCCCAGGCATTATCACCCGGTGCTGCCACCAGATAGCCCTCCCGGTCAATGATGAAGGCTTCTCCAGTTTTACCCACCTCCAGGGCTGCCAAAAACTCGCTAATCTGCTTGAGGCTGAGGGTAGCATTCACTACACCAATGAAGTTGCCCTCTG
Source organism: uncultured Leptolyngbya sp. (assembly GCA_964431105.1). Classification (GTDB taxonomy): domain Bacteria; phylum Cyanobacteriota; class Cyanobacteriia; order RECH01; family RECH01; genus RECH01. The sequence continues at coordinate 3,136 of CAYSIR010000270.1, read as the reverse complement.
GGTCAAAGATGCGATCGGCCGCCGATAGCAGCAGCTCCTCAGTATCGAAAGCAGGAAATGGCGGGGCCCAAAATGAGTTACCCGCCGCTACAGCAATTCGATACCATTCCCGTTCCTGGGGAACAAAATCTGGCAAAACCTCCTGTTGTTCATCGAGCTGCCCATCCTCATCGACCGACCAGAGGCGAGTGGTGGGGCTGATGCTGCGATCTAAAATGCCGAGGCGTAAGCCCTGCTCATGCCGATCGCCCAATCCTACATAGTCACCATTGCGCATTGCGAAGGCAATGAAGGTGAGGTCAGGAAATTGCTGCTGCTGCCGAAACAGATAGTCGCCCAAACCATTGAGGTCTGTGACATCTAACCGCCCCGATCGCACCGCTTCTGCATTCAACTTGTTAATGATGTGCGGAATTTCTAGGTAGTTGCTCAGTTTTTGCTCAACGCGACCGCTAATTTCCGATTGCAGTTGCTGAGACAAATCATCAACCGCCCGCTGCCCGTTGCGAAACGATAAGTAGCCTGTAATACCCACCGCCAGCACAATTTGCAGCACGTAGGGCACGATCAAAATGCCCCGCAGCGACGGATGGCTACAGCAATACAGCAACGTTTGGATAGGCTTAGACAGCTTTTTCATAACCATTGGGGCAACCCCTAGGGCGATCGCAACGGATAAGTCCGAACCCTCTGCACCGCTAAGCCGCTGAATCACAGTTTTGAATTCACGGCGATCGCACCCGGTCAGGGGAACAGAGATTGCCGACATTCTATCCCACCCGCCGACCGATACTCACCCCAGCGCCAGGAATCCACTCAACCGTTCACCGCCCATAAACCGCTAGCAGCCATTTTATTTAAGACATGGATTTTTTGCTAAGCCGTCCCGCAACAAATCCCTCAGCTTTCTAGCGCCATAAAAGTCGTCATCCCACGGCCGATAAAGACAGCGAATGCTCTAGACTGAAGTATCGAACCCTCAGATCACGGAAGGAAGGGATTATGCGGCTGTCTCAGATGCTTTTTGTTACCCTGCGCGAAGATCCAGCAGAGGCAGAAATTCCCAGCCATAAACTCTTGCTGCGGGCAGGCTATATCCGACGCATCGGCAGCGGCGTTTATGCCTACCTGCCGTTCATGTGGCGGGTATTGCAAAAAGTATCGGCGATCGTTCGTGAGGAAATGAACGCAACGGGCGCACAGGAATGCTTGCTGCCGCAGATTCAACCAGCCGAACTGTGGCGCGAGTCGGGGCGCTGGGATACCTACACCCAAGCCGAAGGCATCATGTTTGCTCTGCGCGATCGCCAAGAGCGGGAACTCGGACTAGGGCCCACCCATGAAGAAGTAATTACTGCGATCGCTCGCGACATGATTCGGTCATACCGCCAACTGCCCGTCAATTTATACCAAATTCAAACCAAATTCCGCGACGAAATTCGCCCCCGTTTTGGGCTGATGCGCGGCCGCGAATTCATCATGAAAGATGCGTATTCGTTCGATGTCGATGCAGCCGGTTTAGATAAGGTTTATGATGCGATGCACGACGCCTACTGTAATATTTTGCGGCGCTGCGGGCTAGCATTTCGGGCTGTGGATGCAGATTCAGGGGCGATCGGGGGTTCCGGTTCTCAGGAATTTATGGTGCTGGCGGAAGCAGGCGAAGATGAAGTCCTGTACACCGAGGACGGGAAGTATGCCGCCAACGTGGAAAAAGCCGTTTCCTTACCGGCTGATTTAGTCCCCTCGCGCTATAGCGCCTACGAAAAACTGGAAACGCCCAACACCCCCACGATCGCTAGTTTATGCAAATTTCTCGACTGTTCGCCCACCCAAATCGTCAAAAACGTTCTATATCAAGTCGTTTACGATAATGGGCAAGCCGTGCTGGTGCTGGTCAATATTCGCGGCGATCAGGATGTGAACGAAGTAAAGCTGACCAACGAACTCACTAAACTAGCGGATAACTACGGCGGCAGTGCAGTAATTGATTTATCTGTACCCGATGCGGATGCCCAACAAAAATGGGCCGCCAAACCGCTGCCGCTGGGCTACATTTCGCCTGGCTTATCCGATGACTATATCTCGCCGACCAAAAATCTGGCTCCGAAATTCCTGCGCCTGCTGGATGAAACTGCGGCACCGCTGGAAAACTTTGTAACCGGTTCGGATGAATCAGGCTATCACGTCGTTGGTGCAAACTGGGGTAAGGAGTTTGATTTACCCAAAATCACAGTGGATGTGCGAACCGCAATGGTGGGCGATCGCGCTATTCATGACCCCAGCCAAACGCTACAGGTCGCACGGGGCATTGAAATTGGGCATATTTTCAAACTGGGCACAAAATATTCTAAGGCCCTCGGCGCAACCTACACCAACGAACAGGGCGAAGAAGTGCCGCTGGTGATGGGCTGCTATGGCGTCGGCGTGTCCCGGTTGGCACAAGCGGCCGTAGAACAGTCCTACGACAAAGACGGCATTATCTGGCCCGTGGCGATCGCGCCGTATCATGCGATCGTAGTGGTTCCCAACGTCACCGATGCCAAACAAATGGAAGTGGCCGAGCAGCTATACACCGAACTGAACGCCGCCGGGGTGGAAACCTTACTCGACGATCGCGACGAACGGGCCGGTGTGAAATTTAAGGATTCTGAACTAGTGGGGATTCCCTTCAGAATTGTGACGGGGCGATCGCTCAAGCAAGGTAAGGTTGAGGTTGTGAAGCGGGCGGGGCGAGACTCGCAGGAACTCGCGATCGAGGCTGTGGTGGACACAGTGAAGGGTTGGGTGGAAGATGCTACAGAGCGTTAGACGCATTTTTTGCTGTTTCGTGTCTACTCAGAAATCATATTGGACAGACAGTATTTACAGATAGTATTTACTGTCATTATGAGGCTAGTAATGCAGCAACAGTTTCTTCTGACATTAAATGGCGAAAATCTAGAACTTCAACCAGAAGCAATTGATTATCGCTTGAATAGTGTAAGATTACGTTTCCTTCGTCTTCTGCATAGGCGATCGCTCCCTCCCCTAACTCAATTAACAATGCATCTACATCTTTGCTATAGCTAATCTTTTTCATACCTCGACCTCTCTCCTGGATATAACGTAATAATCACGATAAGCGCATTGAACT
>CAYSIR010000269.1:0-5775 GCA_964431105.1 uncultured Leptolyngbya sp. | reverse complement strand
CCTCACCCCATATCCCTCTCCCAAGCTATCCATTACGCAAATCTAGCTGAAACCCGCATCCTCGTTTTTGAACCGAAAACCCTGAGTGACCGCTAGAAGGGTTGTGAAGCAAACGGTCTAGCGACTTTTGCGTAATGCATAGCAATTCTGGGGGGAAACTAGAGTTGAAGTCCCCCAGAATTGGGGGATTTAGGGGGCGAACAGCGCTGAAAGACATCATAGGCAACTTGTGTGTACTTAGTAGCCCAGAGGGCGCGAGAGGAGCCGATCCACTCTTTCCGGTTCCCTCGCCCCTTGGGAGAGGGCTAGGGTGAGGGCTTTCGAGGATTTTAGCCGAAAGTTTTGTCAGTCAATCAGACGCAGAAGTTGCTGAAACTCTCCTACCGTCTAAAACTAGATAGCTGAATGACAGTGGGGATGAGGCAACCGTCTAGCGACTGTTGTGTAATACCTAGGGAAAAACCAGAGTTAACGTTCCCTAGAATTAGGGAATAGTTAAAGGGCAGCGCCGAAAGGCATCATCGGCCGCTTGTTTGCTCATTTTGAGAGAAGGGCTAGGGATGAGAGACAGCCCTGCGCCAGTGGAATACTCCCCGCACCTCCTCCCAAGTCGGTTTTACAGGGTTACGGTGATCGTGTCGTCTGCAATTTCGGACTGAAGCGGGCGCAGGGGTTCGGTTGCTGGCCCCTCCAAAACGCGACCATCTAGCCCAAACCGAGATTGATGACAAGGACAGACAAATTCCTGACTATCAGCAACCCAGTCTACAGTGCAATTGCGGTGGTTGCAGTTGGCGGTTAGAGCAATCACGACGGCACTGTTAGATGGATCGCGTACCACAATCACCTTTTCAGGATCTTCAACTACCAAGCTACCCTGGCTATCCAATTCGCTGACAGTCCCGATGGCGAGTCCGTTGGCTGCTGATTCATCGGTGGCTGTTGCGGTTGGCTCGCTGCTATCTGTAGCGGAGTCTGAACCGCAGGCTGCGAGCGCCATGGGTAGGGAAGTGGCTAATCCACCGATGCCAACCCAGTACATAAAGTTTCGTCGATTCATAGTGTTCTGCTCGTGCTAGTAAGAATTCGGCTCAATCATCGTTCAGGTGAATCGTTCACGAATGCTACTGTTACGAACCTTCAGCGATTCTGTTTCCCATTTTAGAGACAGCCGCTATAACGTGTGATGAACGGAAGCCTAGCTGCAATGGTGGCGGGCGTGGGGAAACGCTGTGGGATTTGCAGGCAGATGGGTACAGGATTCGCTCTGCGGCGATCGCTCACTGTGCCGACTCTGGTGTCCCTGCAATCATGATCCCCAAATCCAGCTATCATAGCGGTTGTGGCATCAGCACACGGGGCCCGATCGCCTCTGATAATGGTCTGCTGCCGGTTGATTGCCGGTTGATTGCCAGTCTGATGCCGAACCGCATTGGCAACTATTGCAGCAAAGGTTTATCGTCTGAAATTATGGGTAGACAACGTTCTCTCCTCGGGTTGATTTTTATCCTTGCGATCGCAGCCGCCATTGTGATCGTTCAAATACCGGTACGCTTAGGACTGGATCTCCAAGGCGGGTCGCAATTGACCCTGCAAGTCCAGCCGACGGATGAAGTACCCGAAATTACCGCCGACAAGCTCGAAGCGGTACGCGAGGTCGTTAGCCGTCGGGTGAACGAATTGGGCGTGTCGGAATCGGTGGTGCAAACTGTTGGTGAAAATCAGCTTTTGGTGCAGCTTCCGGGCGTTAACGATCCTGAAGAAGCCGAGCGGGTGCTAGGAGGAACGGCCCAACTCGATTTTCGGGAACAGTTGCCCAACACGACTGCATCTACGTTGCAGCGGTTCCAATTTGAGCAGGCTCGCCTGCAATCCCAACTCGATCCACTCTTGATTGACGCATCAGCCGATACGGATCAGGTGGAGGCTATCCGCCAAGAGTTGGAAGAGAACCAAGAGGCGATCGCTGCTTTATTTGATCGGACGGGTCTCACGGGCGATCGCTTGCAGGATGCCTATGCTAACCCCATCGGCGGCAATGCCTGGGAAGTGGTCTTGGTCTTTGATACCGACGGGGGCAACCAGTTTGCTCAGCTCACCTCGAATGTTGCTGGCACTGGGCGGACCCTTGGCATTTTCTTAGACGATGCTCTCATCAGTGCGCCCCAAGTGGATGCACGGTATGCGGCACAGGGCATCACGGGTGGCCGGGCCAGCATTTCCGGCGGGTTCGATGCACAGCGGGCGAGTGAACTAGCGGTACAGCTTCGGGGTGGGGCGTTGCCGGTTCCAGTCGAAGTGGTTGAAAACCGCACTGTTGGCGCAACCCTAGGGCGCGATAGCATCCAAAGCAGTATCTATGCGGGGCTGGGCGGCTTGGTGCTAGTGCTGGTGTTTATGGTGGTTTACTACCGCTTGCCGGGGGCGATCGCCGATATTGCTCTAGTGGTGTATTCTTTATTGACCTTTGCAGTGTTTAGCATTTTGGGTGTCACGCTAACTCTGCCTGGTATTGCGGGTTTCATCCTCAGCATTGGCATGGCGGTAGATGCCAATGTGTTGATTTTTGAACGCACCCGCGAAGAATTGCGATCGGGCAAAACGCTGTATCGCTCTGTCGAGTCTGGGTTTTATCGCGCCTTTTCTAGCATTTTGGACAGCAACGTGACCACGCTAATTGCTTGTGGTGCGCTGTTCTGGCTGGGCACTGGCTTTGTGCGAGGCTTTGCCCTAACGCTAGCGATCGGGGTGCTGGTCAGCATGTTTACGGCGCTCACCTGTAGCCGTACCCTGCTGCTGGTGGCCCTTAGTTTGCCGAATTTCCGTAAACCCAACTGGTTTTGCCCTAGCCTGCCGCCAGCTCAACCCCGCACTAACCCCCGACCTACGACGACCTCATGAAACTGAACGTTATCCAACAGCGATCGCTCTGGTGGACTGCATCCCTCATCATCCTGATCAGCGGTGTCATCGCCATGGTAATTTCTTGGCAACAGATTGGAGCGCCTCTGCGTCCGAGTATTGACTTTGTGGGAGGCACGCGCCTTCAGCTTCAGCGGGACTGTGCTGTTGCCAACTGCGACGAACCCATCGATTTGGGAATCGTTCGGACTGTGTTGGCGGAGCAAGGGTTGGAGAACAGTAGCCTGCAATTGGTCGGGGACGATCGCCAAGCTGTATCGATTCGTACCTCAGTGCTGGATGTGGATGCGCGTACCGAGTTGCAAGCGTCCTTAGAAGCCGCGATCGGTCAACTTGACCCCCTAGCCACCCAAATTGATACGGTTGGCCCAGTCATCGGCCAACAAATTTTTTCATCGGGACTGCTGGCGCTGATTGTTGCCTTTGCAGGCATTACCGTTTACCTTAGTATTCGCTTTCAGGCGGACTATGCCGCGTTTGCGCTGGTGGCGCTGTTTCATGACGTACTGCTGACGGCGGGGGTATTTGCCATCCTAGGGCTGGTGCTAAATGTTGAGGTAGACAGCCTGTTTATTGTGGCAATTTTGACCATTGTGGGATTCTCGGTTAACGACACGGTGGTAATCTACGATCGCATCCGAGAAACGGCAAAATATAACAGCACTCGCTCCATTGATGACATTGTGGATGATGCGGTCAACCAAACTCTAACCCGCTCCATCAATACCACGCTCACCACAACCCTGACGCTCCTTGCTATTTTCCTGTTTGGTGGCGATACGCTGAAATACTTTGCCTTGGCGTTGATTATTGGCTTTTTGACCGGAGCCTACTCCAGCATTTTTATTGCCAGTACCCTCCTAGCCTGGTGGCGAGAGCGATCGGAACAGGCTGGTTTAGCCAACGGTGCGCCGCTTGTGCAGCCCAGCAATGCGGGAGCAGCGGTGTCTGACTCGGCGGCTGAGGCGGGTGGAGCGATCGCCCCCGGTGCATCCGTTGAAGCAACTGACGATGAACCCGACATCATTGAAGCAGAATTTGAGTAGCGGCTGTTTGGGCCGCCGGTTGGCGCAACGGTGCAGCCAGAAACCGACTAGGATGGAGGGCGGGGAGCAAACCAATCATGGCATCTGCGGCCAGGCGATCGCTTCCCTACGTCATCCAGCATTTACCTTACGGGTTTTGCAAACATTTAACGCTGCCAATTTGGATATGTAAATTTGGATATGTAAATAGTGATACATGATGCGGCCAGTCTATCCCCCCGCTAAGCCCTCAGAAGGGTGGTGAGGCAAAAGGGCTGGCGACGTTTGCGCAATGATCGGCCAGTCCCTAAAGGTGATTGGTCGCGGTATCCATCAACTGGCATGAATCAAAAAAAGTGTCCGGCCCAAAGAATGCTTGTGCATCGCAGCGAAGGTATTGTTTGCCCTGCATTGATGTCAACTGTTTTGCATAGTTATGATGAATCCTGAAGATCAGTTGCAGCCATTTGCAGAGGATAGCGATCTTCACGCTGACCCTACGTTTGTCCAGCAGGTGCATCGCTTACACTTACTCACGGTGTACAGTCGATGGCTAGTGGTGGCAGTCCTGTGGGGTACCCTCGGCACAGTGAGCCTCTGGAACCTGCGGCATGAGTTTGAACTATGGGCAGATTATTTCACCTGGGCAGCGGTGAGATATGCGATCGCCTTTAATCGCTGGCCGTCGATTGGGATAGCGACCTGCATCGGCATGACGGTAGCCGTGCTAGTTTGGCAAAGCCGCAATATTTTGTTTGGATTACCCGATGATGACCAGGAAAAGCTCAAAGAGCAAGTCATGGCTATCCGGCGGCAAGGTTCCTCTCATCCCTTATGGAACTGGATGAACCGCTAGCTGTGAATCCGAGGTGCGGGGTGCAGGGTGGATAAAATATCCGCTTCGATCGCCCCCAATTCCTCAAGCCGCTGGTTGACCACCGCGCGCTCAAAGTCATTGACCGCCAGCGTCCAGTAAATACCGTAGTGCCGCGCCTCAGAGGCCATCAGCCCACGATAAAAAGCCGCCAACTCTGGCTCAGGGCAATGCACCGACAGCAGCCCCAACCGTTCATGGCTCCGCGCTTCAATTAAGCCTGTGACCAACAGCGAATCTAAAAACTGGTGCGGCTCCTGTTTGCGAACCGCCGATTTTAGCCGAGCCGCGTAGGGCGGAGCCGACAATCCAGACAGGGGAACTCCCCGCCGTTCTAGCCATTGATTTACTTGTTCAAAATGCTCTAGTTCTTCCTGGGCGATCGCGGTTAGTGCCCGTACTAGCTTTGCTTTAGCAGGATACTGAAACATAAACTTGAGCGCAATCCCAGCGGCTTTACGCTCACAGTGGGAATGGTCTAACAAAATTGTGTCAAGGTTGGCGATCGCTTGCTCAATCCAGGCTTCAGACGTGGCGGATTGCAGAAACTTGATCGTTTTGGGCAGAGTCGCAGTCGTCACAAGACAGGTCATACAAAGATTACATAACTTAGTCTAGCGCTTGTTGCGCAATGGCTCTGTGAGTTGAGATATATTTGTTCATCATTCTTGCGTAGCCTAGAAGTTGGATTTTTGCGCAGCCTAGAAGCCAGAAACCACGCTGTTTTCTCAGCAATCCTCTCGCGGCTGTATGCCACAATGTTTGAGGCGATCGCCTGTCAATTAGCCTGTCACCATAGTGTCTGCATCGATGGAATACAGATAAACCCTGAACGGTACAGCATTTTATCGATCTACTGGAATCACTATATCTGCGAATCGCTATTCTTTTGCTAGCACAGTGCGTTGAAGTTTCTACAAAGACCTGGATGGCTGGATGGAATTTAACAGCAGC
>CAYSIR010000268.1:0-5782 GCA_964431105.1 uncultured Leptolyngbya sp. | reverse complement strand
GATGCACTTGATCCACGGCCTAATACGATTTGTCTATCGATCGCCTCTGCGGGAGATAATACCTTGGCGCTGCTGACGCGATCGCCTCAAAAGGTAATTGCTGTTGACCTAAATCCAGCCCAATTGGCCTGCCTAGAACTGCGGGTCGCGGCTTACCAAACCCTGACCCATGCTGAACTGCTAATTTTGATGGGTAGCGTTCCGGCAACGGGCGATCGCTTGGATTTTTATCGTCGCTGCCGACCAATTTTATCTGAACCTGCGCAGCAGTTTTGGGATCATCATCTGGCTGAAATCAGTCGCGGCATTGGTTTTGCAGGAAAGTTTGAACGGTATTTAAACCTTTTTCGTCGCAGAATTTTACCTTTGATTCATTCCCGCTCCACTATTCAGCAGTTATTCACCCTGCGATCGCCCGCTGCCCGCCAATCCTTTTATGACCATCACTGGGATACCTGGCGCTGGCGATCGCTCATGCGTTTATTTTTATCTAAGCTTATTCTTGGCCGCCTCGGTCGCGACCCCAGCTTTTTTCGCTACGCCACCGATTCGGTTACCGACCACCTCCTGCGCCGTATCCGCCATACTGTGATCACGCTTGACCCTGCCGACAATCCATATCTACAGTGGATCGTGCTGGGTCGCCATACCACAGCGCTGCCTTTAGCCTTGCGTCCCGAACATTTTCAGACCATTCGCCAAAACTTACATCGACTGGAATGGCAGACGATCGCCCTTGAAGATTGGCTAGCTGCCCAGCCCGATCGCAGCCTTGATCGGGCTAACCTGAGCAACATTTTTGAATACTTATCTGCCGAAAATACCGACAGCGTTTTTCGTGAACTCTGGCGCGTCGCTTGTCCTAATGCCCGTCTAGTCTACTGGAATATGATTATTCCGCGCTCCAGTCCGGCAGATGGCGATCGCATTCAGTCTCACTCTGAACTCGCTAGCCAACTGCATCAGCGCGATCGCGTTTGGTTTTACCGCACCCTCCATATCGAAACTCTATCCGATCGATCAGTTTGTCCAAGTCCGGCTCTATCCTTACCTTATCATTACACCGAAGCGATCGCTCCCCATCAGGAGCATCCAATCGGATAATATAAGTTACCCAAACCGTCCAACCTGTACTCCATCCGGATTGATGATTATGACTCGACGACCCTCTATCGCCAACAACATCAGCACCTTCATCATGCGCGGTCGCGTCATTGATATTGGTGTTGCCGTAATGCTCAGCGGAGCCTTCAGCAGTTTGGTGCGATCGCTCGTCAGCGATATTATTGCACCTATATTTTTCAGCCAAGCCCTTGCCGATGCTGGCGTTGAAGACCTCGCCGACCTTACCCTTGGCTCCATCCACTATGCTGCTTTTTTGATCAATATTCTTAACTTACTGTTACTTGGCGGCAGCATTGCCCTTATTATTCACTGGTTTGAACGGGCCTACCGCCGAACCCTGCGAGCGCAAGAACTGACCGCTGTTCATGAAATCATGCCAACTGACCCCACCCGCATCGCCCAAGACAATACTCAAGAAAAGCTGATTGAGGTCGTCGAACGGCTCAACGATACTCTCAAACGACAGTCATAAGACAACAGTCATAAGACAACAGTCATATAGCAATCCTAAATGAGTTGTGAAGTGAGAATGGTTGTTGTGAGAAGGATTCCTGCGGAATCCTTCTCACAATCCAAATAGGATTGCTATAGAAGGTGCACTGCAAGTTTGCCGTCATTCCCTAGCCCTGTCTCCAAAGACCTATCCATGACGCAGATCTCGCTGAAACCCGCATTCCTTGGTTCAAAAACGAGGATTCTGAGTAACCGCTAGAAAGGTTGTGAGGCAAAAGGTCTGGCGACTTTTGCGTAATGCATAGCTCCAAAGACGGAGGCTGCGAGGTCTTGCGGGCTGTTCGCTCCCTAAATCTCCCAGCTCTGGGAAACTTTAGGGAGAAGACTAACCGGAATGTCCCCAATCGGTTGTTGCGTCTGTGCGTCATAATCGAAGTGCAGATTCACGCCCCGTCCGATTTAGATTGGCGAAACTCCTGTCACTCATTGCTCATGGCTTACGAACCGCTGCACCATAAGTATCGCCCCCAGACCTTTGCCGAATTGGTCGGGCAGGAGGCGATCGCTAAAACATTATCCAGCGCGCTTCAGCAACAGCGCATTGCACCGGCTTACCTATTTTGTGGGCCCAGAGGCACGGGAAAAACATCTAGCGCCCGCATTTTGGCTAAATCACTCAACTGCATCAGCAGCGATCGCCCCACCGCCCAACCCTGCGGCATCTGCGAAACTTGTCGCTCCATTACTCGCGGCAGCGCCCTGGATGTCATTGAAATCGACGCCGCTAGCAACACCGGCGTAGACAACATCCGCGAATTGATCGAGCGGGCCCAGTTTGCGCCGGTGCAGTGCCGCTACAAAGTTTACGTGATTGACGAGTGCCACATGCTTAGCACGGCTGCGTTCAATGCCTTGCTGAAAACCTTGGAAGAACCGCCGGAGCAGGTGGTATTCGTCTTGGCAACGACTGATCCGCAGCGCGTTTTGCCGACAATTATTTCTCGCTGTCAGCGGTTCGACTTTCGCCGCATCCCCCTCGATGCCATGACTGGGCATTTGGCAGCGATCGCCCGCCATGAACAGATTTCGATTAAACCGGATGCGCTGCAACTGGTGGCCCAAATTGCCCAGGGCGGTCTGCGGGATGCCGAAAGTTTGCTCGATCAGCTCAGCCTTATCGACGGTGATATTACCGTTGAGCAAGTGTGGGATTTGGTCGGAGCCGTTCCTGAACAGGATCTGCTCGTCTTGATTGAAGCGATCGCAGCCGATAATGGCGTAGCTGTTCTCGACCAGGCTCGGCATTTGATGAATCGCGGCCGCGAGCCGCTGATTGTCCTGCAAAATCTGGCTGGATTTTACCGAGACTTACTCATCGCCAAAACCGCCAGCGATCGCCCCGATCTCGTTGCCCTCACGGCCCCCACTTGGGCCAAACTGTGTGACTTTGCAAAAACCCTCAACCTATCCTTCATTTTGCTCGGACAACAGCACCTTCGCGGTGCCGAAGTGCAAGTGAAAAATACTACCCAGCCCCGGCTTTGGCTGGAAGTGACTCTCATGGGACTGCTACCTTCGGCGATCGCTCCTGCCCCATTCACCGCTGATGCTCCTATCGTTAGACCACCAAGCCTTCCATCTACACCTGCTGCGCCACCGCCCCACCATCAACCGCCCCACCATCAACCGCCCCACCATCAACCGCCCAATCATCAACAGCCCAACCATCAACAGTCTGCGTCGCCAAAACAAGAACAAGACATAGAGCGATCGCCCTCCCCTGCGCCACCCGCACCCGCTCAACCGCCAGCATCCCAACCGCCAGCACCCGCCCCCCCCAACGTGCAGCTAAACCTCTCTGAGATGTGGCAGGCCATCCTTAAATTAGTAGAACCCATTTCGACCCAAGCTATGCTGCGCCAGCAGTGCAGTTTAGGCTCCTTCAATGGCACTGAAGCCGTCATCCTCACCAACTCACCGCAGTTATTCCGCATGGCCAAAGAGCGGATGCCCAACATTGAGGCCGCCTTCCAGCGGTATTTTCAGCGACCGATCACCCTCAAACTAGACGTTGCGGACAAGGCCGCTACCCAAAGTGGCAGTGTGCCCCCTCCCCCTAAACCGACGGCCGAACCCCCGCGCTATTCGCCGCCTGCACCGCCTGCACCACCGCCTGCACCACTGCCTGCACAGCAGCAGCCAGAGCCGCCAGCCGCTCAGCCTGCACCAACCGAACCGGTTCCAGAGATCCCTAATTGGGAACCCGACGATGATGTCACCCGTGCTGCCAAGTGTTTGGCTGAGACCTTCAATGGTCAACTGGTAGATACAAACCTGGATAGCATACCAAACGACCCCCCACCGGCTCAGCCTCAAGAGGCGATCGCAGATGAGGGGTCGAGTCCAGAGCCATCCAAAGCTGACAGCAGTCTGGCATCAGAGCAAGATGATGAAATTCCGTTCTAAATTCAGCGTAATGATGGAGATGTTTTACTCTGCCGTAGCTGCACTAGGCTGCATTTGCCAGCTCTACCGGACGAACCACATAGGCCATGTGCATCGGGTAGCCATTGGCATAGAGCGCGTCAATGCCCTTTAGTGCAGATTCACGATTCTGAAATGACCACAAAACTCTCTCATTTCCGTTGGCATACAACACGCGGATTTGCCAATTCATGACTCTGTCCTTATTTCGGTAAACGGTATTCGGTTTAAAGATTGATTTAAAGCGGTCTAAGCCACTACTCAAACCACGGATATAATTCAAGCCAACTTCACTAATGCTTCATGTAGTGATTCATGTTCATATCTTAATGAGTGAGGTGAAGAGTTGAACTCAGTAGAATCATTGAATTCTTAACGCTTGCAGCAACATAGTACGGACAATCGCCAACCGCCATTGCTAGTAAAAAATTCTGCCAATGGCGATCGCTCTTTCGGATAACCGCTCCCTACTTTCCCAAAAATTGCGGATGACGGCAGCGCTGCGATCGCTGTCCTTTAGACACACATAGAAAATCCACGACTATCGTTAGTGCTTCATCGAAACTTTATATCTCATGCCCATACTTTCAACGAGAGACGGATGGCAGAGGCGGGCAGGAGAGTCCGTGCAGCGTGATCTCACGGAAACCATCGCTCGGCTATTTTGCCAGACGCCGCTCTAGATACTGACCAATCATCTGCTGCTCACCGGCTCTAGAGATGATGGTTTGTCGAGTGCGATAATGATCGCCAATCAATTTCAACTCTTCCTCAAACATCGAGCCGTCGTATTCTGTTTTGAGGCACAGCGTTGCAGCATTCGGGCAGCAGAATCCAGCCGTCACGGGCTTGGGAGTCGCAAAGCCGCGATCGCGATACAGCACATCGCCCAATGCCCCAAACAAGGTTGACCCTCTCGATTTACGGCGACCCGATGCATCGGCACTGTCCCACATTACTTCTGCCCCGCAGTAGAGCAAGCGATCGCCCAATTCATGTAAATCAGCTAGATGACACAGTTCTGAACATCCTGCCGACAAAAAGCGAACTGTGATCAGACTCACCATTTCCTGCGTTTCTCCATCTGGCAAGGTGTAGTAGCGACGCTCCGATCGCCACTGCCCATGCGATCGCTGAAAAAACGCCGCAATTAATGATTCGCTCGCCGATGCCTTATGCAGTGATAGCGTCACTCGACTTCTCCTTGATTTAAGACGGCAGACCTAACTCACCCTGTCCCTAGCGCCCCATTCACCGTGAAGTGAGCCACTTGCACCATGCGCCACTAGACGAGACAACTTTGTCAATTAAGCCTTAATATTCCTTAATACTTAACCTAGCTTAACATCTGTCACTGTTGTAACAATCGGTCAGCCATTTCGCAGCCGTCCGGCACCGCCATCCTAGTCTGGTAGTGGCATTCAGGTCAGACTGTTGGGCGGAGTGGGCGACGCCTGCACCGCCCAACAGTCTGACCAATGGGGGAGGTTGATGATTTTTAGGAATAAATTTTAGAGTCCAATGAATTGGAACGGCGCTCCCCTTCATCCTGCTATTCAGCCACACTCCAGTGGAGGATTATCCTTATAACTCTGAGCGAACGAATTCCGAGCGAACCGTAGCGGGTAGTGGTATTCATGTAATGATTTTTGGTGGTGTGGGCGTCGCCCACACCACCAAAAATCATTACCAATAGAGGACTACCCCGTAGCGCAGCTAA
>CAYSIR010000267.1:0-5794 GCA_964431105.1 uncultured Leptolyngbya sp. | reverse complement strand
AGAGGGACTTTGAGCGGTTTTTCTCCCCTTCTCCCAATATTGGAGAAGCTTGTCCCGAGCTTGTCGAAGGGGTGGGGGATGAGGGCAATACAAGGATTTGCAAACGTGACATGCTCCCAATGGATGACTATAAATGGCCATACATTGCAATACGATTGCTGACTCATTCTCGATTGACCCTACCCCCCTTTCACCATGACTGGAGCCTATCCCACAGCCTCACTCCGTCAGATTACAGGAACAAGTAACAACTCTGTTCACGTACTGACGCCTGATTTTACGGTTGGTCGTGAACCTAAAATGTGTCAACTGGTATTGGATTCTGCTCAGTATGGCGAGGTGTCGCGGCAACACGCTCGCTTTATGGTAATCCACACCACCAATGGCAGCGCCCAGTGGCAACTTTGCGATCTCAACAGCGCCAATGGAACTTACCTCAATCATCAGTTGATGACGGGCTGCCGGTTGCTGAAGGCGGGCGATCGCATTCGGTTGGGGCGCAATGGGCCAGAATTTATCGTTGAAATATCCGCCGTGGAGCCTGGAATAGCTGAGCAATCCCATCATGCCGCACCAATGAACGGTCAAGTCAATCGTCATTCTCCGGGAGTGCCCAGCGGAACCCAATCGGCATCGGGTTCCCGGCCGTTGCCCGCAGACACAGCCGATGCGCTGAGTTTGAGCCAACTGCTGCCGATTGTTTCAACAGGGAGCAACCTACGGAAAAAAGCTTATCTTATTCCCGGCATCGTTACCGTATCGTTTGTGGTGCTGCTGTTCTTGGCGAATGGCAACCCAAAACTATTTAATATGGTTTTGGCTCTCTACCTCGCAAGCGGAGCCTATTATTTTGTGTATTTGCTGTGCGGCAAACAGAAGCCGTGGTGGTTGTTAGTTGGCGCAGCATTGATGACGGTTGTGCTGCTCATGAGTCCTGTTTTGCCGCTGTTCATTTTTGTGTTTCGCGGCATCTTACCGGGCACGGTTCCCACAGAGATTGATTCCCTCAGCTTTATGGAGTTGCTGGTGCGAATGTTCTTTGGGGCTGGTCTGATGGAGGAGTTGCTGAAGGCGATTCCTATTTTTGTCATGATGGCGGTGGGGCAACGGTTGCGATCGCCCCGACGGGAGCAGCTTGGCGTGTGGGAACCCCTAGATGGCATTTTGCTAGGAGCGGCCTCCGGCGTTGGGTTTACTCTGCTGGAAACCGTGGGGCAATACGTGCCCAATATTGTGAATTCAGTCACGCTGCAAGCCGGGCCAGGGGTTGGAGAATTGGCGGGGCTGCATCTTTTAATTCCTCGCATTATTGGTTCGATAGCCGGACACATGGCCTACAGCGGGTATTTTGGATATTTTATTGGCTTGAGCGTCATGAAGCCCCGCAGCCGCTGGACTATTTTAGCGATTGGTTATCTGAGTTCATCATTACTTCACGCACTCTGGAACTCGACTGGCATTCTTAGTTTATTTTTATTAGCCGTGGTCGGCGTGTTGTCCTATACCTTTTTGACGGCTGCAATTTTGAAAGCCCGTGAACTGTCTCCCACGCGATCGCAAAACTTTGCAACGCGGTTTACCCGATTTCACTGATGGCCGATGTAGGCTTTTTTGCCCTGTGTTTTGAACAATTGCGGGCATGACTGATTCCGGGCATGAATTTTAGGTAGTGGTTTCATGTAAGGATTTTGGGTGGTGTAGGCGTCGCCTACACCACCCAAAATCCTTACCAATCGAGGACTCCTGAACGTTAGCGTTGAATGAATTGAAACTTTGTTCCAATTCATCCTGCAATCCAGTAGCGCCCGATCGCAAACCGTGCGGAATCCGCTGCGATCGCCATGACGGGGATTGCGACTCCGGGGGTTCGGTTCAGCGGCTAGTGATTTACGGCGTTAGCCAGTATCGTCGATATAAGTGCCTACAATCTTTTTGATTTAGTCTTGGGCAATTACGACGGACGTTTGAATTGAGCCGTTGGGTCAATAAGTCGTGCTTTGAGTCGATGCCTCTATCGTCGGATCGAAATGCTGCATAGGTGGGATGAATGTCTGTACAACAATGGTATGTGCCAACACTGAGTGAAATTATTGCCCTGGGTGAACAGTCGCTCGGACAGGATGGGGCGATCGCAGATTCGGCGGCATCCTCTGCCACTCCCCAACGGCGATCGCAGATTGAACGACAATGGTACGGGGCGATCGGCGCACTCAACGACATCCTCGAAGCCACATTCATTCACTCAAAACCTAACCCAGCCCTGGTTCTATCGGGACAATCGCCCGTATTGCGCTCTTCTCTGTCTGCTCAGATTAGCCATTGGACATTTACGACCGAACCCAGCCTGAGCGACTGGCTGCCAAGCCACTTACTGCCCGCCGCAGACACCGAACCCCTGCGACCGCCGGCCAGCACCGCTACCTTGCCCTTGCTGCCCCAAGACCCCCTCTCCAACGAACAGTTTTGCCTAGCGCTAACCGAAACCTTTGGGGTGGTGATGACATTGGGTAGCGATGCGATGGGGGAGCCGGTTTTTTTATTTTCGTTTGTGCCCGATGTGGTGCGCCAAGCGTGGCAAGCACTGCGATCGCGCCTGATGTTGAGTGCGCCCCATCTGCTGCCTCAGATTGATCCCTTGATCCAACATTGCACGCCGGTTGAACCTAGCTATCGACTGGTGACTCAATTCCATCGGCGAATGTTAGCCAATTTACCCGAACCCAAACCTCAAGCGCCCCCCATCGTCCAACCGGTCGGCCGCGCTGGACACCTTAGCCAAACTGTCTCAGCATCCAAAGCCTTCGGTAAATCTATCACATCCGCCAAATCTGCCAATCAATCGGCACGAGTTGCGGAGATGAATGCGGCTGTTGCAACGGCGACAGGACGCACGGATATTGACATTTTGCGGGCGATCGCCCATGAAGTCCGCACGCCACTGACCACCATTCGCACCTTGACCCGACTGCTGCTGCGGCGCAAAGATGTCACCGCAGATGTGGCCAAACGGCTGACCATGATTGATCGAGAATGTACGCAGCAAATTGATCGCTTCAATCTCATCTTTCGGGCTGCCGAACTAGAAACCCAAACGTCTAAAGCGTGCCCTCATTCCCTAGCGTCCATTTCGCTAACGCAAGTCTTTCAAGACGGTATTCCGCAGTGGCAAACCCAAGCCAGCGAGCGCAACCTTACCCTGGATGTGCGGCTACCGCAAACCCTGCCCATGGTGGTGAGCGATCCGGTGATGCTGCACCAAATGCTGAATGGCCTTATCGATCGCATTACCCATACGCTACCGTCGGGCAGTCATAT
Organism: uncultured Leptolyngbya sp.; assembly: GCA_964431105.1. GTDB lineage: Bacteria > Cyanobacteriota > Cyanobacteriia > RECH01 > RECH01 > RECH01. The sequence goes on along the minus strand of CAYSIR010000267.1, from coordinate 2,479 downwards.
TCAGCTTCAGGTGTCGTTGGCCGGGAGCCAGCTCAAATTGCAACTGCGATCGCTCTCTGACAACGATCGATCCTCTTCTGGTTTTTTTGCGCCAACGCTGCAAGCGATCGGAGATTTGCTAATGTTCCAGCCCGAAACCGGCAACCTTAGCTTAAATTTGGATGTTACTAAAAATTTGTTTCAGGCCCTAGGCGGTAAGCTCACGGTTCGTAACCGCGCTGACTATGGCGAAGTCGTGACAATTTTTCTACCTCTAGAAACACGAGAAACGTAACGCGGCTGATCTCAAGCTAGGATACCAGAATAAAAGGCCATGGCTTTAGCATATCCGCAACCTAACCAGTAATTCTAGGTTGCTGGTTAGTGGTTAGAATTCTCTATGGCGCGGGTTCAGTCTGACTGTAACGATACTGTAACGACACTGTAACGACACTGGAGTGCAATGAAAAAATGGATTGGACTCGGTTGTGGAATTGGGCTGGCGATCGCAACGATCCTATCTCCCGTCACCTTTGCGTCTACGGTGTCCCCCTCTAATAGTTCAGCCGCAGTCGAGCCAACCGTTACCAATCGGCAGCCGGACGTAACTATTTTGCCGCCCACCTTAGCGATCGCGACCACTCGCGGCCAGGTCGAAACCCGTACATTACTAATTCGCAGCAGTGTTCCTATCGGTAATGTACAGATTATTCCCCTAGAGCTGAACCATATTGATGGGCAATCGGTCTTGCCCCGTAGCGCCATCCAGCCCGATCGCATTCCTACAACCCCATCCGAGCCATTTTTATCTATTCTGGTTACCTTCGACCTCCAGCCTTCCATCCGCAGTGGCGAATTCACGGGTAACTTACTGGTCAGTTATCAAGCTGCCGAACAGGATAATATACTCACTATTCCAATTACAATACGGATAAAAGACCGCTGGCTCATACCGCTGATTGTATTGGTTATTGGCGTTATTCTAGGAACCCGCGTTTCGATTTATCGCACGCAGGGCCGCCCCCGCGATCAAATTTTGGTGCGCATTGGGCAATTGCGAAGCCAGATGCGAGCCGACAATGAAATCAGTCGCGCTGAATCATTTCGGCAGGATATTGACCATTATCTTATTGATGCAGACGTCGCCCTTCAGTCTGAACGGTGGGATGAAGCAGAAACGGCGATCGCCCATGCAGAGACCATCTGGAAAAACTGGCGGCAACGTCGGGCGAGTTGGCTAGCGCAGTCGGGGTACTATGATGAACTCGCCGATCGCATTCGGCAAGAACCGACCGCCACCGCCTCACCTTACCTACAAACATTGTATCAACGCATGGATGATGCAATGGCGGCAGCCCCGGAATCTGAGCCGGAACAACTTCATTGCCAACTAAACCGCTGCGGCCAACAAATGAATCAGTTTCTGCAAACCCAAACCGACCTCAAGCGTTTGGATCAGATGATTCAAGAACTTCCGACGCTAGAGCAATACAACTGGCGATCGCAGCTTGAACGACTGAATCGCCAGCTTCATACCACCCCGCCCGATGCCGATACCGATCATCAGAAGTTATATCAAACCGTAGAAACAGCGATCGCCCAACTCGAACCCGTCGTGACCCAACACGGTGGCTCAATACCTGGCATCGCCCCTCCAGGGTTAGTTGCACCCGCTCCGGCCCTACAGTATTTTTCAGGCAGTTCGCGCAGCCAGCAAGCTCAACGACGGCTACAGATTTTTGCAGGCGCTAGCTATGCGATCGCTGTGATTTTACTCTCTGGAGTTGGTTATCTCGAACTTTACGTCAACAATCCTACCTTCGGCGCAACGCCCTGGCCCGACTATTTTTCCTTACTCGCTTGGGGCTTTGGTGCAGAAGCCACCCGCGACTCAGTTACAAAAGTCCTGCAAGGCTGGGTTCCAGGCATCGGCAATCGTTAAATTTATTCATCCAAACAATCGAAGTTATCCTTTGGGGGTCAGAATTTTGGCAGGCTGTGCCTATCAAAAGTTCTGACCCCCTATCAAAATCGACGTGGGTAGTGCATGGAAGGATTTTGAGTGATGTAGACGTTGCCCACACCATCCAAAATCCTTAACATCCTTAAAATGGAGAGTTACCCGACCTGAGCAGGGGTGCTGAGTATTGTCCTAAATTCCTAGCAACCGCAAAACGTTGACCACACCCAACACCGGAGATAAGATCAGCCCGACTGTATCGCTGATACTCGCCAGGCCCGATCGCCCCACAATGATCGTATCTCCCGGTTGCAGCGATGGATTGTCGTCCATCGCTAATGAATTAGACAAATCCACCGATAGCCGCTCCTGAGATACTGTGCCATCAGCATTCAGCCGCACCAGTTGCACAGTACCCCGACGGGCCCGCCCGTTAAAGCCCCCTGCCGCCAAGATGGCCTGATTTAGCGGTGTGTTTGGGGGAAGGGCGATCGCCCCCGGCGCATCCACCTCACCCACAACATAGACAATCATCTCATC
>CAYSIR010000266.1:0-5834 GCA_964431105.1 uncultured Leptolyngbya sp. | reverse complement strand
CAGAAACCGATCGCGGTAATGATACGCCTGCTTTTACCAGGGCACTGTCTTCATATAGCAATCCTATTTGGATTGTGAGAAGGATTCCGCAGGAATCCTTCTCACAACAACCATTCTCACTTCACAACTCATTTAGGATTGCTATAGCAGTGGAAGACGTGCAAGATTACATTGATGGCAGCCCCTAGAAAGAAGATAAACTTTGGGTAGTCCTCTATTGGTAATGATTTTGGGTGGTGTGGGCGTCGCCCACACCACCCAAAATCATTACATGAATACTATTATCAAACTTTGCTTATTCTTCTCGACCGAGCTAAACGGATTGAAATGGCGCTTTTGCCAGGATAGGCGGCTTTCTGCCGTCAACCGCGATCGCTCTACAATTAAGAGGCTAGGCGCAGCCCAGCAACGAAGGCTCGAAGCTTATTAGAACTTAACAGAATAAGGCTCTACAGATGGCGAATGACTATCGATCAGAGATACGACGTGTATTAGTCATTACTCTGGTATTGAACCTGATAGTAACAGTGATTAAAGGGGTCATCGGCATTCTGACCGGTTCCCTCAGTCTGCTAGCCGATGCACTGCATAGCGTAACCGATAGCATCAACAATATATTGGGATTGGTTGCCAACCATCTGTCATCTCCAGAACCCGATCGCGATCATCCCTACGGGCATCATAAGTTTGAAGCCGTTGGAGCATTGGGAGTGGCGGCATTCTTGGGCATTGCCTGTTTTGAAATCTTGCAGAGCACAATTACTCGCATCCTGGGTGAGAATGAGCCAATTCAGGTATCGGGTACCGAACTATGGTTTTTGATTGGAGTTTTGGGAATTAATATTTTCGTGGCGTTTTATGAGCGTCGGGTAGGGCATCGCATCGGCAGCAATATCCTTATCGCTGACGCACAACACACGATGAGCGATGTTTGGATCACGATTAGCGTATTGGCGGGGCTACTAGGAATCTGGATTTGGGATGTGCAATGGTTAGATATTGCGATCGCTTTTCCAGTAGCCATTCTGGTGTTTCAGAGTTGCTGGTCGGTGCTGAAGGCAAACCTACCCTGGTTGGTCGATGAGGTTGCGATCGCCCCTGAAGCCATTCATGAGGTCGCGATGAAAGTTCCCGGTGTGATCAACTGCCATAGCATTGCATCACGGGGCATGATGGGACGGCAAATTTTTATTGAAATGCATCTGATTGTGGATGCGGCCGACGTAAAAACCGCCCACGACATCACTGAAGCCGTTGAAGAATGCCTTGACGATAAGTATGGCCCCGCCCGCGTGAATATTCACATCGAACCGCCGTCCTATCGATCCGATCGGATACCATACACCCCCGAACCCCATTAGCAAAACCGGCTAAACCGCAATCGGTGTAATCGGCCAGCGCCCTACCGCTGTACCTAGCACTCCTAGTTCTGCCATAAGGCGATCGAAGCGTTCGGGGGTGAGGGACTGCGGTCCATCGGATAGCGCCTTAGCCGGATTTGGATGCACTTCAATCATTAGTGAATCTGTGCCAGCCGCCACGGCGGCCATGGCCATTGCGGGCACATACTCCGCTCGCCCCGTACCGTGGCTGGGATCAACCATAATCGGCAGATGGGTGAGCGATCGCAGCACTGGAATGGCGGATAAATCCAGCGTATTGCGGGCATACTGGCGATCGAAAGTCCGAATGCCCCGTTCACAAAGAATGACCTGCGGATTTCCGGCCGCCAAAATATATTCTGCTGCCATCAGCCATTCTTCAATGGAGGCAGACATTCCACGCTTCAACAAAACAGGCTTATCCTGAGCGCCAACTTTTTTCAACAGCGCAAAGTTTTGCATATTGCGCGCCCCAACTTGCAGCACATCGGCCACTGCAGCAACGCGCTCCACATCTACCGTATCCATCACTTCGGTGATGATGCCCAAACCACTAGCATCCCGGGCCGCTGCTAACAAATGCAGCGCACTCTCGCCATGCCCCTGAAATGAGTACGGCGAGGTGCGGGGTTTGTAAGCACCGCCGCGCAAAAAATGAGCGCCGGATGCCTTGACCCGCCGCGCCGTTTCGACAATCATGCTCTCGTTTTCAACGGAACAGGGCCCAGCAACAACAGCGATCGCCGCCTGCTGACTAATCACCACATCGCCATTGGGCGTAGGCACAACGACTTCGCTAGGCTGCCCATGACGATACTCACGACTAGCCCGCTTAAATGGCTTCTCAACCCGCAGCACTTCTTCAATCCACGAACTCATCTCCTGGATTTGCAGCGGGTCAAGGTCAACCGTATCACCAACCAAGCCGATTACTGTTTTGTGCTTGCCGACAATTTGTTCCGGGTTCAGCCCTTGAGTGGCAAACTCTTCCGCCAATCGAGCCGTTTCTTCTGTCGGTGCGCCAACCTTCATGACCACAATCATGATGCTTTTCTCCTAGGAAACGGATGTGTAATGCGTGAGGGGGCAACGACGGGCGATCGCAGCATCTATGAAGGCTCCCGATTCCGCCAGGCATCCGTCATGCGACCCAAATTGAGACGAAATTCTGCCCAGCCCAAGCGGCTCCCCGTCAGTGTTTCATCCCACGATGCCGACAGCACGCCATAGCTCAGGCCCAGCACTCCTAGCCCAAAAAACCCTAAACTCACCAGCAGCACGGCCGTTGGCGGTAAATCGAATATGTCATTGGTGACGACAAAGTAACTAACAAAAAAGGTCACCACTCCTAGCGCAGTTGGGACACCGCAAAACAACGCCATGCGCTTGATCATGCGTTTGCCAACTGCATCAGGAATGCGAGTGCTGTCCTTCGCTGCACCTGAGCGCTGGGTAGAGGCTGGGCGGCTAGGTTTGGCGGCCGCACTGACGGGGGCTGGCTTGTCTGTTTTTTTGCGACTGCTGGATGGCTCAAACGGAAGGCGATCGCGCCCCGTTTTGCGATCGGTTGATGGGTCGTTAGATTTGTCGTTGGACTTATCGTTAGACTTAGAAGCCATAAACCCTAACCACGAATACCAAGGCGAGTAATCAGCGCACGGTAGCGTTCTTGATCTTGTTTGAGAATGTAGGACAGCAAGCGCTTGCGTTGTCCGATAATTTTCAGCAGCCCTCGACGGGAAGAGTGATCTTTTTTGTTGATTTTGAGATGGGCAGTGAGCTGGCTAATGCGCTTGGTCAGCATTGCTACCTGTACCTCAGCCGAGCCGGTGTCGGTTTCGTGAACCTGATATTCAGAAATAATCTGTTGTTTTTGTTCTTGCAACAAAGCCATGAGTCGTCTGTTCTCTATGAACGCAATCCGAGTAAACCATAATATCATAGCGACTTCTGTGAAGGCAGGGGCAGCATTGATGAGCAGGCGTCATGAAACGGGAGCATGTCACGTTTGCAAATCCCTGCATTGCCATCATCCCCCAACCCCCCTTCGACAAGCTCAGGACATGCCTCTCCCGAAATTGGTCTACTACTCAGTACACCCATCTCCAGTGCTTCCGATAAACTTCTGCATTGCCCCCTTTAGTCCCCCCAATTTTGGGGGGAAATTAGAGTTGAAGTCCCCCAGAATGGGGGGATTTAGGGGGCGAACAGCGCTGAAAAACGGGAGCATGTCACGTTTGCAAATCCCTGTATTGCCCTCATCCCCCAACCCCCCTTCGACAAGCTCAGGACAGGCTTCTGCCAATATTGGGAGAAGGGACGAAAACCGCTCAAAGTCCCTCTCCCAATATTGGCAGAGGGATTTAGGGTGAGGGCGTAAAGGTGACATGCATCCCTGAAAAACAGCATAGGCAACTGGTGTGTACTTAGTAGCGAAATTGGGAGAAGGGAGCCAGATCGAAGTTCCTCTCCCAGGCTTGCGATGCATGAGGCAACAGTCGTCAGATCTTCTGTCTCGTACCAAGCCCTAGGCGAGAACACCAAAATCAGATGAGTTGCAACTTACAGACAGGAATGTAATGACTGATTTTGGTTTTGGGATATGCCTGTCCGGATTTAGTATCACAACCCTTCTAGCGGTCACTCAGAGTCCTCGGTTCAAAAACGAGGACTGCGGATTTCAGCGAGATCTGTGTAATGGATAGGCTTGGGAGAGGGATTTAGGGTGAGGGCTAACCTGACAGGCTTCCTCATTAACTGAGCCTGACCGGTTGCTATGATTGCTGCAAGTTCGGTGGTGAACTGAGTCGCACGGATGACGCACCCTAGGATGGCAACCCCATTACAGAACGGTAACGCTGTTCCATCTCTTGCACCGTGGTGGTGGCTCGGTTAGTCGCCCAGGCACTTTGGTCAAACAGTGCTTGTTTCAGACTAGGTACATCAATAGTCGTAATTTGGCCGTCAGCCACAACGCGCCGTCCGTTAATCCATGCACTATGCACAACAGAGCTAGGCCGCCCCAATACTAGCAGCCCGACTGGGTCTGTGCGTGGCAACAGCGATAGGTTGGTCAGGTCATACAGCACAAAATCAGCTTGCTTGCCCACTTCTAAAGAACCGACGCTATCGGCGATCGCCAGCCCAGTTGCGCCACCCATCGCCGCCATTTCGATCGCTTGCCGTGGAGTAATCCAGTTTCGGTATTCCAGATCCGTGGTGTGGTGCAGCAGGGTTCCGATCTTGATGGCTTCTAATACATCCTGAGAATCGTTGCTAGCCGACCCATCACAACCAAATGCCACGTTTACTCCTGCTCGGCGATAGTTCAAAATCGGCGCAATGCCGCTGCCCAAGCGCAGATTACTCAGCGGATTATGTACCACTGTGGATCGCGTTTCAACCAACACATCAATGTCAGCAGCATCCAACCAAACGCAGTGCGCGAGCGAGGTGCGATCGCTCAAAAACCCCAAATCCCGCAAATGGGGTACTGCACTCCGACCATATTTTTCCTGAGCCAGCATTCGCTGCGCTTTCGTCTCTAGCAGGTGAGTATGCCGACACAGTTGATGGCGATCGCTCAATTCTGCACAGCGCTCAAACAACTCATCTGAGCAGAGCTGCATTCCCGTCGGAGCTGTCATGATGTGGATGCCGTCTTCCGGGCGATGGAACTCCTGCACCCAGGCATCCATGAGTTGCATTACATCATCCGTTGTATGGTGATGGGGCATTGGTTTCACCGACTCGCCACCCGTCGGGATGCTAGAACCAATCGCTTCATCTTGGATCAGCGGCCCCACAAAGGCCCGAATGCCCACTTCGCGATACCCTCGGATAGCTGCCGCCACCGACTCTGTTTCTTGCCCCGGAATAATAACCAAGTGATCCACCACTGTTGTGCCGCCCGACAGGATGGTCTCAACCGCCGTCCCCAATGCACTGAGGTAAATTTGCTCTGGGTTCAATGGCGAAAATTCATAGAGTTCCGCAATCCACAGTTCGAGCGGATAGGGTGGAATAATGCCCCGCTGCCACATTTCAGATGAGTGGGTGTGGGCATTGACAAACCCCGGCAGCAGCAGTTTATTGCGGCCGTCAATTAACTCACCCGCCGGTTCAAGATTTGGGGCGATCGCCTGGATTTGGGAGGTTCCGCACCCTACCTCACACTGAACATCAACTGTAGAATAACCTTGAGCATCGGGAATCAGAACGTTTTGGATAGTAAACACAAGTCACGCAAAAAATAGGGTGTCCAGAAAGATATTGATGAGCCAACTAGCCTTGGCCATACCTTTAGCAATGTAGCCCTCAGCCCTGGAAAGCGACTGAACTTGAGCGATCGCAGCGTCAGAGAAATGGCTCCATTGATTGGGTTATGCACCACGCTAGGCTCGCTAGACAGTCTGCCCAAAACCCCCATTCTGGTAAGCCATCGCTAAGGGT
>CAYSIR010000265.1:0-5838 GCA_964431105.1 uncultured Leptolyngbya sp. | reverse complement strand
ATGCTGGTGTAGTTATCAAGGGTAAATGCAGGAACCATTGAGTATCCTGTAAACTCCCAAAAGCTAACTACTCCAATCAATACAATTGGAAAAATTAGAAAAAGAGCGAGGGCGATCGCCTGTGGTGTTGCTAGTAAATATGGTTTAAGAACCTTCCAAGTATTTTCCATTGCAGTCTAGTGATTGACAGGATTAGGCGATGTCATTTTATAGCGCTGGAGCCACTTTAGATGTCCTGTTAATGAGAGCAGTTTCGCAGAAAAAGTCTACAACAACCCTTTTCGCGACTTAAATCGCTCAACTGTCAGGCGATCGCAGTGTTCTCCAGCACTGATTGCTAGGTTGAGTTACTGCATTAGCGACCTGATCGCTTAGGACGCAATAAACTCATTCCACTTCTGAACAAGATAAGTATTTTCTTCCATGGTCGAATTCCAACATACAATATTGCCGAAACGTTCATCAAACGAACCACCATCGCGCTTGGAGCCAGCCGGTGCTAATGTCTTCCCGAAGGGGTCAATCATATCTTCAGAAGCGGGCTGACCCTCGTACCAGTATGCCCACTCCGCCTCAGACATAAACTTCTGTGCATTTTCTGGCGCTGCACTGTAATACCCCTGACGACCCAGGAAAGCACCTACCCAGCCATCTAGCATCCAGTTCATATACTCATAGGCTGCATCTAGCTCAATGCCTTCAAGATTTTTCGATAAACCAATGCCGCCACCCCAGCCGCGATACCCTTCTTTTAGGGGTGCATATATACATTCAATCCCCTGAGACTGGACGGCAGTGACGGCAGGAGACCACATTGATTGCAGTACAACTTCGCCAGATGTCATTAGGTTCACCGATTCATCAAACGTCTTCCAGAACGCACGAAATTGTCCGCTTGCTTTCTGTTCTTTCAGAATTTCGATAATTTGGTCAATCTCTTCGCGGGTCATATTTCCTTTATCCCCAAAGGTCATTAGCCCCAACGCTTCAGCAACCATTGCCGCATCCATGATACCGATTTGTGGAATATCTAGGATTGAGGTTTGACCTCTGAATTCTTCATTAAAAAGCTCACCCCAACTTTCAATGGTGCGGCCTACAAGGTCAGGACGATAGCCGAGCGTATCTGCATTGTATTGAAATGGGATTAGGGTCGCAAAGTCGGTTGGGGTGCTGGAAAATTCGGTGGAGTCAGGGCCCGTTAGATACATGACTCGATACGGCGCAGTTCCCTGTGACCTTTCAACTGGCATTCCGTTATACTCACCCGTGGTGAAAAAGGATACAATTTTATCCCAAGCTGCAATGCGAGAAATATCAATGGGCTGAAGGTTTCCTGAAGGGATCACCAACGGTAAGCTAAAATATTCACCATCAAAAATATCATACTGACCAGGCTGAGTAATAGCGATCTGATTATTTTCTTCGGTACTCAGTGCCCGCATTTCAAATTTGAAGCCCAGGTCTTCTTGAGCTTTGTCACGAATCTCATTAATCTGTGAAACTCCAGTTCCAATCAACCGAAGCGTGACATCTTTAATCTGGTTGGTGTTGACTTGTGGCCCGGTAGCTGGGTTATTCGGAGTGCCTTCCGGAGCATTACCACACCGGGCGGCAGCGATCGCAGCACCGGTTGCCAATCCAGCTTTAAGCACGTAGCGGCGTGAAAACTTAGCCATTGGTATCAATCGCTCCTCAAAAAGTACAGTTATCTACAATTACAAAAGCCAACTATATTACTTGCCCATCATTAACTCAGCCCTATGATTTAGCTGATTTTAGTAGGGAAGAAATACACAATCAGCCGCCGTCCAGCACAGTGTCACTAGCTTACCCTCGCTCAGTTGGCTAGGGTTGACATCCGTTGTCCGAATCTTGTAAAGCAAATCTTGACCGGTTGCCTCGGCTAACAGACCAACGCGCGTTACATACCCAGTCATTTCAATGTCAACCACACGAGCCGTCAGCCGATTCATAGGGACAATGTTGGGTAGGGAATTTGTATCGGAGACAAGCATGAGCAAATCGGGACGAACTGAGCAAGCGGCCATCTGCCCAGGCTGGACAGCATGACCTCGGCAATAGATTGAGCCAATCCCCTCTACCTCTAGCTCAATATAATCGAATCCATCGCTTTGAGTTGCAGATGCTGCAACCTTTCCCTCAAAAATATTATTATCACCAATAAACCTGGCAACAAAGCGAGATGCTGGTGCATTAAACAGGTCATACGGAGTTGCGACTTGGTCAATATGACCATGATCCATCACAACAATCTGATCGGAGAGGGAAAACGCCTCTTCAACATGGTGTGTTACCTGAATAAAAGTAAGACCAAACTGCTTTTGTATCTTACGCAATTCGCTCCGCATCCGAATGCGTAGGTTTTCATCTAGAGCGCTTAAAGGTTCATCCAGCATCAACACATGAGGGCGCGTCACTAATGCCCGCGCCAGGGCAATTCGCTGCTGTTGTCCGCCGCTGAGCTGGTTGGGCTTGCGATCGCACAGATGGCTCAGCCCGACCAATTCCAGAATTTCCCCGACCCTTGTCCTGCGCTCATTAGCGGACACATTCCGCATCCGCAAGCCAAATTCCACGTTCTGCCAAATGGTTTTGTGAGGAAATAAGGCATAGTTTTGGAACATCATAGCGGTATTGCGCTTTGCTGGAGATAACCCTGTCACCCGGCGATCGCCAATGAAAACGTCACCCTCTGTGACTGACTCATGCCCTGCAACCATGCGTAATGTTGTAGTTTTACCGCAGCCGCTCGGCCCCAGCAGACAGCAGTAGCTCCCTGGCGGAATGTCAAGCGTAACATTTTCGACCGCTGTAATCGGGCCGTAGCGCTTTGTCACCGAGCGCAAGGATACTCCAGCCGCCTCTCGCGCCAAAGCGTGTTGGATATCTTTCTCCCTGCTAGCTTGCGATGAACCTGTGGGATTTGGAATTGATGTCTGAGCATCCAATGTCATACTGGCTGACCCTTATAGTGATATTGAGGTGCTGAAGCAAAGCGAGACTTCTAACCACAAAAACAAGTGCTGATGACTTACTTGAATACTGTATACAATGGGCGTAGGGCGGTATCTGTGTATAAGACTACACTTTATCAGTAAACTGTCTACTCTGTTGCCCTGGTTCAGCATGAGCGAACGACGCTAATTTCTTCAACTTCATTTCAGCATTGATTAGAGATGGCGATCGCTCACCATAAACACAATGGTCATTATCAACAAAACTTAGGAGGCTGAGTGTTTGGGGGCGATGGGGGAGTTGGCTGATGTCAGAAATCAGAACGACCATGCCTTCTAAAATGCTTTAGGGGTAGTCCTTGTATTGGTAATGATTTTTGGCGGTGTGGGCGACGCCCACACCGCCAAAAATCATTGCATGAATACCACTACCCTATTAAGGTTGTGAACCAAGAAAAGAGCCACCCCCAAGCTTGACATGACATCGAAAAAATCGGCTTTCCCTAATCATTCAGCGATGGCGGTTGGGGTTATTTCCATCGAAACCATTCATGTAAACGATTGATGCTATTTTTTGTAAAATTGTTTACAGATTGTATGCTGGAAGTGTGGATGAAGCGAGCATGATGCTTATTCGCGTGTCAATTGTTGATGCATGACGCAGGGCTTCGTAATCCGTGATCATGATTGGAGCATCAGTATCGTGACGCTGTAACAATGCACCTTAGCCGGGTGTCTTATTTTTATTTATTCTGTTAGAGTTCCTTTTTAAGACTTCGGAGGTTTTATGACTCATACACCATCAACGCAATCAGTACAGTGGTCTCTGCAATCTTTGCTAGCGTCTAGCCAAGTTTTATGCCAAGTCTATGGGCAAACGATTATCAAACCGTCTGGACGATCCACCGATTGGGACACTGATACTCTTATTAGCCACAGTCAGCATCTCGCCAAGGGTTACAGTCTAGGCATTTGATCTATCTGCTGCGATGAGGGGGCGATCGCTACAGTGCTTATTTTTATCGAAATAGAGCTGTACAGTCTTGGATAAGAGGTATGGGCGATAGGGATAGAAGCGGGTCATTATCGTCCCAGCGCTACCGCTTGAATAACTTGCTGTTGTGTCTTAGCTCATTAAAGCTAGTAAATCTACCCGGTTCTGCCATAGCATCATCACACCGCTGAAGGCCACAAACGTAAGGATTGCGTGACGAAACTGCTCACGGCTCATGTGACGCAGCACGTGTCGCCCCAGCCAGTTAGCAGGAATTGCAGCCAGACCAATCACTAGCCCGTAACCAATATACTCCCAGCTCAGAATGCCGAGAAATGTGTAGCTGATTAACTTCAGCGTATGCATCAGAGTGACGGTCACTGACTTGGTTGCGATTAAATCCTCCTTTTCTAATCCATAATTTAGATAAAGAGGATTAAGAATTGGCCCCGTGCTGCCCACCAAACTGGATACAAAGGCATTGACGAGAGAGAGTGGCAAAAAATACCAGGCGCGGATGGTTAGCGCTAGGGTTGTTTTGCCAGCGATCGCATTTGCTGCCATCACAATCAATAAAATGCCAACGATCGCCTGCAGCCATTCCAAATCTATCCATTTAAATACATAAGCTCCAGCGATCGCACCCACCAAGGTTCCGGGGACGTGCCACAACGTCACGTTCCAGTCAATGTGTCGCCAGAAAAAGAGCGATCGCTGACTATTTCCAACCAGCATCCCCACTGTGATGACTGGAGCAACCGCCTGGGCACCGAACCAAAGGCTGACCAAAGGAATTAGCACCAGTGGGCTACCACCCCCCGACAGCATACTGAAGAACCAGGCAATAAAACTAACCAGTCCAAGCAAAAGCAATGTCATGATGTCAATGAGTGGTAGTTAAACCAGCGTCCAAATAAGTGATCAATCAGCGAATAATTTTAGTTTGTAAAGCTGTGTAACACAATCTTAACTCATTGTGGCCCGTCTATTGACGTTGTATTGATGCCAAACATAGATAAAAGCGACTGGTGATCCTGAAGCAGCCGGCTATTTCTCTAGGCAAGTCTCGAAATTTACATGCCTAGGCATGTAAATTGGTCTTATTGCCTCGTCTGTCGTCGGAGTGGTGGAGTCCTGCAAGGCTAGTCGTTGAGCGATCGCGTAAAACTTGCTGAAAAAATCAGATCGCTCGCCATGAGAGGCTTTCAGGCATTTTCGTTCAAGTTTTGTGCAAGGTGTTTTGAGCATATTGAATAACAACTCAATGCTTTTAGCGATTTTCGCTTTGCACCATTTTTTTTTGAAAAATCGCCTATAACCCCTGATATAGCTGTATTTTCGACTTTTTCAGCAGCTCCTGCAAAGTTGCCTATATTAAGACTGTCTAGACTAAGATTGACTAAATCAAAATTGCCTAAATCCAGATTACCCAGATCAAGATGGTTTCATTACAAACATCTTGTTACACACAATAGTGAAGAGGGATTGGCATAGGTAGATGGATGGAGGCGGAGTGTAATACTACAACAGTATAGGAACTAGCGTTGATTGACTACGTTGTTAACGACGTGGCCCAGGCGACTGATAAGGTATCAAATAGCACCTATTAGATCGGTTACTGTCAGGAGATTCACTCTGTGTACCCACTGTCAAATTGTAGATTGTGGAGAATTGTGATAGTTTTTTGCAAAGGGTGATGGAAAAATAATTTAGAATAAGCGGTGTTTTACAATAGAGGCAGCAAATATACTCAGTGTTCTCCTAGGTTTAATCTACTCACTTTGTCAGCGTCTCATTGAGCATTGCTTTTAGGTAGTGGTATTCATGTAAGGATTTTGGGTGGTGTGGGCGTTGCCCACACCACCC
>CAYSIR010000264.1:0-5855 GCA_964431105.1 uncultured Leptolyngbya sp. | reverse complement strand
CGGCCCAAGCCCTACTATGCCCTGCTGACCTTCGACGGAGATCGCATGGGGGCAACCTGGTCAGGCGATGAGGCATTCCTGCCTTCAAACGTTGACCTGCGAGGCTTTCAGGAGGCACTGGCTGAGCACCTGTATCGATTTGCGGATGAAGCTGGTCAGATCCTATCGGGTCAAACCAAGGGGTACACCGCTCAGCGCCATCAGTTGCAACCGGGCCAATCGTTGGGTCAGGCCGTGTACGCGGGGGGGGATGACTTCATGGGCTTTGTCAACCTGGAGTACCTGAGTGATGTGATGCACGAGTTGCGCCAGCTGTATCGGGAGCGGGTTTCTCAGGAGATGCAGAAAGCATTCCCCGAACTCAAGCGAGAGCTAACCTTCTCGGCGGGCGTCTGCATTGCTCACTACAAAACGGACCTGGGAGAAGTGGTACGCAAAGCGCAGGCGGCGCAAGAGTACGCCAAGGAGCAAGGTGGACGCGACGCTTTTGCCTTGTACCTCATGAAGCGTTCTGGCGAAATCCAGCAAGCTACGGCCAAGTGGGGAGAAGATTGCTACTATTTGGACCAGTTTGCCGCTGTGGTCGAGCTTCTGCTAAACGAGTGTTTTTCAAACACCTTCATCACGGTGCTTCATGAAGAGGTCAACACCTTGGTGGGACGCGCCACGCTGGACGATAGCACCGAACAGTTCGAATACGGACGAAAAATCATTGAGCTTGAAGCCAAGCGGTTGATTCGACGCTCCCTGAGCAGCGAAAAACCAAAAGCCCAGAAATACCTGAAAAGCGACGCCTCCATCGTCAAGCAAGGGCCGATCGAGGACATGCAGGCTGCCGTGCTGGCTCTGCTACAAGCCAGTAGCCAAGAGGGGTCAGAGCCCAATACTGAAAACTTCCTGCACTTTCTCGAAATCGCCGATTTCATCCACCGCCAACCCGATAGCCATGCCAGTTGAGATACAACCCTTCGACAGCTTGTTTTTCCGCAACGGGAAGCCCTTTTCCATGGGGGAAGAAGTCTGGGGAGGGGGGATGTTCCCGCCCCCGCCTAGTGTGGTCTACGGAGCGTTGCGTACAGCTTTTTTTAGCCGAAACCTGGCACAACTCTCTCAAGCAAACGAAGCAGGCGATGTGTCGCTCAAGCTTCGCATTAGGCAGGTTCTCCTCAGTAAGCTCAGCTCAGAGAGCGGTAAAACGGAGGTGTACTTCCCTTGTCCTTTTGATGTAGTAGAGAGCAAAAATCGAGCGGGAACCCAGGCTCTGCTAAGCCTGACAAAATGGGCGGGCATCAGTTCACACCCTACCCAGCACCTGCTGACCGTCAAGGATCAGAATATCCTGCCTGTAAATTCCCTGGGAGGGGGCCATTGGATCAGCCTCAACCAGTTCAAAGCATATCTGCTATACGGAGACGCTCCCGCTCCTTATCCGGCTTCTGCATTTATGATCCCTGAACCCAAAATAGGTATCCAAAAAAGCCGGGCCTCAGGCAAGGCCGCAGATGGCATGCTGTATCGGGTAGGCATGACCCGCCCTCAATCTGGCGTTGGCCTGTACGTGGATTGGGTGGCTGAGGACTCAGGGTTTCAGCTTTCGGAGGCAGGCTTTCTCAAGCTAGGGGCAGAGGGAAAAAGCGCTAGCTTTCAGCAAAGCCCACTTTCTATCGACATCAAAGCCCCTCAAATCGAGGGCAACGTGATCAAGCTGGTCTTCACCACTCCTGCGGTTTTTGAGCATGGCTGGCTGCCTGGGAGCATTGATCCCAAGACCAGAAAAGGGGCATGGGGAGGCGAACCTGTAGAAGTGCTAACCGCAGCCTTTAATCGAGCAGCCTACCAAGGCGGCTTTTCGATGAAGGCTACCAAAAACCAGCCCTTCGGTCCCAAGCCGATGCGGAAGGCTGTGCCAGCCGGAGCGGTGTATTACATCAGGATCGATGGAGATGTCCAACAAGCGGTGGAGAGCCTGCATGGCCAATGTCTCTCCGATTATGATGCGGATCAGCAAGGCTTTGGGCTAGCATTCGTGGGAAGCATCTTTTAACTGAAAACAGCATGGCGATAAATATCATCACCACCGTAGGCATCTCCTTGTTCCTCAATTATTACAAGCAGGATGAAACGCGGGATCGTAAGCGCTTTAATCAGCTAAATGATAAAAGCAAGCGAGCCAGCGACTGGAAAAAGTACGCAGAAGACCTGAGTCACATTCCAGATTTGAGCGATGTTGTCTGGAAAGCCATTGAGGAAAATACCAGCCAAAATCTTTCGGCAGAAATTCAGTCGGTTCTCGCCATCGAGGCTGAGACGGATACGCCTGTAGTGGTGCGCCTATTGGCTACTGATACCCTTACCTCTCGTATGGCGGCAGAGCTAATCGAGAAGTGGTTCAAGAAGCACCACAAAGACATTCATGTTTGTTTCGATCCTGAGAGAGACATCATCATTGGGCTACAAGTCGAGGATTATACCCTTTTCCGTGATAAGGGCATTCAAGGACTCGTTAAGCGGATCAATGAACTGCGCGAATCCCTAGACGAAAGTGACGATGCATACCTCAACGTTTCGGGGGGCTTCAAAGGTATTGTACCCGTACTGACCATCTTTGCTCAGTTGTACAAGTTACCGCTTTATTATCAGTATGAGGAGAGTGATCGCTTGATGGAAGTGGCTCCCATGCCATTAGGGTTTGATTGGCGAGTGATCAAACGCTATATGTCTTACCTGCTTGACTTAACTAGAATAACGGGTGATAGGCAAGCTGCGCCGCTCAAACGTCTGCATCTGATTCAGGGGGAATACCCCAATTACCAACGAACGGTCATAGGTACATTACTAGCAGATTTTGTAGAAAAAGAAGATATTCCCTTTTTCGATGATGTGTTAGGGTATTTGGTTGAGCATAAGCTATTTGAGTGCTTTTTGTCAGATTACCCTGATGCCATTCATGGCTACGTACCTTCAGATCTAGCAGGAATAAAGGACCATGATTGGGAAGACATAGATCTTTTACTTCCAGAAACAAATCTGAATTCCTTCATTGCAGCCGAAATCAAACCCTTTCAGAAGTTGAACAAGAGAGGGAGTTTTGCAAAGATCGTGAAAAAACTTTGCGATCGGGTACAGTTGGCTGAAAAGGACCGAGACCAAAATGCTAGCCAACTTTGGGTAATCCTGTATAGCAAAGGTACAGTGCCTCCTGATGTGGAATCACGGCACCAAAATTATGTTGCAGCCGCCGCACAAATCGTATCAGACAAAATGGGACGCGATATTCCACTAGTCGTCAAACATTTTTGTGTGGCTCCCAACCTAGTAGATGGTCAGGATAATCGGATGCGGTACCATCAATTCCTTCGAGAAAGCCTTGCCCCCGATGCAATCGTTGACCTGATTTCAAATGTCTCCAACCAACAACCCTAATCCATGTACCATCTATCCAGACCCCTTTTCCTCCATTGCGAGACCCCCCTACACGCCGGCAGCGGCAGCGAGCTAGGCGTGATCGACCTGCCCATTCAGCGGGAGCGCCACACCGGCTTTCCCAAGATCGAAGGCTCCAGCCTCAAGGGTGCCCTACGCGAGCGCGCCGAGCAGGTTTTGAAGGTAGATTACCAAGCCAAACCCAAGTCCGACCACACCAAAGACCTAGAGTTGATCTTTGGGCCCGACGCCGAGGATGAGGCTGGACTACACGCCGGTGCCCTGGGCTTCACCGACGCCAGGCTGCTGCTCTTTCCCGTCAAAAGCATGCGGGGGGTCTTCGCCTGGGTTACCTGCCCGCAGGTGATCAAGCGCTTCTTGCAGGACATGGTTGTCTGCCGTGAAACCATGGGTCCCAACCTTACCGAAAGCGAGGTCCCTAAACCTGAGATCGGCCACTGCGTGGTGACCAAGAACTCTGACCTGCTCATCAGCAGTCAAAATCGCAACGTCGTGTTGGAAGAGTACGCCTTTGAAGCACAGTCTCACGATGCTTCGGATGAATTGGCAAACTGGTTCATGAACAATCTATTCGCTGGCAACACCTGGTGGCAAGAAAAGGTGGGCAGTAGCCTAGTCATGCTCCACGACGAAGACTTTCGCGACTTCGTTAATCTCTCTACCGAGGTCATCACCCGCGTCAAGATCGACAACGAGAGCGGTACTGTGGCCGATGGGGCGCTCTTTACCGAGGAGTATCTCCCCGCCGAAAGCATCCTATACAGCCTGGTACTGGCTGCGCCGGTGTTTCCGGTCCACAAAAAATCGGAGGACAAGCAGGCTGATCCCCCCAAAAAGCTCTCTTTCAAAAGCTCCAACGAGGAAAGCGATGCCAAAGCCGTAATGGCTTTCTTCGAAGACATCATTCACAACCATGGCCAAAACCGCCTCCAGGCCGGGGCTAACGCTACCATCGGCAAGGGCCTGATTCGTACCACCTTCGTCAATTAACTACCCCATGTCCACTACTAAGAGAAATCTACTCGAACAAGGCCGTGCCCAGCATGCCTTTCAAGCGGCTCGGGTCGGCATGAAGGAAAAGAAATTTCCCAAAGAATACCTTTCCTTTGTCAATGAGATGCCCATGCTCATCAAAACTAACGGACTTGGAGCAGCAGTCTCCTTCGCTACCTACAAAAACAAAGCCTCACAGCTAGTGTATGAGCAGCTCGAGAACTGGCTGGGTAAGGACGACCCCAAGCAACTCCTTGGAAGTAACGCCGGCGGATTGGTCGAACAATTGACCCAGATGCCCTCTACCCAATACCGCGCTATCACGGTCGAGGTCATGGCCTACCTCAATTGGCTGCGCCGTTTCGCCAAAGGACTGGAAAAAGATAATGCCTAACCCATGCCCCAAGGAAAAATCCGCGTCCGCAAGAAAAAGGACGGTAGCCTCAGCCGTTTCATCCAGATTTCTGGAGGGAAAAAACTGGGTATTCCTGCCATCTTTCAGATCGACGAAGAGCTAGACAAGCAGTCCTGCGAATACGAAATTGGAGAGAAAGGCTCTATCGCCAAGATCTCAGTCAATGGCAAAGAAATTCCCATCGACACCGAGCTAGAAGAGGAAAAAGCGCGTAAACGCAAGGAAGCAGAGGAACGCCGTAAAGCTGAGGCGGAAGCCGAACGCAAAGCCCGCAAAGAAGCCCGCCAGAATGACCGCCCACCGCGCAGCAACCAACCGCAGCTCCAACGGGACTTTGACATCGCAGCGCGCAGCAAGTTGCCGTGCGACACCCGCAAGCTACTCGCTGGGCTACAAGAGGAGATCGACAACCTGTCGCTGCGTTTGCAGAAGGGCGCCAACTTCTGGGAGGAAAATAAGGGCAAAGCCACCCTGTATCAGGGCAAGAAGGGCAGCCGCAAACGCGATATCCCCGATAAGCTGATGCAGCACCTGCCCCAGGGAGATATCAATTATGGCCGCCTGGACTTTCAGCAGTTGGCCCAGCAAACCGTTGCTACCGCACAGGCGCTCTATGGACAAGCGCAAGTCAAGGATCAAATCATCCCCACCGATGGGCGGCTCGTCGTCGGCATCGGCGGTGCCACGGTCTTTGAGGTCGGCCTGACGCTGCATCATGTCTATGGCATTCCCTACATTCCAGCCTCAGGCATCAAAGGCGCGGTACGCTCTTGGATGATCCAGGACCAATTTGAGGGAAGCGAGGCCAAAGCGCTGGCCGACCGAGATTTTTGTGATCTGTTTGGTTGTCCTGCGGAATGGGAAGGCCACAAAAGCTGGTATGAGCGGAACAAACGGTCTGGCACCAAAGACAGCGGCGACCAAGAGGGCAAAATCGTCTTCTTCGACGCCTTTCCCACCATGGCACCCGTGGTGGAAGAAGACATCATGAATGTTCACTACC
>CAYSIR010000263.1:0-5860 GCA_964431105.1 uncultured Leptolyngbya sp. | reverse complement strand
GTAATCGCGGATGTTGCGGGGCGCAAGGTGTGCCCCAACAAACCCATTGATTGGGCATGGAGGCAAACACCGTGCTGCGGGCCCCAATGACGGCGTTGGCTCCAATGGTGACGCCGGGGGCAATAAAGCTATCGGTGGCGACCCATGCGCCGTTCCCTACCACGATCGCTCCAGTTTGCAGGTCGAACTGGGGCGAGTGAATATCATGGCTGCCGGTGCAGAGGTAGCTGTTTTGGGAGATGACGCAGTGCCGCCCAATGCGAATGGAGGTGAGGCTATACAGCACGACCCGATCGCCAATCCAGCTATAGTCCGCGATCGCCACATTCCAAGGAAAGGTAATCCGGGCAGTGGGGCGAATCACCACATTCCGTCCTACCTTTGCGCCAAAAAGCCGCAGCAAGAACACCCGTAAGCCGTTGCAGGGATGGGGCGTGAGGGGAAAGGCGATCGCTTGCACCAGCCACCACAGCATCACTACCCAACGCGATCGCCCACGGCTGAACGCCCCGGTTGTGTACGTTGCTAAATTTACGAGGGGCGGGGCACTGGGGTCAATGGTTCTAGTAGACGATAGCGACGGGCGAGGTTTGGGTGTCAACGACATAGCTTGAGCGTGGATAAGGTGCGAAGACGCAACGCCAACCAGAAGGGGCGGGTTCAAGCTATGTTTTCGAGGAACCAGACTGAAAAACCGGATTTTGACAAGGGTATGCAATAAATGTCAAGGCTTGGGATCAGAGCGTAGGGCGATCGCTCCCAGTTGGGCCTGGGTTACTGTCAGGTAATCTGCTGGAGATAGCACCATCAACAAGCCGCGCTGTCCGGCCGATACCGCAATATGATCGAATCGCTCAATGGTGGCGTCTGCATACACCGGGTAGGCTTTCTTCGCGCCCAGAGCCGTAACGCCGCCGCGAATGTAGCCAGTGAGGGGCTGCACTTCTTTTAGTGAAACGGTATTGATTTTGCGATCGCCACTTAGCTTGGCCAGCGCCTTCAGGTCAAGCTGACAATTGGATGGAATTGCCGCAAAGCACACGCCCCGTTTATCCCCTCTGGCGATCAGCGTTTTGAAGACCTGTTTCGGCGGAACGCCAATGTTAGCGGCAGCTTTTTCGGCGGCGAGATCGTCGGGATCGTACTCATAGGAACGCAATTCGTAGTCAATTTTGAGGCGATCGAGAATGCGGGCGGCGTTGGTTTTCATCGCATCTCCCTAGCGCGGCCATCCGGCTTCCGCCTGTTGCAACACATAGGCAGCGACATCATAGATTTCTGTCTGAGTCAGGCGATCGCCATAGGCGGACATAGGGCGTTTTCCCTGGGCAGTAATCGTCGCGATCGCCTCTAGGGAATCCATGTGATAACGTTCAAGCGCCCGCTGTTTCAGATTTTTGCCCCGTCGGATAATGTTACCGCCGTTGGCATGGCAGCCGATACAGTTGGCCTCAAAAATGATGGCCCCGTTGGCTGGGTTCGGCGACGTTTGGGGTGGGGCGATCGCCTCAGCCGTGCCCCAGCCCACCATCCAACTAGCGACTCCGGACAGCATCAAAAGCAGCATAATTGAGAACGATCGACGCAAAGGCGATCGCTCTCGGTGATTCTCTCGGTGATTCAAAGTATGGGCTTGTAGAAAATGGCGCATGGTCGTCTCATCCAGGGAATCAGCACGACCCCGCTGAGGTGTCGAGGTCTACATTCAGCTTAGAGGATGAGGTGGGGCGATCGCGATTAGCGCACCAAATATCGCAAAACCATTGTGGCCAGTGACCCTAAGAAATTAGCAAAATTCGGCTGCCCTGGGTCATACTCTCGCTGCGACGCGATTTGATAGGCATTCACCAGAGCAGTGAGTTGCCCAGCCGCTTCCTGTCCCTCAACGTTGTTTTGAGTGGTGTACATTGCTTGGGCTTCGGCAGCATCAGACAGGGCGCTCGCCATATCCGCTAATCGATAATTAGAAATGCCCCGCGCCAGCACCGCATTAGCGTAGTCCGGGTCCCGTTCCAGTGTGCGATTGAAGTAGGCGATCGCCCCGCTGTAGTTACCCCGCTGCGCCTCAATCATGCCCCAGGTGTAGAGCATATCAGCCGTCAGAATGCTATCGGGTAAGTCAACTGCCCCAACCAAATAAGCTCCTTCGATGCTGGCATTGGTCATGGTGGCATTGGTGAGATAGGCTTCCCGCAGATCGGCACCGTTCAAAATGGCCCCGGTCAAGTCCGCGCCAGTCAGGTCGGCATAGCTGAGAATCGCCCGTGAGAGGTTGGCCCCCCGCAGGTTAGCGCCGCGCAGGTTTGCCTGATTGAGGTTGGCATTGCTTAGGTCTGTACCCGACAGGTCTACCCCCGCGAGGTTGGAGTTCACAAGACCCGCATTCGTCAGGTCACAGTTCTGGCATTCGCGGGTGTTCATCAACCGCTGAAGGTGAACCAAGTCTTCAGCCTTGGCGGGCGCGCTTAGCCCGATGCCAACGGCTGCCAGGGTTAGCGTAGTGGTGAGGACAGAAGAAAAGCGTTTCATGTGCGATCGCTCCTGGGTGGCTAGGCGTGAGTAATAGCGGTCAACCCCAATTTCGATCTTAATTTCGATCCAAGCATGGACGGCTGACTGCCCACAAGTGTACTGAAACAATTGGATTTTGACCGCTTGACGCGAGAAGAACTCAATTTGTGCATTAAGTTCTGTAAATTTTTTGATTGGGGCCGTGTGCTTAGCTACAGACACTCCTCTATTCTTCAAAGCAGGATGACAAATACAGGATGGATGCTACAACTGTTTGGCTGAGCAACTGTTTGGCTGAGTAACTGTTTGGCTGAGCCGCGATGATACGTCCAAATTGGCAGGGCGGGTGATGCTGAGGAACATTAGCACTTGTGTTCGCCCAAGGCATCTGACTCCGACCCCTTTTGCTGTTCTGCGTCGGGTGGTCGGTCAGGATTTTTGGGAATGCTGTAGCACTATTCAAAATCCTTCCATGCAACCACGACCCTGCGTTGAGAATGGTCTGCATTGAGAAATAGACGTTAGGAGAGATGAGCATGGATGACGAGTCTCGTTGCGTGATTCCAGTGGTGCGATCGCCCCAAGATTTACAGGTTTTTCAGATTAGCTCAGAGGATCGCAATCGGTTGGCGATCGTGTTTGATCCCGAAACCGCGAATACGTCCTTAACCTACTGCATCGAGATTTTTGAAGAAGGCGGCCGCACCCCTGCCCATCGACACTGTATGGCGATCGAGATGTTTTTCATCCTCAAAGGAACGGGGCGGGCCCTCTACGAGGGCAAAACGATGATTTTGAAGCCGGGCGATAGCATCTTGGTTCCAGCCGATGGCATTCACGCCTTAGAAAATGCGGGCCCGGGCCGCCTCTATGCCCTGTGCATTATGGTTCCCAATGAGGATTTTGTGGAACTGATTCGCAATGGCATTCCGACGGAGCTAGATGAAGAAGATTTGCGGGTGCTGAACCGTGCCGATATGCTGGTTCCGTGTTGATTTAGTGCTATGGCAAGATGCCCCAACCGAAGCAATCGTTGTCGATGCACACCCGCGATGGGGTGCGTCTGGATGCGGATGTGTATTACCCCGATGGGGATGGCGAATTTCCCGTCTTGCTGATGCGGCAACCCTATGGGCGGGCGATCGCCTCCACGGTAGTCTATGCCCATCCCAGTTGGTATGCTGCTCAGGGCTATATCGTCGTTATCCAAGACGTACGCGGTCGCGGCAGTTCCGAGGGTCGCTTTCAGCTTTTTGCCAACGAAATCGAAGATGGAGTAGATACGATCGAGTGGGCAGCAAATTTACCCCACAGCACCGGACGGGTGGGAATGTATGGCTTTTCCTACCAGGGGATGACGCAGCTCTATGCCGCAATGGGGCAGCCCGCCGCCTTGAAAACTCTCTGCCCCGGCATGATTGGCTATGACCTTTATGCCGATTGGGGCTACGAAGGTGGGGCGTTTTGCTTGCAGGGAAATTTGGGCTGGGCGATTCAGATTGGGGCAGAAACGGTGAGGCGATCGGGCAATGCCGACCAGTACCGCAGGATTTACGCAGCGGGTCATCAACTGCCCCTAGCTGATCCGGTGAATGCCCAATCGGAACTGTTGCGGCAGATCGTTCCTGATTCTTTCTATCACGATTGGCTGAACCATCCCACCCCGGATGACTACTGGCGATCGCTCTCTCCCAAAGGCTTTCCCCATCCGGTTGACCTGCCGATGCTGCACATTGGCGGCTGGTATGACAGCTACCTGCGGGGGACGCTGCGATTCTATAAAACCATGGCATCGGGCAGCGTCCATCCCCAACAGCTTTGGGTTGGCCCGTGGGGGCATTTGCCCTGGGGGCGCGTAGTGCGAAATACGGATTATGGCCCGAAGGCGGTGAGTGCGATCGATCGCCTGCACGTCCGCTGGTTCGATCAATGTCTCAAAGGTATCGATACGGGACTGCTAGATAAACTGCCGATTCACTGGTTTGAGATGGGAACCAATGACTGGCGCACCTTTGCTCAGTTGCCCGATGCCAAACCTGATGCCAAATCGGCGTACACTATCATCACCCATGGGCTGGCCAGCATTGACCCGACCGATGGTGAATTGATCCCCAATGCCACGGGCGATCGCTCCACGCTTGCCGATACATTTGTCCACGACCCCTGGCGGCCGGTGCCGACCGTAGGCGGCCATGCGACGTTTCCGGCTGGATCGGGCGATCGCACTAGCGTCGATTGCCGCACTGATGTTGTCACCTACACCACGCCCCCGCTGGACGCTGACCTGCATTTGGCAGGCGAGATTCGGGCTGAGATTCAATGCATGGCAGACGCACCCAGCTTTGATCTCTGCGCTGTTCTGTCAGAGGTAGACGAGAACGGGCGGGTCATGTCCTTTAGTCAGGGCTACCAGCGCACCGATGGTGCGATCCCCGGCAAGCTGCAAACTGTGGCGATCGCCCTTCAGCCCACTTGTATCTGCATTCCAGCGGGACACGCCCTGCGCCTCAGCCTCAGTGCCGCCTGTTTTCCGTCCTATTCTGTCAATCCCGGTACGGGAACCCAGCCCTACAACAGCCAGTTGATTGATGCCCGAATTGTGAGGCTGACCATTTGCAGCGATCGCGATCGCCCCTCGCAGATTTGGCTACCGGTTTGTTACCCTGAGCTATCCCATGGATTGTGAACGTGAGCGCCCAATGACCGATACTGCTCAATTATTTTCAGATGCCGAACGATGGGAATCTGTCAAAGTCGCGGCGGTGAGTGCGATCGCTACTGGACTGGCTTGGATTCTAACCACGTTTGCCAATGGATTTATCCCGGCTGACCTGTTGCCCTCCAGTTTTACGGATGAAATCGGACTCCTGCGGGGGGCGATCGCGCTGGTGTCGGGAGCCGTATTTGGCATCACCTACCGCTACGCCATCCGCATCGATAACCATGCACCCTTGCAGGGCGGAGTGATTGCCGCATTTGGGCTAGTGCGGGGATTAGTGATTGTAGAACAGTCGATTCGCTATGGCGATGTGGGTTGGCATTTAGGCATTGTGGTGCTAGAAGCGATTCTGTGGTTTGCGATCGCCGCCACCGCTATTCAGACGGGCTTTGCGCTGGGATGGCTGAAACCATTTGGATTGCCGCCATCCGTGGATTAAGGCGTGTTCTAGGAAAAAACATACCTCGTCATTTCCGCGTGTGCGGGAATCCAGGAACGCTGATGCCATTAGTCAGGAGCGTTCGCTAGATTCCCATTTTCATGGGCATGACGGTAGGTTTCTATTGACATCTCAGAGCTGGGATACTCTTTTCCAGACACTACCTAACACCTCAAAAATCTGCTCATTAG
>CAYSIR010000262.1:0-5876 GCA_964431105.1 uncultured Leptolyngbya sp. | reverse complement strand
CAAAATCAGCTAGCGCGGGCCAGTGCCGTCTTCCGCACCGAGACCCAGCCCATCACCCTAGAGGCCGTGCAGCAGCAAATTCCAGCGGACGGGGCCTTGGTGGAACTGGTGCGCTACGAGCCGTTTGATCCGTCTGGAGCAGGTACTTGGGGAGCGCCCCGCTATGCCGCCTACGTGCTGTTCCCCTCCGGCGAGATCCGCACCGTGGATTTGGGGGATGCCGCCGCTATGGATGCCCAGGTCTTCACCTTCCTCGATGCCCTGCGCAACCCCCGCTCCAACATTCAGCCCATTGCCCGCGCCCTCGATGCCCAACTGATGCAGCCGATTCGCGCCCTCACGGGTGACGCCACCCACCTGCTGCTCTCCCCCGACGCGGCCCTCAATCTGATTCCCTTCGCCGCCCTGATGGACGAAAGCAACAGCTACCTGCTAGAGCGCTACACCTTCACCTACCTCACCTCCGGCCGCGATCTGCTGCGGATGAATCGCGGTCTGGAGCCGGGGCAGGGGCCGGTGATTGTCGCCAATCCTGACTATGGAGCCACGGAGCTGGCCGCGGCATCTCGTGGTACGCCGAGTCAGGGGAATACCATCCTCACCGCCCAGCGCTCCACCGACTTTAGCAGCCTCAGCGCCTTCGGCTCCCTCCCCGGCACCGAAACCGAAGCGGCGGCCATCCTGCCCCTGCTGGCCAACGCCACCCTCTGGGATGAAGCCGAGGCCACGGAAGCGGTGATCAAACAGGTTCAAGCGCCCAGCATCCTGCACCTAGCCACCCACGGCTTTTTCCTGCAAGACCAAGACTGCTTGGCCGTTCCCGGCGATACCCGCACGGCCTCGATTGAGGTGATCTCCACCGCCGACTGCGTACCTACCCCGCGCAATATGGAAAATCCGCTGCTGCGATCGGGATTGGTGTTTGCTGGCGTCAATCAGCGGGCAGCCTTCTCGGATAGCGACAATGACGGCGTACTTACGGCCCAGGAAGTCACCCGAATGAACCTGTTCGGCACTCAACTGGTAGTGCTGTCGGCCTGCGAGACGGGGTTGGGGAATGTGGTGAATGGCGATGGGGTGTATGGCCTGCGGCGGGCATTTGTGCTGGCGGGGGCGGAAAGTCAGTTGATGAGTTTGTGGCAGGTGGATGACTTCGGCACCAGCGATCTGATGCAGGGATATTATCAACAGTTGATGGATGGAGCCGGACGCAGCGAGGCCCTACGGGACATTCAGCAAGAGTTGCTCAACACCGGAGCCTATCAGCATCCCTACTACTGGGCTAGCTTTATCTTTTCTGGTAACTGGCGCAGCCTGTAGTTGGTTGGTGCAGCCAGTTATCTGGAGCGGTATCACCAATTGGTACGCAGATCTGGCTGAAACCCGCATTTCTCGCTAACGAAAAAGCGGTAGTTTCCTATTGAACTACCGCTCTCATCAAGGTCTGACTCGTTTGAATGTTAGGTAAGGCTGGATGGATCGGCTAATCGAGGATTCCAGCGCGATCGCTGCTCCTCAATGTGCATATTTTTGGCATCCTTTTTCAAATGTCGAGGACTACTTTCAAACGATAGGGATGATGGCAGAGCCGTTCCATATTCCGCTCGGATAAATTGATCAACCTCTGCATAGCTAGGGGAGAACGTATCTGGCGTTGCAGAATAGTTAAGATGCTGCCTCAGTGCGGCCGAGAAGCGCCCGGTACCATCATCGAAAAAGCGCTCTGTGGTTACTCCATACTGTTGGTAGGCATGGAATGCTAGGTCAGCAGGTGCGATCGCCGCTACCCAGGAGGCGTAGGCCCAGTATTCGCTGAAGGTGCCAAAGTCATTGGCCGATCGCATCATCAACGTTAGCCAATGCTCCTCACTGCCATAATACCGGCCCAACTGACGCTTAAATGAGTCCAGATGGTCTCGCTTAAACCACAGATGGTGGGGAATAAAGGTTCCGTCACGATCTGTCAACGGCTCTACCCCCAGCACGGTGCGAATCCAGGTTGCCCAAGTTGCTACAATTTGGGCATTGCCCCATTGATTATGTTGCAGTAGGGCAAAGGTATGGCGCGGTGGCTCCGCCATCTCAATCAGCGGCCAAGTCGCTACCGGCAGCAGGTCGCTGTCCCAAACGACATACCACTCGCTTAGGTCTGAGATGCCATCGGGGGCCCCCAGTTTTAGCAACTGCTGATAAAACCAGCCCGGTGTGTACAGCGACTCGCCCAGATCTAGCTCCGCACAGACCTGCGCTTTCGTGAACCCACAGGGGTGAAAGAAGGTTTCTTCTTCATAAATCACCAGCGGTGCGGTTTTCCAATCCGGACTGAGTTTAGAGAGCGATCGCGCCTGCACGGCGGGAGTAATGAGATGAATTGAGCGAGGCGAATAGTGAACCGTTAGCCCTTCCAGTACCGCACGGGTGTTCCAGCGATGCTGATACAAGGGAATCACAATATCGAAATTTTGTTGAACCATAGTGTGATACGTTCCCTAAACACTCGATAGAACTTCTTTCGTATCCGGCATATCCGGATTCGTGTCTGCATTTGTATCTGCATAGGTCACGACTGGTTCAGTGGGGGTATGATGCCCAATTGTGGACGGATCTTCTAGCCCCACATCCCGACACAGCGGCTCAATTCCCAGCCCTTGACGCGGATAGGTAACACAGATGGTGCGATACGTTGCGATCGCCGTTGCTAGCTCTTCCCGACTGAGGGCATTGAGATAACCGCATCGCCCGATCGCTCCCTTTGGCATCGGCGCAACGAGGTTGCCGCCCCGTTTCTCTACCATCTTTTCCTGGGCTGCCCAGAGAATGCCTTCATCAAGTAAGACATCATGCCAGAGACTTAGCCCAAAGGAACTAATGAGGTTCAAGATACGATGGAAATTATCTTGGCTAAGCCACTGGTGCTGATAGCTTAGATAAGCACCGAAGCCCATCCCGATGGCAACAGCGTGGCCGTGCAGCAAGCCAGCCGCAATCTCAAACCCCGGCGACCAAGTGTGCCCGTAGGCATGGGGGCGGCATTGATGGGTTTCGTACAGGTTATCGTATTCAGCCTCAACGTAGCTGCGCATCGCAGCACCCAGAATTTTCTGAGATAGTACGCTGATGGAGCCATCGGGTTCACAGTTCAGCGTACCGAACCGAGTTGAGATGAGGGCTGGGCCAGCCTGCTCTAGGTACTCAAACAGTTCGCTGTTCTTAACGACTGCCATTTTAATAATTTCGGCAATGCCGTGGCGCAACCATCCATCCTTGAGGGTTTTGAAGAAGGAGCGATCGGTGATTGATAAAATCGGGGCGTGATAGGCTCCAAACAGGTTTTTGTATCCAAATCCATCACAGCAGGTACGAGGGGAGGGCCCCGCATCAATACCCGCCACAATCGACGTAGAAAGCATGACGTAGGGCGTATTGCGGTGATACAGGGCACAGGCTAGCCCACCGGTATCCGTCAGCACGCCACCGCCGATAATCAACACTGGTTCATTGCGGGACACGCCCAAACGCTTGAAGTCGCCTAGCATCCGTTCTACTGTTTGAATGCCTTTATCTACTTCCATCGCTCGGTACACCAGCTTATCGAGCTGGATGCCGTGATGTGCAAAGTAAGATTCAATTTGTTCACCATAAAAGCGATCGACATTTTGATCGACTAGGCAAACGCAGCGACCGCTGGCTAAATACATATTCCGCAGCAGGTGTTCATCGGGAGTCAGCACATTTTCTAGTACCCGAATGGAGGTAAACGTGCTGGAGGTCATGACAGCCTCAACAACTTGGTCATCATTGGTGCTGACTACATATCCCCGGCTTTCCCGATAGCTTGAGGTCGGGTAAATTGCATGGGGATCGGTGTCTACTAAACGAGAGGCGATCGCTTCATAATAGTCGCCATCTGGGCCAGCTAGCAGACAGTCCAGCAATCGCTTCTGGCTGAGGTCAGAATGCCGCAGTGCATCTGCAAATGCTGCCCATTCCACACCAGCAGCTACACTGAACGCAGACAGCAGTTCAGCCAAAAGGCTAAAGAAATGCCCAACAGGTAAGTTAAGACCGCTCCGCAACTTTCGACAGGCAGATAACCCTTGAATCGCTCCGGCTGTAGCAAACTCTTGCCCTAGTTCTGGTGTGAACGCTTTGGTTTCGATCAGGGACAGTAAGAGACGTTTAAACGGTTCGCTACAGCAAATGCTCTCAAAAGCACAAACTAAATCTGACTGGCGTAAAGGCTCATGATCGTAGGTATTAAGGAACGCCTTAACTGCCAAGGTAGTCTTCGTCATTGTTTGAGTTCTCACAAAAGACGTACATGCAATATCAGCCAAGGTGCTAGAACCTTTGCTTAGAGCAAGCTAACACAATTCCTGGAAAATATTAAGAGAGTTTTACATTTTTGGACAATTTGTTCGGGCTATGTATCTATCGCTACAGTCAAACAGGAAGGTGTCGTTAGAACTAGGGTGTTTGCCCCGCGAGAGCGTTCGCTGAAGCATTGTCTTGCTCTGGCGACTATCCTGGAGAAAATGTGTCTTACCCATGTCATATCTTTCTTCAGGTTATTCATTTCTGGTAGTCCTGTATTGGTCAGGATTTTGGGTGGTGTAGGCGTTGCCTACACCACCCAAAATCCTGACATGAATACCACGACCTCATATCTTTCTTCAGGCTATTCATGCACCTTGTGGAGAATATCCGGTGAACGTTGCCGCCGACTGGCTCATCTTGACCAATTATTTATCCAGGTTCGGCACTTGTCCGAACTGCTGAACGGCGCGAATCAAGTCCTCTGACGTGCCAATGTCGATGTAGTGCCCATCCTCAAAGACTTCTGCTTCGACTTGAAATCCAGACCCGATCGCCGCGTGGATGACATCGCCAATGGGAATTTCCGGCGGATGGGGAAGGGACTGTATCATTTGAGGAACTTGCCCCCCTAGGTAGCGCTGGAGATGAACGTCTACAAAATTATGAAGAAATTTGCTGAAGCTCGGCTGCCACAGTGCGATCGCCCACATATACTTCAATGTAGCTGCTGGTGACTTATCGATAATGGCAGACACACGGCCCGTTTCATCAAAGTCCACTACGCCAACTTTGTGAGGTTGATTGGTAGGAAATAGCCCTAGTACGACATCTGCCTGGGTTCGAGCTTGTCGATCGATAAGAGTTTGATAGGCGTGGTTTGGCTCAAATAAGATGTCAGGAAAGCCGATGACTATCTGTGCATCCTGAATAAATGGATAAGCTTGGTTAAGGCTGAAAGGAACGCCAAAGGGGACATGAACGGTCAGATATGCTAAATGCATTCCAAGCTGTGCGCCATCGCCAAAGTAAGCTGGAATGTCCCACTTACCTGGACGTAAGATAAAAAATACATCGGTGATGCCAGCATGATGCATCGTTTCTAGTAAATACTGACACACTACTTTCGGGCGCAGGCCAGGGCGATCGCCCATTGCCTGGAACCCAATCGGGAACAGCTCTTTACTCATAGGCAACGGCGAGATCCGAGATCCCCGACCGGCTGCCGGGACTAATCCAACAAAACGATGAGTCGAAGTCATGGTATCAGAGAGTTTTACTGTAGCTATGATATAGCATTCACCGGCGTAACTGTAGCCATTGGGCTGAGGAGAGGTCTGGCAACGATCTAGAACTGAATTGCTGCACCGCCTTTAAATGACTGATCAATGACCGGGTGACTCTAGCTGACTGACAAAACTGGCTAAACTCTAGCTATTGGGCAGGTCAAATTTCCTGACCTCTACCTTGCCTAAAATCTGGTAGTAGTATTCATGTAATGATTTTTAGTGGTGTGGATGACGTCCACACCACTAAAAATCATTACCAATAGAGGACTATAG
>CAYSIR010000261.1:0-5895 GCA_964431105.1 uncultured Leptolyngbya sp. | reverse complement strand
TCTCGCCGAATATTCAGACAGCACCATTCCTTTCGCCGCCATAACGTCGCAACAACCCAGCCATGTTGTTCAAGCGTATCGGCAACCGGCTTGGCTTGTTCAATCAAAATACCGCTCAGCACTCCCCAAGTCGTTGGCTTGGCAATGTCGCCCATCATCGGCACAAGATCCAAGATCACTTCTGCCAAAATATTGCAAAGAATGCCATCAACCGGTTCAGTTAAGACTTCTTTCAGTTCTTGCAAACTCCCTTTTCTAGCTAAAATCTGCTGCTGAGGGATATGGTTCAGTTCTCGATTGCTACGGGTTGAGCGAATAGCAACGGGGTCAGTGTCCACGGCATATACGCGGTCAGCCCCCATCAAAATCGAGGCAATTGATAAAATACCGGAACCACAGCCAATATCCGCAATCACAGTTTCTGACGTGTCTTCGGTTATGTTTGCCGCTGGAAAATCAGCATCCAGTCGCATCTCTAGCGCTTCTAAACAAAGCTGAGTTGTGGCGTGGGTTCCCGTGCCAAAGGCGGCCCCCGGATCAAGTTGCAGAATAATGCGATCGCTGCTCGGCGGTTCCATCCAGGCAGGGTTAATCAATAGGCGATCGCCCACTTCTTGGGGATGCCAATAGGCTTTCCAACTGGTAGCCCAGTCTTCTTCATCAATCAATTGCCAGTGAACCGTCGGAACCGCCCAACCAGCAAAAATCGCATCCTGCTGTAACCACAGCGAGAGAGCAGCCAAGTCCAAAAGCTGCGCTTGCTCTTGGGGTAAATAGGCTTTCACTAGGCAATTGCTACCCTTCGTCTCACTCGAACTTCCATGACACCCAAATTGCTCTAGCCGCCAAAAGATTAAATCCTCAGCGTTAGTGTCACACAAAACCTGAATTTCCCACCAGCTATTAACCAACGGTGTCTTGCCTCATGAGAGATGAAGTGCAAAGCCTGACGTACAGTTCTAGCGTTTCATAGATGAGCCTGACGAGGCTGCGATCGATGCCCCAAAAAACAAACAGCCGCAACCATAAGATCAGATTGGCTCGTGCAGCCGTGGCAGACTCAGCGCGTTGCCTCAGATGTTCAGATGACAAATGAGAGCGCCAATGCCATCAAGGCTCAAAAGCAAGAGCCAACTCAACGCCAGGATAATGCTTGGACGGTGAGATGAACGTTCAGCCTTGAGCAAATAGCGGAACCACATCTACAGAGACGGGCTATCTAGCAAGCCCCAAGCCCATGACGAACGGCCTAGCCGGATCTCGAATTGCTCGCAGAACTGCGTCACCGCTCCATGCGCCATCCCAACGGCAAGACCCCTAGGATGTAGTGACTAGAGCCACGGTGTAGGCTTCTCGAATGCCAGGAACCTTGGTAATTTCTGCCAGAATACCATCCGGCAGCGGATCGTCAAGACTCAGCACCATGACTGCATCACCTCGAACAATCTTGCGCCCAACTTGCATACTGGCAATGTTGACATTGAAGCTGCCGAGCAGGGAGCCGATTTTGCCAATGATGCCAGGCATATCTCGGTGTAGGGTAAACAGCATGAACCGACTTGGCGGCACATTCACCGGAAATCCATCAATGCTGGTAATGCGGATCTCATTATCACCCAAAATTGCACCCGTCACAGAGTGCATCCCCATGGAACCTTTTGCTTCTAATTTCAGCGAGCCGGTGTAGTCTTTCACCGATGCATCACGAGTTTCCACGACCCGAATGCCGCGCTCTTTCGCCTCAATCGTCGCATTCACATAGTTCACCCTCTCCTGAAGCGCATGGGACAATAGCCCTTTCAGTGCAGCAATCACAAGGGGTTGGCTTTCATTAACCGCTAACTCGCCCTGTAGTCCAATGTTCAGCGACTCGATGCGCCCTCCGGCCATCTGGCTCACCAAGTTACCGAGCGTTTCAGAAAGGTCAAGGTAGGGACGCAGTTTTTCTAGCAGGTCTGGACGCAAGCCGGGAATGTTGACGGCCGATCGCGCTGGTAGCCCTAGCAGTACATCCCGAATTTGCTCAGCGACATCGATCGCAACATTCACCTGCGCTTCTTCAGTTGATGCGCCCAAGTGCGGCGTTAGCACCACCTCTTTACCGAGCGATCGCAGCGCAGACTCACCTAACGGCTCCTGTTCATACACATCTAGCGCTGCCCCAGCAATTTTGCCTTGTTTCAAGGCCTCGGCCAGTGCATCTTCGTCAATGATGCCGCCCCGCGCACAGTTAATCAGCCGCGCTGTCGGTTTCATGATCTCTAGCAGTTCGGCATTCACAAGGTGATAGGTTTCAGGAGTTTTGGGCAAATGCAGCGTAATGTAATCGGACTCTGCCATCAGCACATTGAGTTCAACCAACTGGCAGCCCAATTGCTCAGCCCGTTCAGCCGATAAAAACGGATCGTAAGCCAGCAACCGCATTCCCATCGCCCGTGCAATCCCAGCAACGTGAGATCCAATTTTGCCTAGCCCAACAATACCCAGGGTCTTTTTGTAAACTTCAACGCCGGTAAAGGTTTTGCGATCCCATTGGTTTTGTTTGACGGACTGGTTGGCGCTAGGAATGTGTCGAGAGAGTGCCAACATCATGGCGACAGCGTGTTCGGCAGCCGCAACGGTGTTTCCCTCAGGTGAGTTGACGACGACGATGCCGCGCCGGGTCGCGGCTGGAACGTCCACATTATCAACCCCAACACCAGCCCGACCGATGATTTTAAGCTGCGTTCCGGCTTGGATAACCTCTTTGGTGACTCGCGTGCCCGACCGAATCATCAGGCCATCATACTCTGGAATAATTTGGATCAATTCTTCAAGGGGCAGCTTGGTTTTGATGTCAACCTGAGCAACCTGGGACAGAATATCGATCCCGACTTTATCAATCGGGTCGGAAACAAGAACCTTTGGCATGATCAACTTATGTTGGATAACACGAACAACCCTAACGTCTGCGATCGCATCTGTTCTCTCAACCCAGGCTAGTCCAGAGCCGTTGACCCCTTACTCTACAGTCTCACCTAGGACTCTGGGCTGTTCAATGCTGAACGGCAGAGTGAGGCCTACGGAACGCATAGGACATAGAAAAAAATGGGTGAAGCGGGCTTTGAATTTGTCTTCGCAGATACAGCAAAAAATTCGCAGATGCAGCGAAAACGCTATGAAAATCATATACGGAATGGCTAACTTGCGATCGCCCGATCCGGGGATGGTTTGTCATTGGATGTAGACGCGAGGGAATCTGCTCTGTTCAGATGGCTTGGCGCTGTTCCCTGTGAGCCTTGATTGGCCAGGATTCCCCATGGATTCAGTGCAGTCGCCCTAGCGCGTTAGTTAGCCATTACCTGTCGGAACTTTAGGAAGACTTTAGAGTTCTCGCTGATACTGTTCGAGCAACTGTACTAGGTCAGCCTGCACGGCCGTGGGGATGACTTGATTGAGCGGAAGCTGAACTTGTCCACCGCCCAAGCCGACCACAGTCGCCGCTAGGACGTGCTGGACAGACTGCTCATTCAGGTCATTGGATTCCATCATGGGATAGAAGCGTTCGGCCAAGGACGTATGCAGATGGGCTTCACGGAGATACAGATGCCAGTTGGCGACATCAATATAGATACGCTCACCAATGTCTGCGGCTAAGGTTTCGATCGCTTCGCTGGTATTGGAGTAAGGCATAGTTCTGACGGGGGGATACAGCTATTTTTGGGGAGCAGATGGATTAGTGGATGGATTGGCGGCGGGAGTGGAGTAGTCTGCGATCGCAAAAATATAGACGGCATGGGCAACGAGTATGGTCACCCAACCGCCGGTAAACCAAACGGTCCATGCCCAATCCTGCGCTTGCAGCGTCCGCACAAACCACGTACCAGAATTAATCGCGGCGAACACGGCAACATGGGTTGCAAAGGTCATGCGATCGTCCAGTTTACGGAAAGCTGAGTCATTGCGATCGGGTTTTCTGGGCCAACGGGGAGGCATAGCAAGCACCTAGCGAATGGAAAACAGAGGAAAGACATGCAGCAGGCACGGTTGGGCGGGCTGTATTAATTCGGCGGCAGGTCATCTGCCAACAGCAGTTTGCCAGCGATCGCCAGAGACCATCAGCACACTGAGCGGCTATCCGTTCGAGGGCAGTTTAAAGAAACCGTCTCCTGCGGCGATCGCCAGTTTTGGGAAACACAATGACCGACCCTTACCTGAGAACCCCCTGCCGGCCCCGAAGCGATCGCACCTGCTAGCCAGTTGCAAGACAACGCGGCATTAATCTTTGTCTATTGTAAAACCTGATCTGACCGTCATCCGCTCCCAAATGGCTCAGAAATAGCTCAGATTTCTCAGCGCTTTTTACCGCATCCCCATTCCAGCGCCCCCCAAGCGTCCCGCTCATTGAACAAATGCAGGGCTAAGCGCTGCGTCATAGATAGCAGAATTAGAATAGTTAAGGTAATTCTCCCACCCCATTCATTGTCACCAATTGCCACATCCAACAATTATTGCCCCTGTATACCGGATATTGTGGCAGTCTATGGGAGCGGCTGGTTAGCACATCAGTCCCTCGCTGACCTGTCAATTGCCTGCAACGATTGACTTATTAACCAAGTGTATGAAGATTGATCACGTACAGTTCTATGTCTTCGATGCGATCGCCTGGCGCAATTGGTTTGTAGATGTGTGGGGATTTCAACCAGTGGCCCACCTACGCTATCCACGCCATATTACGATCGCAGTTCAGGCTGAAGGCATCTGTTTTGCGCTCTCATCGCCGACCCATCCCGACAGTGCGATCGCTCGCTACCTGCGCCAGCATCCACCAGGGATCGTAGACATTGCGCTTCAGGTCGCCGCCTTAGAGGTCATGATACAGCGGGCAATTCATCACGGGGCGCTGTTGCTTCATCCGATCCAGCATCACCTACAGTCGTTAGGCAAGATGAGCTGGGCCCAAATCCAAGGCTGGGGAAATCTGCGCCATACGCTGATCGAGCGCCAAGGAGCTACGCCAGTGCTGCCCCCTGCCCCCCAAGAACAATCCCATCCAGAACCTACGCCGCCGCTGCGATCGCTTCCGTTTACAGGGATTGACCATGTGGTGCTGAATGTGCCAAAAGGTGAATTGCGCCGAGCGATCGCATGGTATTCAGAAACATTAGGATTTCAGTCCCAGCAGCGGTTTTCCATTCAAACAGAGTATTCCGGGCTATGCAGCCAAGTGCTGGTGCATCCCCAGGGTGCGATCCAACTTCCCATTAACGAACCGACCTCTGCAACATCTCAGGTTCAAGAATTTTTAGATGCCAATGGCGGATCGGGTATCCAGCACATTGCCCTTTCAACCACCGATATTGTGACTACAATCACTCAGTTGCATGAACGCGGCGTTTCATTTTTATCGGTTCCATCGGCATATTACGAACAGCTTGCCCAGCGGTGCAATGGTCGGCTATCGGCAGCAGCGCTGAAGGCGATCGCCGAGGCTGGCATTTTGGTAGATTGGCAACCGGACGCATCGGATGGACTATTGCTGCAAACATTTACGCACCCGATTTTTCCGCAGCCTACTTTCTTTTTTGAAATTATCCAACGGCAATGGCAAGAGGGCGATCGCATCTACCCCGTTGCAGATGGATTTGGGGAAGGCAATTTTCAAGCACTCTTTGAAGCGATCGAGCGAGAGCAGCAAAAACGGCACCTGAACCCTCAGAATTCATAGCGGTATTAATCCCCTGATGCTGGAGGCTGATATTCATTTAGCAGTTCGCCCTAGCACAGCGGCTAAAAGGATAGTCCTAGTCTTCCATTGGTAAGAATATTGGGGGGTGAGCAACACCCACACCCAACCATCCTTGGGAGCATGTCACGTTTGCAAATCCCTGTATTGCCCTCATCCCCCACCCCCCC
>CAYSIR010000260.1:0-5937 GCA_964431105.1 uncultured Leptolyngbya sp. | reverse complement strand
TTGATAGGAAGGGATCACGCGCTGTACACTTGCCGCGCAACGTTGTGCGAGAGAGTATTTCCATAGCTACGTCACAACAAATCGCTGTAAAGGATTGTAGAATAGTGAATGTATGAATGACAGATTCTTCAGGAAGTGTGAAATGGCGATGGATCCAATAACACTCAGCATTGTAACGAGTCTCGCAGCTTCGGCTCTATACAGTGGAATTCAAGCAACGGCACAGAAGTTGTCGAGTAGAATCACGGATGAAGAGAAAAATGAGTTGCGGAAGGTTTATAAGAATGCCTTCACCACGGCTTTTGCACACCAATTAGGCAATTTAGACGCTGAATTACGCAATCATGTCGGAGATATTCTTAAACAGTTCGTGGAAGACTCATCTGTATCCGAACAGATGATTTCAATGGCTTTGGTGGATCAAGTACCTGACATATCAACGATGACTCAGTGGTTTCACTCCCAAGACTATGATCTCAGCACATTGCCAATTGACCCCGAGTCTATAGTCCAATCCCTTGTGAGCAATCTTGCAGACGAACTACAGGAAGCAGCCAGTACCCCTGAGAGCCATTTATACAATCGGGTAAGTATTGGATTGATGAAACAGATTCGCACCCGACAAGAAGCTGAATCTTCAAATCCTGGTGTGTTTGAACTATCTCGCAAAACATCGAGAGGGCTAATTATTCATAGCCTTCAGAACACCATCTCTCGTGATGACTTGCTGGAGGAGTTATATCAGTTCAGCCTGTCTGGAAATGGTGTCGTTGTTGGTCCGCCTGGTGTTGGGAAATCATACCTCTTGTATGAACTAAGCCAGAGGCTCATCAACAGAGGTCACGCCTGCATTTGCCTCTCGGTTGCTGGTAATCAGTCGAGAAATGATATAAAGACAGCTTTGGGGATTAGTTCAGACCTTGTTGAATATCTGGGAATAGCAATTCCTGAGTTAAGCGAAGAAATGGGTGTGGTTTTGATCGATGGCTATGATGCCGCACGGTCAACTGAGACACGCTTATTTTTCAGGGATTTGATCGCAGAGTTTATTCGTGAGCTTCATCCACGCTGGCACGTAATCGTTAGCGTCCGCATCTATGACGCTCGAAAGTCGAAAATGCTACTTGATCTGTTCCCTGCAGAATTGGATAGTTCAGTGCCAAGCGAGTATCAGACAAAAGATATTCGATGTCGCCATATCGTAGTGCCCCTTCTCACGACAGAAGAGGTACAAGATGCGGTCGGTAAAATCGGTGGATTGAGCAGCATTTACTCTAACAGCTCGGAGGACTTTCGAGAACTATTGCGCTTTCCTTTCAATTTGTGGTTGGTCGAGCGGCTGTTAAACGACAAGCCCTCTCTTCCTGAATTGAGTGCTGTAACTTCAGAAACAGAATTGTTGTCTCTCTACTGGGAGCGCCGTGTCGAGGAACATGAATTAGCTCACCA
Organism: uncultured Leptolyngbya sp.; assembly: GCA_964431105.1. GTDB lineage: Bacteria > Cyanobacteriota > Cyanobacteriia > RECH01 > RECH01 > RECH01. The sequence continues at coordinate 4,488 of CAYSIR010000260.1, read as the reverse complement.
GATGACTGCTATACTTTCACTCCTGACAAGAAATATGGTCGAACACCTAAATCTTGTCGTAAGACGCGAAACGGTGTTTGCATTTCCACATTCCAGTCAGGTGATTGATGAGCTTCTGAGCATTGAAATGCTAAGGTATTCGTCTGCACTACAGCAAAGTTTTGAATTTACACATAATGTTTTGTTCGATTATGCTGTAGCTCGCTTGCTGATAGCAGATAACCCTGATGATTTTATAGCGTTTTTTGAAACGGATTACTTCAAACCAATTTTTCTTCTCCCGAGCATTGAATTCTATTTTTCCTATCTCTGGCTCAATCAACCAGACTTGTTCTGGCAAGTATTCTGGAAAACATATTCTTCAAATGTTTCTGTTCAGCTAAAGCTGTTTGCTCGGCTTATACCACCCCGTATCATTGTTTCACAGCTAGAAAGAGTCGATCACTTTGTGCCTCTAACTGAAGCACTTACGAATTCATCCTCCAACGCACCAATTGCAGTTGCAGCCGTGCTTAGGATGCTACTAGCTCGTGGAGTCAAACAAGCGTCAATCTGGTCGGATTTCTTGAACTCTATTGTTCACGCGGTAGCGAGGGAATTTGTTGTCGATCTTGCCAAAATCACAGACGAATTGATCAAGATTGGCAAAGATGAAGCCAACGATGAGATGTTAAATCAATGTGGTTCAATCACACGTTCGTTAGCTGATTGGGTACTGACCCAACGAGATAGTTCAACGAGAGGTTGGATTGACAGGATAGGTGCTCAGCTCATTTTCCCCCTGGTTGCCAAGACCTTCAACACAGACACGACTAACTCTCGGTTTCTGATTGAACGCATTGTTAAATTGACCAAGAATAAAGCGGTACCCCTTGAGTACCTCAGCCGATTGGTAGATGTATTTGATGAGATCACCGTACATGATCCTGAATTGATTGCGGATATATACTATCTTGTGTTTCTATCGGATGAGCTTGGGGATGGATCCCCTTTTGTCGGAGGCATCGTTGTTCAGCTTGTGATGTCCGCTCAAAGCGAAAGGGAGATGCTGGAACACAAACTTGTTTGGTACTATCCGCGATTCTTGAGATTTCAGCCTGCATTGGCAACTACAGTGGGTATGAAATGCATCAATCATATTGTTGTCAGGGATCAAGTTATCAATAGCCTACGTACAGGTGTAAGGATAGAAGACCTCATTCAACGCATTCACTTCCACCATGGTGAAGCTGTCTTTCTGCAAGATCATAACTACTTTTGGTCATCATCGAGAACTCCGCATAACCATGAGCCGATGTACATGGTCGAGAGCATTTTTGAATACATCGAAGGATTTGCATCGGATAACAAGTTCGACGAAAACAACTTAAATGTCTTGTTGAGTTTATTTCGGGATCATGCTCAGGTCGCTTATCTGTGGGCACGATTATTACAAACTGCTTCGCGTTACCCGGAGATATTTGCTGTACCACTGCTGGAACTTATTCTTAACGACGAAATACTCTACGGTGACGACACCGTTTATCAGTTAGGACAATTTCTTGCAGTAGCACCAAATTTTTATTCTGTAGAGCAGATGCGCGTCTTAGAAGATGCAATTGTCATCGAACCGAAGAACGTAGATGACTCGCGCCAGAGAGAGATATTAGAGCATCGGCAGAAGCGCTTGATTGCACAGATTCCTACGCAGCGTCTCGTAACGAAAGAGGCTTTGGAATTAAGGAAAAAAATCGAAGCTGACCACGAAACTTACGAAAACCAACCTCTCGTATCGTACTCTACATATTCAGCACCGTATGGAGAGGATGAATGGCTTGCTGAACAGGGAGTAAACCTCCAGTCCGCTTCCAATAAGTCTCTGCGGGAACTCTGTACTCCACTCAAGAACTTCAAAGAAACATGGACTAATGAGATTCCTGATAAAGCAGCAGTAGAAAGCGTGTTGCCCGATGTCAGAAAACTGTATTCAATCCTACTAGAGAATTCAGTTGAGGCAGAAGATCGGGTTATTGATCTTGCGTGGACCTGTTTAGGAGAATGTGTTGAACGTATGTGTTATTCTCTGAAACATGATATCGAACTTTTCGACTTCTTTAGTGAAATTGTAGTGATGTGTGCTTGCCATCATCTTCCAGAGCCAAATCCAGAATATGATGCACAGTACGATACGCCTAGTTGGTCACCATCACCACGCACATCAGCTGCACAGGCATTGCTCACACTTGCCTTCTATAGAACAGATGAGGAAGTCTTCTATAACATCACAAAGCTCATAGATGATCCTGTTCCTTCGGTCCGGTATCTTATATCACAGCGATTGTTCTTAACTCATCACCTCTCACCGGACTTCTTCTGGGAGAGCGTAAGGAGAGTCAATGCTAAAGAGAATAATGGTATCGTTCTACAAGCATTATTCACTGGATTGCTAAGGCAAGGCATCAGAGAGACGGAAGAAGCCCAATCGATATTGGAAGAGAAACTCAATACCCTGGTTTCTTCTACTACGAACGAAGATTTGCTGCTTCAGATCGTTGGTCATTTGCCATGGTTCATGTTTGTAGCCGAGGCTGAATGGGCGACTCAGGCTGGCGCACGAATAAAGAATAATCCTGTTCAGCTTTCGAAAGCGTTTGCCCATTTGACATTCCGAGCAATGGATCCTATTAAGCCAGATGTAATATTTTCAGAACAAGGCAAAGCAGTTTCACAGCGTGCAATAAGCTGGATTATGGACACAGTTATGTCTGCACATGGAAGCATAGTTAATCTTCTAACTGAAGTAAAGGAGAGTGGCTGGACGGAAAGCACCCGTAACAGCTTGCAGGATCTTCAACGTGTGATTGGTGATGTGGTAAATCAAATTTATTTCTCCGCAGATGTGCGTGATGTAACGGGAATACCGAATGACGAACGTGCTTTATCAGATGAGGAAAGGTGCACATACTACGATGCTGTGAAGACAATTTTGCTGAAGGTATCTCAACTTGCGTTGGACGACACACTAGGGATTATCCCAGCTCATACTGCTCATCACTATATGGAACTCATGAATGGTGTACTTTATTGTGATCCCATCGAGGTACTGCATATGTCAACAAATATCGCGAAGTCAAGCAAAGCTTCCGGTTATCAGTTTGATTCAATGGCAGTACGTGAAGTCATCAAGCTTGTTGAAACTTTGTTAGCGGACCACCAGGATAAACTCAAAGATAACGTAGCACTAGCAAATTTACTTGAATTACTTGACATCTTTGCGGAGGCTGGATGGTCAGAGGCCCTTGATTTAGTCGGAAGATTGTCTGAAATAACACGTTAAAAGCGGCGTATTAGTGATACACCAGCCTGAGATGGCTGAGGCTACCTTACGCCATAAAAAAGAGATCTGCTCGGCTTCTAGCTCACTCTCACCAATGCGATCCAGTTAGTCAAATGGCTGTTTTCGGCGTTTTCCAGGGGGTGATTTTTGGGCTATAATCCGTCGTATTAGAGGAAAGAGATTGATGTGGCGCAACGCCGCCACATAATCGTGATGAACGAAGCCGGTCACCCACTCTTTTATATGGAATTTAAGCACAGGATTGATTTGGGATTACACGCATCGCTAAGGGATTTTAGCGATGCACAGCCGTTAATTAGTGGTGGTTAACCCGACATCATCGGTCGAATACGACACCCAAAGTGGCTTTATTGGACACAGTAGCCAAGCATAATGAAGCGCTGCAATCAGATGACTGCACCGTCACACGGAAATCATATTGACACGCCGTCGTCAGCAGGCTGGTGGTGAACGCGAATACGGATCAAACCGCTGCACCCAGCGCATTGCTTCCCCACACTGCGGACAGCGCACCTCGAAGCCAACCGACTCCTGACCATCTTGTGCTTCCTCTGGCTCGACTATGCCTATTAACAAAGCCAACATCAGCCGTACAACCGAGAGTTTCTGCCGCATCCCCGGACTGAACAGCCCATAGTAGCGCACTTTGACAAAGCCTTTGGGCAATACATGCTGGAGGAAACGGCGCAGGAACTCGACCCCGGTGACCCGACTGGTATGCCAGCGTCCGGTATCCGAAGCGCGGTAGCGGAAGGTGACATGCTCATCGGTTACGCTGAGGATGCGCCGGTTGCTAATCGCCACCCGGAACACATAGGGCGCGAGATACCGGAGTGCGCCTTCACCACGTCCCACAGGCTGACAGTGCGTGACCCAATCGCGTTGCCAGACGGATGCGGGTACCTGGTCGAACAGATCGGTCTGCTTGAGGGCATCGCGAAATTTAGCCCGGTACAGCACGGACAACGCCTTCACCGGAACCAGAAAATTGTTCTTCACTTCCAACCATGTGCGACCATCCGCAGAGACGCCACCTGCTGGCACCAGATAATGCACATGCGGATGGTAACTGAGATTGCGTCCCCAGGTGTGCAGCACACCGACCTGCCCACCGTGCCCTTCAATGCGTCAGCGACACTGCGCATGTTAGC
>CAYSIR010000259.1:0-5982 GCA_964431105.1 uncultured Leptolyngbya sp. | reverse complement strand
GGCGCTGACCCAAGAGCTTGACTTGACTCAAACCCAGCGTGACGCTCTGAATACTGAACATCACCAGTTTCAGCAGCGGGTGCAAACGTTAGCAGCGGCACTGTCAACGGCGGAGCAAGAACTACAGCTTCAACGCGATACGAGCGATCGCCTGATCCGTGAGCAACGCGATAAGCAGCGCCAGTTGGATCGGCTCGAAGCCCAAACCCAGGCCATGCGGGATGCTCAGGGAACCGGAGCCACTCAGCTCATTCTGCAAGCGGGCTTACCGGGGGTATGCGGGCTAGTGGCGCAGCTTGGTCGGGTAGATCCGCCGTATCAACTGGCGCTGGAGATTGCAGCCGGTGGACGATTGGGACATTTAGTAGTTGAAGATGATAGCGTTGCGGCGGCTGGAATTGAGCTATTGAAGCAGCGGCGGGCTGGGCGAGCAACCTTCATTCCACTGAACAAGATTCGTGCGCCTCGGCTCTCCTCCATCAGCAAGGCCCAACAGCCCAGGGGCTTTATTCAGTATGCTAGCCGCTTGATTGACTGCGACGATCGCTATCGTCCGGTATTTGCCTATGTCTTTGGCAACACGGTGGTGTTTTCGACTCTGGCAGATGCCCGCCCCCACATCGGCAAGTTTCGCATCGTTACTCTAGAGGGCGAGTTGCTGGAAGCGAGTGGCGCAATGACTGGCGGCAGCACCTACAGCCGTCAAGGATCGCTGCATTTTGGCGTGGGGGATGCGGGCGATTCGGCTGATGTTATGGCTCTGCGCGATCGCCTCCAAGAAATTGACCACATTCTGACCCACTGCCAGCACACCATTACCAAGATGGCGGCTGAGGTCAACGCGCGATCGCAAGCCCTGATTGAGGCACGCCAAGCCGAACGAGAAGCCCAATTTACCGCCGAGCAGATTCGTCGGCAATGGTCAAACCTGACCGCCCAGGATAGCCAAATCCGCACTCAGCTCTTGCAAGATACCGAAGAATTGACCAATGCCCAAGCCCGCCTGCACGCCCTCAATCAGCAACTTCCCCACCAAGAAACCGCCGTAGCGCAGGCACGACAGCAACTCAGTGAACTCGAACAGTCTCAAGCCCACAGTGAGTGGCAACAGGCTCAAACACACATTCAAGCTCAGGAGCGCATCCTGAGCGATCGCCAGATGGCTGTCCGCACAGCCGAACAACGCCTCTACGACCTCAACACCCAACACCAACGGCTGCAAGAAAAGATTGAACAAGGTCAGCAACAGATTCATGATTGCCAACAGCAGCAAACCCAACAACGCAGCCAACGCGCTGCGATTAGCCATCAACAAGCGGTTCTCAATCGCGAAACCACTGAAATTAAACAAGCCCTCGCCACCCTAGAACAAACGCTGTCCGCCGAGAAAAAAGAACGCGATCGCATGGAGCGCCAACTGCGCGATCGCCAAACACTCCATCAGCAAACCGAGCTAAAACTGCAAAACATTCTGGAAACTCAAACCAACCGTCAGCAAGAATTGACCGTTCTCACCGAGCAACTAACCGCCCAGCAGCAAGAACTGCCAACTCCACTCCCAGAGATTCCCGACGACCTTAGCCTAGAACACCTGCAACAACAACTGCGATCGCTACAGCGACGGATGCAGGCGATGGAGCCAGTAAACATGCTGGCGCTCGAAGAACATGAACGAACACAGGCTCGTCTCGATGAACTGAGCCAGAAACTCAGCACCCTGCAAGAAGAACGAACAGAACTTCTCCTGCGAATCGAAACCTTCACCACCCTACGCCAGCGCGCCTTCAAAGAAGCATTTGATGCCGTTGATGACAATTTCCGCACCATCTTTGCTGAACTGTCAGATGGAGACGGACACCTTCAGCTCGACAACCCCAATGACCCATTTGCCAGCGGACTCAACCTCGTCGCCCATCCCAAAGGCAAACCCGTGCGCCGTCTAGCCTCAATGTCAGGAGGAGAAAAGTCACTGACCGCCCTCAGCTTCATCTTTGCCCTGCAACGCTATCGCCCCTCGCCGTTCTACGCCTTCGACGAAGTGGATATGTTCCTGGATGGAGCAAACGTAGAACGATTAGCTAGAATGATTAAACATCAAGCACAACAGGCACAGTTTATTGTGGTTAGTTTACGGCGACCAATGATCGAGTCTGCTCAGCGCACCATAGGCGTTACGCAAGCACGGGGAGCCTACACTCAGGTACTTGGTATCGATCTACAAGGGCGAGCCTCTAGTTAACCACTCACTTGGCTGGCAGGCAAGGCTTGATAAACCTTAATTTGTATCGTCATTAGCAGCATCAATCCTGTCCATTGTTCATCAGTCTGCTGAGGGATGCCGTCAATCCCACTGAATCCCACTTCCGCCACTATTGGCTAGACGGGTTGAACAGAGCCACGGTAGAGTAGCCTCTGGCGTTCTAATTATTGCACCCGGCAAACGGACGATCGCGATCGCCCCAAACAGCGCCCCATGAAACAAACAACCTCAGCCGAATACTGCCAAAAATGCGACCCATCCAGTTTATGATTGGGTCGAAATTCTATTAAGATTAGTGTCAATCTCTACTGATCACCCGCGGCCCGACTCGCTCTCTCGACCATATCGAGACTACATTTTGCAATGACCTTTGAACATATTTGTCAACGCTCCGAACTGTTAGGAACCCAGATCATCACTCGCGATACTGGCAAACGCCTCGGCGTCGTCAGCCAACTCTGGGTTGATGTAGATAGTCGAGACGTTGTAGCACTTGGCGTACGGGAAAGCATGATTTCGGGCGTATTGGCAAACACCCAAGACATCATGTTGCTGAGCAGCGTGCGTCAGATTGGTGATGTCATTTTGGTAGACGATGATGATGTCATCGAAGATGATTTTAACGCCGAAGCCTACAGCATCCTGATTAACAGCGAAGTCATCACCGAAACCGGCGAATTGCTAGGAAAGGTACGCGGCTTCAAGTTCAACATGACCAATGGTAAGGTCGAATCACTGATCATTGCCTCCTTGGGCATTCCCCTCATTCCTGACCAAGTCATCAGCACCTACGAACTGTCGATTGAAGAAGTAGTGAGCAGCGGCCCCGATCGCCTCATCGTATTTGAAGGGGCAGAAGAAAAATTGGTGCAAGTCACTGTTGGAATGCTCGAACGGCTAGGTCTGGGGCGTTCGCCGTGGGATCGAGACGACGATTACTACGTCATGCCCACCTCGACCTCCAATCAGCTTGGCACCGGGCTACCCACTGCGCAACCGTTACAAGCAGTTGCGCCTGCGGCCAAAGAGAATTGGGATGAGGACAACTGGAACGAACCGCGTGAGCCGCTGCAAGCACCGCTGCCGGAACCCGAACCCGAACCCGAACCCGTTTACTATCAGGAAGATAACTGGGGTAATGAGTCCTACTCGCAGCAAGTTGCCTACATGGACAATGATTATGGCACTCAGCCTGTTGCGGACTCGCCTCAACCCTATGCAGATGCGGACTACAAAGATGTTGAGGTGACGGGCGATGTTTGGGCAGATGATGACAACCCGAAGCCGTACAGTCCGCCAAAGCTGGAACTGCCCGATCGCCGAAAAGTAGCGGAGTATGAGGAAGAAGCGGATTACTAACCGGCTAGCAAACGTGCCGAGGGCACATCATCCATGGATTGCAGACATCTCATAGGGTAAGTCATTGACCCCAGGCTCTAGCCGCTAGAAGCTCTCAGCCCGACTGTGAAAGGCGCGGGAACCCTAAATGACAGATCCTAATTTTAGGTGACTGACAAAACCCTCTAAATGCCAACCATCGGAAAGAGTAGGAGACACCTCGCTCCTAGGTTGTCTAACGTCCCATAAGTGGTTTCTGCGCCCAATTCAGAGTGTTTTGTCAGTCTGTCCTGGCAGTAGCCATTTGTCAGTCAACTGAGTCACGGTTATGCTCCCTCAACCTGCTCTCGGTAATCTTCCACCGACAGTGCTTCATCTAAGTCTTCTGGATCATCGAGCCGGACTCGGATCAGCCAGCCATCGCCGTAGGGATCATCCGCAATCTGCTCTGGCGATTCAATCATGGCATCATTACGCTCCAGCACCGTTCCAGATACCGGAGAATGGAGGTCTTCCACTGCTTTCACCGATTCAACTGTCCCGAAGGTTTCGCCTTTTTCAACCGTGCTATCCACTTCAGGAAGTTCCAAAAATACAATATCCCCCATCTGATCCACCGCAAACGCTGTAATGCCGATGGTCACAATGTCTTCGTCGGTACGAGCATATTCGTGGGTATCGAGATATTTCAAATTCTCTGGATATTCCAATGCCATGTTTGTTCTCACCTGCTCCTGATAATGGAACGCTTTAGCAATTGTCTAACGCAACGTTCAAAACTTACATCAAAATTGCACTGCTACCGCAATTTTTCGGAAATCTGAATGAATTTGGCTCAGGCGATCGCTCACTTGCCTAGATGTCACGTAAACTACGAGGCCGCTTCACCAAACTGCTGAAATATCGTCGAAAGCATCACATTAGAGAATAAAAATCCTTCTGGATCGCTCAGCCCAATGCGATGCTCGTCTCTCGGTAATTCAGCCATCCACACCCATCCCTGAGCCTGGTACGGACGGAGTATTTCAAGTAACCGCTGAGCATAGGTAGCCCCAAACTGATGGGCGATCGCCCCAACATCTAAACCAGCCGCCAAGCGTAGACCCACCATAACGGTATCCAAAAATACATCATGCAGTGTATCCAATGGCACCTCTAGGTGATAGCCTTTCTGAATCATAGCCTCGACCCAGGCAAAATAGGCCGATCGCGTGCGAGGACGGACATAGCGCTGACGATTTGTGTAGCTCGCTGCCCCCATGCCAAATCCGTAATACGATGCATTGCGCCAGTAAACAAGGTTATGCCGACACTCGTAGCCCGATCGCCCATAATTAGAGATTTCGTAATGCTGGAAACCGGCTGCCCTTAACTGCTGCTGTGCCTGCCGGTAAAACTGTGCCGTTTCATCATCGCTGGGCAGGGGCATTTCTCCGGGCTGATACCACCGACCGAAGGCCGTTTCTGGTTCAATGGTTAGGTCGTAGATAGAAAGATGGGTGGGGGCAAGGGCGATCGCTTGCTCTAGGGATGCCTGCCATTGCGCAGCCGTTTGATGTGGCAGTCCTGAAATTAAATCTAGACTGACATTATGAATGCCTGCCTGCCGTAGCTGCGCTACCGTGCGTCGAATATCATCTGGGGTGTGGGTGCGGCCGCAGGCCTGCAATACGTCCAACTGAAATGCCTGCGCCCCCAAGCTGACTCGGTTCAGCCCTGCGGCGGCATAGCCAGCAATTTTGTTTGCATCAACGGCATCTGGATCGACCTCAATGGATCGCTCCCCATCGGCGGCAATGCCAAGGTGCTGATCCAGCGTAGTTAAAATGCGATCGAGCTGAGGCAATGTCAGTAATGACGGGGTGCCGCCGCCAAAAAAGACGGTTTGCAACGGTTGCCCTAAGTTTGGCGTATGGCGAATTTCCTGGCACAGCACGTCTACATACTCCGCGATCGCACCATAGGTTTGCTGCCCAGACTGAGACAAGGGAGGGCGATCGCCCACAATTGATACGGCGAAATCGCAGTAGTAGCAGCGTCGTCGGCAAAACGGAATGTGGATATAGGCTGCCGTCGGAGGGGGGGCGGCAGCAAAGGGTCGCGATGCAGACGGCAACACCGAAAAGTGGTCGAGAATCATGCAACAACGCTCCGTAAACAAACGGTCGCCAGAGGTTTCAAGTCTGAACGCCCAACGCCAGCGTAGCCTACGCTCAGCCAAACGCGAAGGGAGCCACGGGGGGCAGCAAGCGATCGCCCCCACTCCCACTGCCTGCTCCTATCCATTACGCAGATCTCGCTGAAACCCGCATTCCTTGGTTCAAAAACGAGGATTCTGAGTAACCCCTAGAAAGGTTGTGAGGCAAAAGGTCTGGCGACTTTTG
>CAYSIR010000258.1:0-5987 GCA_964431105.1 uncultured Leptolyngbya sp. | reverse complement strand
GTAACCACTGCTGCGGGTCTTCGTACCGCTCGGATTTTTCAAGATGCTCATTTGTCTCTTTTAGGTCGAGAAGGAAACTTTGAGTGCTTAGAACTGCCCGGTGGACAAAATGCGCTGTTAGGTGTCATTCCTTTAGAAGCAATGGGAATTGAATTAGACTTGCAAAACCAAACCCTCAAGGTTTTACCCGAAACCTCCGTTGATACTTATTTGACAATTCTTTAGGGCAAATGCACTGACAAAATCGTTGAAAGACTATTGCTCTCTTCTTACCTCCTCTCTCCACACCCACCATGCCTGCATCGACCATCTCCCCCCACTGGCTCTGCCCTGACCTGCGCAAACACTGGGTCTTAGGGCGCGATCGCTCCTCCAAAAGTTCGGTTCACAAGGAGCGATCGCATCATTAGCTCCAATCAGGAAAGCTAAGATTCGTGTAAACACATGAGCGGCATTCAGCGTTCACTGACCCTTGATCCAAGGCATATTGCTAAGCATCTACCCAATACACCTCAAATGGAGGAATTACTGAACAGAGAAGGCTTTGCCCATATTTTTCATGATTTAGCAACCTTAGAACAAGTGGCGATCGCAATCCTGGAGCGTGGTGAATTTACAGGTAATATTCGGGGACATGAACGCTATGGATTATATTTCCCACAACCTATTGGGTATAGAATTGGCATAGATGGGACTCGAATTGCACTCCACTATGGTGAGTTGAAAGTCAAAGGAGACAAGTACCATGTCATCCCCCGAACAAAACCTAGCCGATGATTGGCAATTTACAGAACTATGGATTGATCCAACCGCTTCTCCTCCTTATGTTTTGCTCTTATTAGGAGGCACTTCAGGAGAAACTAAAATCTACGATCCGGCAGAACAATATCAAGTCGTTTTTTCAAGTCCGACCTACCAAGAAGCAAAGCTCTGGTTATTGGAAGATGAATATGAACGAGTTGAACAACGACTTCAGATGGGAAAGGTAGCCTAGCTAGTTTATCTTATCGATTTGTCAAGCTAAGGGCGATCGCTTTTCTCGCTTCTTGTAAGTTCATCTCAGGGGCGATCGCTCTGTCAAACGCTCAATTCACATAAGGCAATTGCTTTTTTCAGAGTTCAGTTCATGGATGGCGATCGCCCCCTCCCTCCTAAAATCTTACTTCCTCCCACCCATCATGCCTACATCGACCATCTCCCCCCACTGGCTCTGCCCCAACCTCCGCGAACATTGGATATTAGGGCGCGATCGCACCACTGGCACCTACTACCTAAAAGCCCGCCAAAGCGATCATCGCCATGCCCTCAGCGATGCTGAAAGCTATGCCCTCAGTCATTTTTCCGGACGATTCACCGTCGCACAAATTCAGCGCCTCTGTGAACGCGAACTCGATGACGTGCCGCCTGACTTTATCCAACGTCTCTGGCAAAAGCTGACCGATTGGGGCGTGTTGTCCTTAGATGAATTAATCGAGTCTAAAGCCCCCCCGTCTCCTCATCCCAAAAGTCCCCTGAAGCCTAACATTCAGTGGATTCATACCGATGATGGCCACTGGATTCTGCGGAATCCCGATGATGTTACCTTCATGCAGGTCAATGATTTGGGTAAACAGATTATCGAACAGTTGGGAATGGCATCTCCAGCGGCGATCGCCCAGGAGTACAACCTTTCCGCATCAGAAATAAAACTGCTGATGCAACAACTGACCTTGACGGCTATGCTCAAGGGCACGACCCCACCCAAACCGCCCAAAAAAAAGTTTACGCCCCTCCAACTGCTATTCTTTAAGCTGCCGCTATGGAATCCCGATGCCTGGCTTGGCGCAACGATCGATCGCATTCAATGGATCTGGACAAAACGGTTTTGGTGGATGCTCTGTTTTATCTTGGCGGGAACTGTCGCGATCGCCCTACATCAACGCGCTGAGCTGCTGTGGACAGCCCAAACCTTTTTGGCACATCTAAACATTGGGATTATCCTTAGCTTTGGCATCCTGGCGCTAGTGGTAGTGATGCTGCATGAACTCGGACATGCCTTCACTCTCAAACACTACGGCGGCATCGTACCTGAAGTGGGACTCATGTTCATGGCGCTGATGCCGATCGCTTACACCAACACCACTGACCAATATGCCTTACCCAAGCGATCGCAGCGGATGCTGGTGGTCGGTGCTGGTGTTCTCTGTCAGTTGATCATTGCTACGATTGCCTTTTGGCTCTGGAACAGTTCGGCTAGCGGGTCTTGGCTGTGGACATTGAGTTATCTCTTATTTGCCGCTTCCATCTTTACGGTGGCAATTAATCTGAATCCCCTCGCCAAATTTGATGGTTACTACCTTGCCGTTGCCGCGACAGGGATCAATAACCTGCGGCAGCGTTCCTTTGACTTTTATAAACAAATCTTACAGTTCAAACCCAGTGCCGAAACCGGACGCGATCGCTGGATATTGGCACTCTATGCTCCGCTGAGCTTTTTGTATATTCTATCGGTCTTCGGATTTCTGTTTCTTAAGATTGCTGGATGGATTCTGACGGTTATTCCCTTCACGGCGTTAGTATTGTTCTTGATCTGGGCAACGTATTATTATCTGGCTCCAGATCCCAGTTAGCGATCGCTCCATTGCCTAGCTTCATTGCCTAGCTTCATTGCCGATATTGTATTCAGAGGTGTTCCCATCATGACGACTCAATCGAATCCTGCTTCAGCGTCTCCTTACCGCGTTACCCCTCCTCGCACAATGCCGGACACGGCTCCCTCACCTGCCAAAGTTCAACCAACTGACGGGAGCCAACCTGAATCAACTGAATCAACTGAATCAACTGAACCTGCGCCATCTAAGCCTAACCGTCGTCCTTGGATCATTGGTGGTGTTTTGGTCGGTGCTGGATTGATTGGTATGATTCCAGTTCCCTATCAAGTGGGGGGAAATGTACAGCTATCCTGGCGAACCGATGCGCGGCAGTCGGTGAATGCGCCGATGCCCGCGATGGTGGAACAGGTCTTGGTAACACCGGGCGATCGCGTCAGTGTAGGGCAACCGCTGGTGCAACTCTCTAGTCGGGAGCTAGAGCGAGAAATAGCTGAGGTTCAGGAAAAGATTACTCAGGCGCGGCGTGAGTTGGCTCTCGCCCAACAGGAAGAGACCCAAGCTGAGGCATTGGTCTTTGAGGCGTCAGTACGGCAGCAAGTCGCACGGCAGCAAGCTCAGCCATCACTGGAGCGAATGCAGCAGCTTCAGCAGGGACTCATGCCGCCGGAGGTGCAGCAGTTACAGATTGAACGGGTACGTCTAGAACAGCAGCTTCAGGAAATTGGTACTACTGTCGATCGCTTTCAGGAACTAGCGGATGAAGGGGCGATCGCGCCGATGCGAGTGGATGAGCAGGAAAGTCTCTATCGTAATGTAGAGCGAGATTTAGCGGTCAATGCTCAGCAAATGCAGTTAGTGCAGCAGCAAATTGAAATAAAAGCCATTCAAGATGTGGGTACGATTGATACGCAGTCGGCGTCTTTGGCAGCCGCGCAGCAGGTGATGGATGCCAATCAGCGGATTGCAGCACAGGAACAGATTATTGTTGACCTAATCCAGCGATTGCAAACTCTGCAAGCGGAGCAAGATACATTAGTTCTCACGGCAACGACGGATGGCACGGTAATTACCAGTGATTTAGATTTGTTGATGGGGCAGGAGGTGCGACCGGAGACGACGTTGATGCAGGTGGCGGAGTTGAGTCAGTTGATGGCGAATGTTGAAATTAAAGAAGAAGACCTTACGTTTGTTGAGCGGGGGGCGGCGGTCACATTCCGTCCTCGACAGGCTAAGTTAGATTCCTATTCGGCACGGGTGGAGGATATTCTTTATAATCTTGAATCGGATGAAACGCAGCAGCAGCAGATTGCGACGGTGCGGGTGGTGATTGAAAATTCGGATGTGCAGTTGCGACCGGGGTCGAGTGGCTATGCCAAGATTTTTTCGGAGTGGACGCCGCTCTATCGTCGGGTGGGGCGAGAGGTGCTGAAGTTGATTCCAGAACGGTTTTTGTAAGGTCGTGGGTAAAAATATCTTAACTTTCGCGCGTCTACGACAACTCTAAGCAATTTGTGAAAACGACTGTAGATAAGCTTGGCGATAGGGGATTCTTGCAGAACCCCTCTTACTATCCAACTATCGCAACCCTGGTAGTAGTATTCATGTAACGATTTTCGATGGTGTGAGCGACGCTCACACCATCGAAAATCGTTACCAATAGAGGACTATCGCAACCCTTTTGCATTGTGAGAAGGTGTCCGCAGGAGCCTTCTCACAATACCCGTTTTTATGGCCCATTTAGGACTGCTATGGAACTAGGATGGGATGGAGGTTTGAAAATAGCGCATCAACCCCAAATTGTTCCATAAATAATTCCCGACAGGGTCGCCATTACTACTACAAGACTGACAAATACGACGGTTTTCTTGGTACCGACAATACTGCGAATCACTAGCATATTTGGTAAGGATAGGGCAGGCCCTGCAAGTAGCAGCGCCAACGCAGGTCCCTGACCCATACCGTTACCAATTAGCCCTTGCAGAATTGGCACTTCTGTCAGGGTAGCAAAGTACATAAATGCACCTGCGATCGCAGCAAAGAAGTTAGCAAAAATTGAATTACCACCCACTGCCCAAGTAATCCATGTCGAAGGGATAAGCGCTTCTTGGTCAGGACGTCCCAGCAATGCACCGGCAATAAGTACCCCAATCAACAGTAAAGGTAAAATCTGCTTAGCGTAGTCCCAGGAAGATTCAAACCATTCCTCGGCTTCCCCTTTGCTAGTGCTGGTTAGCCAAGATAACCCAATGACTGCCGCCGAAAAGGGAACTAAAGGCTGCTGGTAGAACTGCCAGGATAATACCGCCGTAACACCTACAATTAAGAATACTTTACCTGGATTGAGGTAGTACCAGCGGATTAGGATAGCCGCTAATGCCAATCCTAGAAGTCCGGTGATCCACCATTTCAGGGTATAGAGAGTGAACCATGCGCCTGCCGAGACATCTGGTCTAGCCCAGTTTGCGAAAATAAGAATTCCTACCAGTACTGCAAAAAATACAGCATTTTTCCAAAGAGGGCGGGTTTCATCTTCATCAAGCAGGACATTAGGCGCTTTGACAGGTTCGAGCGTCTCATTACGAAAGATAAACTGCATCGTCAAGCCAATTACAATGCTAAAGACGATCGCCCCTACAGCTCTAGCAATCCCTAGTTGCAGTCCTAAAATCCGTGCAGTAAGAATGATAGCTAGGGCATTGATGGCAGGGCCAGAGTAAAGAAACGCCATGGCAGGTCCTAAGCCTGCACCCATGCGGTAGATTCCAGCAAACAGGGGCAGAACGGTGCAGGAGCATACCGCCAAAATTGTGCCCGACACTGATGCTACTCCGTAAGCTAGAATCTTATTTGCCTTGGGGCCTAGATATTTCATCACGGCATCTTGGCTGATGAAGACTGCGATCGCACCAGCAATGAAGAAAGCTGGAATCAAGCATAGCAGCACGTGTTCTTGGGCGTACCAGCGCACCAGATAAAGCGATTCCCAAAATGCATTGCGGATACGTTCAGACTGTTGTATTGCCTCAACGGGTAAGTAAAAGCAGAGCATAAAAACGGCTACAATCAATGCTAGCGGTTTCCATTGCTCTCGCCAAAAGGAAGTGATTTGCATAATTCTCCTTTCAAAATAGTGGGCAAACGTTTGGATCAGAAGTATTGGGTAAAAAATTAGGATGGGACTAGCTGGGGCTGGCTAGATTCTTCTTATCTCTTTCGCCCCGTACCCTAAAGCCCCATCCGTTATGCAGAAGTCACTGAAACTCCTATTCCTACCTTCCAAAACTATAGCGATAGTGGTATTCAGGTAAGAATTTTAGGTGGTGTAGGCACCTAAAATCCTCGCCAATTGAGGACTATCCCAAAACCATCGCAATCCTATAATAGGCTGTAAATAGG
>CAYSIR010000257.1:0-6033 GCA_964431105.1 uncultured Leptolyngbya sp. | reverse complement strand
GTAAAGAGTTTGGGTGGTGCGGGCAACGCCCAAACTCTTTACCAATAGAGGACTACCGTTTTGCGATGGAGAAATTACAGGTGCAGCGACTTCTGCATCATGGGTTTACGCTGAAGCAGAGGGTTCCAGCAATGCGGACGTAGTAACGCGGTGCCAGCCAGTTCCTTCATATCCAAATGAACAGCGATCGCCGTGCATGATCTCCGCCAAAATTTCCAGGGAATCTACCAGTCGCGGGCCGGGGCGATTAAAATACTGATTGCCATCCACCACATACACCCGCTGATTTTGGACAGCGCGAAGCTGTGCCCATTGCGATCGCTCCGTCAGCCAATGCAATTCTTGCCGCGTTCGTGCCATATCAAAGCCGCAGGGCATCGCCACAATAATATCTGGGTCAGCCGCCACCACGGCATCCCACTCAATCCACGGGGAATGCTGCCCAACTGTGCCAAAACAAGAGCGTCCGCCAGCGATCGCCACCAGTTCCGGAACCCAGTTGCCTGCGGCCATCAGCGGTTCTAGCCACTCAATGCAGGCGATGGAGGGGCGATCGCCGTCTGGAATATCCCGTACCGCTTGGCGACAGGTTTCAACCCGCCCGTGCAGCGCCGCCAGCAGCGGATCGGGGGATGTATCCAGCGCGGCAGCTACCTGGCGAATATCATGCCACACATCGTCCAGCACAGTCGGCTGCAATGACAGAATGCGGGGCTGGCTTCGGGTTAACGTCGCCACAGCCGCCACCACATCCGATAAACTCACCGCACAGACTTCGCACTGCGCCTGGGTGAGAATCAGAGTGGGCTGAACCTGTTCCAGCACGTCTGTTTTCACTTGGTAAACACTCAGCGCCGTTTGCAAAAGGTCTGTGACGCGATCGTGAATGACCGAGCTACTGCCATCGGGATTAAACTTTGGCTGCGTACAAACTGGCAGCGATCGCACCCGTTCGGGATAGTCACATTCATGGGAGCGCCCCACTAACGATGACTCAAACCCCAACGCGGCTACAATTTCAGTTGCACTTGGAATCAGTGACACAATGTGAGCAGCAGTCAAAATAAACCTCCGTTTCTAGGCGACTATGGATGAAGGATAGCTAGTGAGTGACCTTGATTTTTCAGTAAGATGGGCTAGCGCTAGCGTAACGCATCCAACCACGACGCACGGGTGCGTTACGGCTGTGCCTAGCCGCAACGGCTCTCCAAATTGGCTGATTTCCCCTTTGAAATTGAATGACTATGTCTGCGTTATCCTCTAGCTTGTCCATTCCCAGCCACTCTAGTTGGCAGCACTGCTTTATCAACACCAATCGTATCCGGCTGCACTGCGTTACTCAAGGTAGCGGTGAATTGGTTGTGCTGCTGCATGGTTTCCCCGAATTTTGGTATTCATGGCGGCGACAGATTCCGGCATTGGCCCGTCACTTCAAGGTCGTTGTCCCGGATCTCAGAGGCTATAACGATTCGGACAAACCCCTCACCGGCTATGACTTGGATACATTAGTGAGTGATATTCAGGGACTCATCAAAGGTTTGGGCTATCAACGCGCCCACCTGGTCGGGCATGACTGGGGTGGTGTCATTGCCTGGCACTTTGCCCAAAAAATGCCGCAGTCTCTCGATCGCCTAGCTATTTTGAATGCGCCCCATCCCCAACAGTTTGGCAAAGAACTGCTCAGCAACCTGGATCAACTGCTGCGGAGTTGGTATGTGTTTGCGTTCCAAGTTCCTGAATTACCGGAATGGCTGATTCGCCAGAATCTGCGATCGTTTGTGAATCGCTTGTTTCACGATTTGGCAGTGCGTAAGAGCGCTTTTTCTCAAGCTGATACAGATATTTATTGTGCAGCGCTGGAAAAACCTCGGGCCCTGTCTGCGGCACTCAGTTACTATCGCCATTTGTTGCGTCCTCAGCAATGGCTGCGATTGTGGGAGCGATCGCCCTCACCGATTCAAATTCCAACCCTGGTGCTGTGGGGAGAAGACGATCAGTTCCTCAGCAAACGCCTCACCCAAGGTTTAGAAGCCTTGGTTGAAGCACCGCTACGGTTGAAGCTGATCCCCCATTGTGGTCACTGGACTCAGCAAGAAGCCCCCGACACGGTTAATCGAGAATTATTGCAGTTTCTCCGCCAGAATCCGTCTCTGACCTAGGGCAAAAAGGCAGCCGTGAGGTTTTTTCTCGGATGCTATGCGGCTGATTGAATTGGGGGGGCTGACCAAACAGCCTAAACCCCACCCGAAGGCAGGGGTTAGCATTCTGTGAGGTTTTGCATGCAGAATTTTGGGTCGGGCATTGCCCGGTTGCGGCGGGGTTGGGCGCTTAATCTTGCCCGATCGCCAGTGCTGCTGCTTGCTGAATAGCCTGTGCTGTGCGGCTGGGTTGTTCTAGGTGAGGAACATGACCACAGCGATCGATCCAGACGAGTTGGTGGAAACTCGATCGCCCCTTCAGCGCTTGATCAAAGCGATCGGCATCGGCTGTGCCTAAAATCCGGTCTTGTTTGCCCCAGATGACAAGGGTGGGTTGGGTGAGGTCAACAATGCGATCGCCCAGGAAAATGTAGCCACCACTGCGCGTAAACGACACCATTGCCTGTCGCCAACCGGGGCAACCCAGATGCAATGCCGCGCAAGTCGCTGCATCGCGGGAAGCATAGGACGGATCGCAGTAGGCCGTTTGGCTAATGCGATCGCGCACCCACGGATTCCGCAAAAATTCGGCCGCCGCGTAGGTTAGGGGAATGAAAGCCGGATTTTTTAAGGCTCGACCTTTTGCAAATCCCGCACTGTCAATCAACACCAGTTGTTCTACCGCATCGGGGTAGCTCAGCGCAAAGTCAATGGCGGCCGCTCCTCCCATGGACGCACCCACCAAAATCATGGGGCGCTGGATCAGGGTTTGCCAGGTAGCGTAGAGATGCTGCTGAATAGCGGCGGGGTTGAAGTCTATGCGCTGGGGCCGCTCTGTGAACCCAAACCCCAATAAATCGATCGCCCACGTTTCTGCCCACTGACTGAGGTAGGGCAAGAGGCGGCGGGCTTCCATGACGGAACTATCAAACCCGTGCAGGAAAACCACTGGCGATTGTCCGGTGCGTCTCATGCCATCCTGCACGTAGCTGGTGAGAATGGGAGTAGAACAGAGCGGAGTAGCGATCGCCTGTCGCTGAATGCGCTGGGCTAGGGCGATCGAGGTGGCTTCGGTGAGGTTTTGAACCAAACTGGGTAGGAAGTCGGGAAACAGGGCAGTCATGGTGAATGAGGGGGTGTTGCTGAATAGCCGGATGAATAGGAACGACTCAATTCATCTAACTCTAAAACTCATCCCCGCAATCAGCAACGCCGATGCGGGAATGGGCGTTGGAAATGGACGCGCCGAAGTTCGCGAAGCCCGGATACGCTGAAGGCTAGCGGCAGTCTCAGATGGTACGTCGGGAGTACAGACCTCGGTTTCGGGCACATCTTTCATAGAGGCGATCGCTGGGTCAACGTTGGCATCAAACACAGTGCGCCCGTTATAGCAAGCATTATCCAGGATGGCATTGTCTATCACAGCGTTGGATAGGTTAGCACGGCGGAGGTCAGCCCCCGTGAGGTTAGCGTCGCTTAAGTCCGCATGGCTTAGGTCAGACTGTCGGAAATTGACGGCCCGCAGATCAGCCCGCCGCAAGTCTGTGTTGTGAAGATCCAAGTGGCTTAGATTTGCGCCAATCAGGTTAGCCCCAGCAAAAAAAGGAGCTGCCATTGGCGTATCGGGCGATCGCTCTAGCAGCCGAGAATCATGCAACAGCATCACCACATAGCGCTTTCGCTCCGCGTTGAGTTCTTGCAGTGTGGCATGGCTCATGGCCCGGAGCGTCGCCACTTGGTTAGCCGTGCGATCGCTTTGGATCAAAACTGTACCGGCCGAACTGAGAAACGTAGACAGCGCCGTTTGGCGATAGTAGTCTGCCGTCAGTTGGGTTTTGCTCAGGGAATCCTGAATTTGAAAGGGGCGATCGAGTTGGGCATTAAACCCATTCAGCAAATTAACAATTGCAATCGTGAGGGTCGCCACAGCAGTAATGGAGGCCCCAACCACGGCCCCCACCGCTTCGGGGGGAATCTTGATAGATTGAAGTGGCCGTGCGATCGCGCCTAAGCCTGCCCCCAAGCCCGATTGCGTAGAAGGCGACTCTGGCGCTGCTGCCGAACTTGGCTCAGTCGAACCGGCAACGGATGGATGAGAAGACGAAGCGGCTGACGGCGCTGACTCCGCATCAGAATTGCCATCGGCCGCGTAAAAAAAAGGTGGCATCATCAGCACAACTAAGGAACAGTAGGGCAATCGAACGCAGGATCACCAGAATCAGCGATCGCAGCATATTTGATGACCCAGCCACGAGTGTATCGCAGGAATCACCAGGACTGCCCTATCGGGGCTTAGCGCGTGTGAGCCAAAATCGGCGGTAGCGAAAGTTTGGGGGCAGAGTCTTGTAAATATTTTAGAAACGTTGCCGCCACAACCGACAACTGCTTGCCGCCCAAATGCACCACATACCACTGCCGCTCAATAGGGAAGCCCTGAATGTCCAGGATGGTCAAGTCGCTATTAGAACTTTCGGGAATCATGGTGTGATGAGATAAGACAGAAATGCCTAACCCACCGGCGATCGCTTGTTTAATCGCCTCATTGCTACCCAGTTCCAGCCGGACTCTCACCGTCACATTTTCCTGCGCAAACAAACTCTCAACTGCACGACGTGTTCCAGACCCCTCCTCTCGCATGATGAACGGTTCATCAATCAAACGCTGAATCGGAACATCTCTCTGCCCGGCTAGCGGATGATTGCAAGGCGCTACAACCACCAGCGGGTTATCTAGATAAGGATGCGCCTGAATATCCATATTGGTGGGCAGTTGGCTCATCACATACAAATCGTCTTGGTTATTGCTGAGGCGATCGATCACTCGCTCATGGTTCGTTACAATCAGCGATACATCCACACCAGGATATTGCTGACAAAATGGCCCCAGCAATCGCGGCACAAAATACTTGGCGGTAGTAATCACTGCGAGACGCAGTTGCCCTTGCTTCATCCCTTTGAGATCGGCAACCGTCATCTCAAGCTGTTCTAGCTTTGTAAAAATGTCTTGACAGGTGGAAAACAACGCTTGCCCTGCTTCAGTTAAATAAAGACGTTTCCCGACTTGTTCAAATAAAGGCAGGCCGATCGCCTTCGTCAATTGTTTGACCTGCATTGAAACCGTGGGCTGCGTGAGAAACAACTCTTCGGCAGCACGGGTAAAGCTACCATGACGGGCCGTTGCCTCAAACACTTTAAACTGGTGCAAAGTTGCGTGGATCACGGAAGGCTCTCCCAAAACATTCATGTGGTGGATAACAGCCTACGCATCACGCGACCCTAACGATGCTCCTGCAAGATGGCAAAGCAACTGTGCAGAGAATGGTAGGAGTTTGATATAGTTCCAAGCATTTCTAACCGTTAGGATGGAGCAATGCGTAAACGCAATGGGCTAAAAATTGAATAAATGGTATGTAGCGATCGCTTGAAAGAGCGTACAAATGGCAAATCAGCTTAGAGTGCCCATGGAAAATCCTGAGTCCAAGCATCAGGCAAAATGAACGTCTGAGTTAGCAGACCGGTACACACCTAATTCTACTCAATAGATTTTCTTATAGAACCAAATCTATCATAAAGATTCGCATCAGTGGTTTTTGTCTATGGAACTTCGGGGTATGATAGGCTCAATGGCAACTGTACAGCCGTACAAGTTCCCTTCCAGTTAGCGTTATACACTTGCGTTGGTTATTGCCCTTCAGGACGCACCTTAAAATCCCGACTCCTGCAAGCCTGAAGAGCCTGGTCTCCTAATGTGAGCGATCAGGTGCCATAACTCGCCGCCAGTGTGTGGCGCTTTTTTTATGGCTGACAGTAGCCAGCCGCCATAACCTTGGTAGTCACCATCATGGGAGCATGTCACGTTTGCAAATCCCTGTATTGCCCTCATCCCCCACCCCCCC
>CAYSIR010000256.1:0-6034 GCA_964431105.1 uncultured Leptolyngbya sp. | reverse complement strand
GGGGGGGTGGGGGATGAGGGCAATACAGGGATTTGCAAACGTGATATGCTCCCGAATGGGTTTCTTGAGAGGGCGTCCGCAAAACTCTTCGCATCAGCCTAGTAGAATCGCCATGTAAGCGTTTCAGGGCAACTGCAATGACCGAACTGACCCAACAACTACATCAACTTATCGAACGAACCGGCGCACTGCAAACCGGACATTTTCAATTGGCCAGCGGATTGCATTCTCAGCGTTTTTTTCGATGCATTAAGCTTTTTCAATCACCGCGATCGGTGGGGTTGATCTTTGACGCGATCGCCGATCCCTGGCGCGATCGCACCATTACCCATGTGCTAGGCGCGAATGAAGCGGGCAGTATTTTGGCATTTGAGGTGGCTAAGCAATTAGACGTACAGGTTTGCATTGCCCGCCAAAATAAACACCAGTATCAGTTAATTGATGGCTTTGCCCTTAAAGCCAGCGATCGCGTCTTGGTTGTGGACGACATCACCACAACGGGCGGCACGGCTAAACAATTGCTGTCTCTTGTCAATGGGGCAGGTGCAACCCCTGTTGGCGTTGGGATCATTGCTACCAAAGGCTTGTTTGAAGTGGAGTTGGGCTGCCCAACCCATGTGCTAATGACTCTAGAAGGCATGGATGCGATCGCTCCGGAGCAGTGCCCCCTCTGTCAACAACAACAGCCCCTCTCGCCGTAGAGGACTACCGGCTCTCAACGAACCAGTAGTCCTCTATTGGTAAAGATTTTGGGCGGTGTGGGCAACGCCCACACCGCCCAAAATCTTTACATGAAACCACTACCAGCGGATCAAAGTATTTTGTCTTAAAGGTTACAGAACCCCGGTAAACTATGATAGAACTTTCAGGGTGAGCATCATCAATCGATCTGCTATGTTCCTGAACAGTTTTAAGTCATGCCTCTACCTAAGATCACGCTTCCCTATTTCCCCCAAGGGTCACGTTTGATGGTTGCGCTCGCCTTTAGCCAAGTTGGCCTAATGCCTAGCTTACTCGCTAGTCCAGCGATCGCTGATGTTCCGCACGATGCCGTTACCCAAAATTTGACCGTTCCCAGCCGCGATCGCTGGCTTGAAATTCAGCGCATAAGCGGCTCAGTTATGCTAAATGGCAACACAACCCGCACTGGAGCAAGACTCGATTCAGTGGGCGATCGCCTAGTGACGGGGGAAAACTCCAATGCTTACCTGCTGATCGATACCCAAATTGGCAGTGTTTATGTGTCTTCCAACACCGAACTTCGAGTCAGCAGCTTCACCACTCAATCCGACGGCAGCCGTGTCACCCTTTTGTATGTCAGTCGAGGTCAGGCACGTATCCAGGCCCGCACCTTCACCAACCCCAACTCACGACTTGAGATCCAGTCTCCATCAGGAGTTGCAGCCGTACGCGGGACAGACTTTGGTGTCTCTGTTGGCCCTACCGGACAGACGGCAATTCTGACCATTGAAGGATTGGTAACGGCTAATGCCCAGGAAGAAACGGTCGAAGTTCCAGCCAATTTTTCGTCGATTATTGTTCCTGGGCAGCCACCAACCCCGGCCCGACCCACCGTTGAAGACCTACGCTTGCGCGTATCCACGGCTGAGAACTTTGGCGGGCGGCGAGTGACGGTACGCGGCTCAACTGATCCTGTAAACTTGGTGACACTGGATGGTGAAACAATTACAACAGACGTGAATGGGCAATTTCGGTTTACAGCTCGCTCTAGGGGCTTACTGAACTTTGTGGTACAGAGTCCCCTCGGTAATGAGCGGATTTATACGGTTACGACGCCCTAGATGCCAAATTTCCTATCTCGCGGTGCAGTGACTTTTGACCTGTAGCCGTTTTAACCAATGTACAAAACGTATTTTGCAAACTGGTTTTTTGCAAAATCTGACTTACCGCCTAGGTAAAATGTTTCTCAATTCAGTTCAGGGTGCTTTTTGATTCTGTAACATCTGCCATACAAATCCTAAGTGGCTGAATTTAGATAAGCTCTTTAGGCAAGGTTTCAGTAAACGGTCTGTTGCTGTATGGATTAAGGTTTCCATAATGCTGAATGAGCCGGTTGAACATATTTTGTAGAATTCTAACGTTGCATCACTTCTACAAAGGGAATTAATTTTATCTGTTAGCGATGGATACTGTCCGGCTTTTAACTACTTTTTTCTACCATTCAGATTATGCATCAAGCATTTACCAACCTCAAGCGTCTCAAGCGATCGCTGATGGATATTTGGGTTGCCCCCTCCGTCTGGGTGCCAGGGCTGATTGCTATTGCCATTTCAACAGGCGTTTGGTATCTAGGCGGATGGCGGCCGTTAGAACGGCTAAGTTACAATCTCGCTTTCCAAATTCGAGAGCAGGTACGGGGTTCTGAATGGAATGACACAATTGCAGTGATTGCCATTGATGAGGCAAGCCTTGCTGAATATGGATCATTTCCGTGGTCTCGCGATCGCTACACCCAACTGTTACGCCAACTGTCGGCTGCTTCGCCATCGGTCATCGGGCTTGACATTCTCTTTGCTGAACCAACGCCTGACGATGAAGAACTGGCTGAGGAAATAAGCCGCAGCGGTAACATTGTTCTAGCGATCGCCTGGGATGTCAACGGTCAGGTCGTACCTATCGCGCCGAACTTATCTGAGAGTGCTGCCTTTGCCCATGTTCAGGTTGAGCCAGATGTGGACGGCATCACTCGACGGGCGGCGCTCAGCTACAATGACGTGCCAATTATGGGAACCGCGATCGCCTATTTCTATCAACTGGTGAACGGACAGGCGATTACGCTACTAGCCGATGACCAACAACGCTGGATTAACTGGCCGGGCGATGTTCGCGCTCTTCCGACTTACTCGTTTGCAGATGTGGCTGAAGGCCGCATTGACTCAGCCATACTGCAAGATAAGGTTATCATAATCGGTATGACAGCTACTGGCGTTGACCCATTGCTGACCCCGCTCAATCAAACGCCGCCAACGTCAGGAGTTTACTTTCATGCTGCCGTTGCAGATAATGTACTGAGCGATCGCTTCCTATGGCACGCACCGGACTATGTTGATGTCTGCCTGATATTGATGATTGCAACAGGGATTACCCTAGTCTTCCGCACAACCGATACCGTTGGCATTAAAACATACCTAGCTATGATTTTTAGCCTCCCCCTTGGCTGGTTGGCAATTGCGATCGCGGCATTTAGCATGAATCTCATCATTCCCGTTGCCGCTCCGATTATGACTGTTTTAATTACGCTGGGGTGTCTACAAATCCGCGAACAGCGAGAGAAAAGCCAGCTCATGACCCTCTTCCAACGCCACGTCTCTCCAGAGATGGCGGGGGTAATTTGGCGCAATCGTTCATCTATTTTTCAGGATGGTGAGCTTGTCCCGCAGGAAATGATGGCAACTGTTTTATTTATGGATATTCGCGGATTTACTGGAGTGTCTGAAAAGCTTAGCCCCCGTGAACTGCTAACTTGGCTGAATCATTATCTAGATGAAATGACCAATTGCATTATTGCGCACCGGGGCGTTGTCGATAAGTACATCGGAGATGCCATCATGGCTGTATTTGGAGTGCCCTTTCGCCATACGGAACCGGAGAAAATTCAAGCCGATGCCCAAAATGCGATCGCTGCCAGCATTGCCATGCATGAGCGACTATCACAACTGAACCAAGAACTCCAACAGAAGGGACAGCCACCCATCCAATTCGGCATTGGCATTCATACCGGCTTGGTGGTAGCTGGCAGCGTTGGCGGTGAATATCGGCTGAGTTACTCGGTCATTGGCGATACCGTCAATGTAGCGGCTCGTCTTGAGAGCATGACGAAAGAAGCAACCCAAGGGCAGACGTATCGTGTACTGATGAGCGATCGCACCTATGAATATGTTCGCGATCGCTACTCGGTGCAGCACGCAGGGACGATTCAAGTGCGAGGGCGGCAGGAAAAAGTACCGATCTACACTCTCAGCACTCTCAATTAACGGCGTAGCTGATTCCGGGAAGATTGGATAAGAATGACTGGATAAGCTTTGTCGGACAGCCAGCTACCCCAATTTTTAATCTAGCAAGCCGCAAAATGAACCGGATTTTGGTCGCGGCGATGCTCAATCGGAATTGGCATACCTTGGCGATCGCCCACCAGCGCAGCCGTCATTTCCAGTGCGTCCTTCAATCGTTTCGCAGCATAAATCGACATATCCCTTGGCACACTAATGCGATCGCGCAGATACCGCAGCGCCGCATCCGTCCCCTCCGGCGGTAAACATTCATTCCCTGTCATCAGATATGTTAATGCACAGCGCAGCGCCGTATCCATTACCGCATCCTCCGCAGGATTAACGCGAATAATATTGTGACGGTGCTTTAGAACACGATGCAGCGCCTCTGATCGAGAAGAGTCTGGTTCTGGATAGGTAACATCCGGCAAACCCATCCATGGCCCATGATCCACCCGACGTTTATTCTCCTTAGCCTGGAGTGAATCATTAGACCAGCATCCTCCCATCTGCGGCGGCAAATCATGCGCATGGGTATGAAAATCACTTTGGGTGCCGCGATAGGTGGATCGAGTTTCCATCGCATCAAACCAAGCCGATAGCCGAGGATTGCTTTCTCGCAGTGAATAACCCTTGTAATAGTAAAGGCTAGCGTTCATACGCTCCACATAGGGTGTGAACACTACATCAGCCGTACTAAATTCCTCTAAAAAATAGGGCCCCGTCAGCGCCGCTTCCACTTTTTGCACAATATCGACAAACTGAGACTGACCGCGCTGTTCGTCTCGCTGCGATCGCGCGGGCTGGCACAACCACAGACACCATGCCCGAAACAGCAAGCGTTCTAGCCGCCGCAGCGGTATTACTTTCGGGTCAGTCATACCGTAGGTGAGCGGCCCAAATGCCCGCTCCAGCGCCATCAGAATATCATCGCTTTCAGTAATTACGCGCCCGTCTAGCTCCAGCGCTGGCAGCATTCCCGACGGAACCCTGCGCTTATACCACGTTTCCTTTTGCCCGTAGCAAAACATGGTGACTTTTTCTATCCGATAAGGAATGCGCTTTTCTTCCAGCCACAGCCACACTTTTTGGCAATAAGGACACCAGGCATGGTTATCGCGGTACAGCACCACGCGCACATCTGACTCGCTCTGACCAAACAACCGCAGCCGCGATTGGGAATTGGTCGGCCCATTCACCGGGTCAATCGAAAAATCAGTTAAGGTTTCTAGGTCTTGCCAACTTAGCGGAGCGCTCGTCATAACTGCCTCAATGAAAATTATCAGCGGTTTTATTTCGTCCTCTACAGACTGAATGTAGCTGGATGCTGCGATCGCTAGCGGTTTCTATCCACTTACCGCCCAGCCTACAAATCCAGATAGGGTCAACCCATTTCAGTCGAAGAACTCAAATCATACACTTATAAATTTTACCAAGTATTGCAGCAGTTAGCAGCAGAGTCAATTCTGTCAGCAGTTTTAAGAATTACAAGCCGTTTCGGTGAATCATTGATGAGTAATTTAATTGACCTCGCATTGGTCAAAGCCTCTGGAAACCGGAACCATATAGCGATCCTATTTAAATTCTGAGAAGAGGTCCGCAGGACTCCTTCTCACAACGCCTGTTCTTGGTTACAACTCATTTGGGATTGCTATATTTTTCTCAAGCAATCGACTTCGAGAAAGCAGGAATGATTTCTGGGATATTTATCCGTTTGAGGGTGCGACGATTAGCAGCTTAAGATTTACTCCGTGAATCAGCTCTTGTGCAAGCTCGTGCCATTAGCAGATAACCCGCTGCGATCGTCAGTGTAGGTCAAGCCTCAGCCCATTTCAGACCGGCATTACTGATTCCAGGAGTGAATTTTAGAGTTGAATGCATTGGAGGGACATTTCAATTCATCCTGCTATTCAGCAAAACCTTCAGTCCTAGTCCACGCCAGAATTGAAGCGGCACAGGCGCAAGACGGATGGGTCTGCTAGCTTTCCTTTGAATCCAAATAGGCTTTGTTGTATTTAGATATA
>CAYSIR010000255.1:2573-6064 GCA_964431105.1 uncultured Leptolyngbya sp. | reverse complement strand
CTATCCCTGGATTAATGATGATTCACGGGCTGAATCGTGGCGCTACGGCAGTCCTAAATGAGTTGTAAATGAAAATGAATGGTGAGAAGGAGTCCGCAG
The DNA here is from genome assembly GCA_964431105.1 of uncultured Leptolyngbya sp. Taxonomy (GTDB): domain Bacteria; phylum Cyanobacteriota; class Cyanobacteriia; order RECH01; family RECH01; genus RECH01. The sequence continues at coordinate 5,965 of CAYSIR010000255.1, read as the reverse complement.
GACTCCTTCTCACCATTCAAGCAAGATTGCTACATGCCCCAATCCCCAGTGAAGGTCATCATGGTTTTTCACTGAGGATTTAACTCCGCAGGGCGGCCGCAGGCTAGCGGGTCAGTTCCATAATTTCATCGATCGCTTTGGGTACGCCGTCCGTCAGCACATCATGCCCGGTTTCCGTCATCAACACATCGTCTTCAATGCGGATGCCGATGCCGCGCCACTGTTCTGGAACCTCTGGTTGTCCCTCAGCCGGCTGGATGTTGGGTGAAATATAGATGCCCGGCTCAACTGTGAACACCTGCCCAGCCTCAAGGGTGTGGGAGGTGTCGCCATGCTGATACACGCCAACATCATGCACATCTAGCCCCAGCCAGTGTCCGGTGCGATGCATATAGAACGGCTTGTATTTTTCTTCTTTGATGATGTCGTCGCGATCGCCTATTAGTAGCCCCAACTCTATCAACCCATCCACAATCACCTGCACCGCCGTGTCGTGCATGTGTTGGTAAGGTTTGCCCGGCTGTGCCTGAGCGATCGCTTGCCGCTGCGCCTCCAGCACAATTTCGTACACCATTCGCTGTTCCTGGGTAAACTGCCCATTCACCGGAAATGTGCGCGTAATATCGGCGTTGTAATAGTCCACCGCGCAGCCTGCATCAATTAACAGCAAATCGCCATCGGCCAGGGCGCTAGTATTTTCGGTGTAGTGCAGTACGCAGGCATTGGGCCCCGTCGCCACAATGGATGGATAAGCCGGGCCGATCGCCCCTTCTAGTCGAAAGGTATGTTCTAGTTCTGCTTGCACCTGATATTCGTAGCGTCCGGCGGCGGCAAACTGCATTGCCCGCACATGGGCGGCGGCTGAAATGCGGGCTGCCCGTCGCATCCGGTCCAGTTCCTGAACGCTTTTAATTTGTCGTAGCGAATGCAAAATCGGGCCCGGATCTTCTAGCGCAATGGGCCCCTTACCCGTTTTAGGATAGCGACGTAGCCATCGCTGCCATAGATTGAGTACCGTTTGGTTGAAGGCCTGATCCCGACCTAAGTGATAATAGATGCGATCGGCATGTTCAACATATTGCCCAATTTTTTCCGTAAGTTCCGTGATCGGATAGACTTCATCTGCGCCGTACTGCTCCTTTGCCGCGTCTACCCCAACGCGATAGCCTGTCCAGGTTTCTTTCTCTGGGTCTTTGGGCTGCACAAATAATACATAGCGATGTTCATCATGGTGCGGCGCAAGAACAGCCACCGCTTCCGGTTCGTTGAACCCGGTCAAGTAATAAAAGTCGCTGTCTTGCCGAAAGTTATAGTCCACATCGTTGTGCATGACGGCCATGGGCGCACTGCGAAAAATGGCGGTTCCTTGCCCAATTTTTGCCATGACGCGATCGCGCCGTTCTTGATATTCCTGCTGCATTCTACGTCAACTCTAGCTATATTCAGTCTGAAGAATCTGCTCCGTTCATAGTGTATCGCTGTTAGCAATGACGCACCCACTTCGCCCATTGCCGCCGAAGAGTTTGGGTTTAGCTCAACTGCACCACGGCTTGATTGTCCACCAGGGTGCGATTGGTTAATAAATCGTCTACCGCCACCCGCAAGGTGCGATCGCCATCTACCCAAAATGATAGTCGAATGCGATCGTTGCCCGGATACCCCGGCGGTTCCAGTTTTGCTAAGCTGCGGGCCGAATCGCTGTCATTTAGGGCCTGCACCACCGATTGTCCGGTAGAAACTTGCCGCGTAACGAGGCGATCGCCATCAAAATAAACCTCCGTACCACCCGTTTCTGCTCCCAGTTCACCGATTACCAGTTCAATGCTAGGTTGGTTATCCATCGAAGCACCGAGTAATAATTCTACTGGTGCAGCCATCGGGTAAGGCTGCCCTTGGGGAATGATGGGATGCCAGCCGTGGCAATTGTTGCGCCGATCCCAGTAGCGAATGCCATAGCTGTGGTACAGAAAATCCTTAACTTCAACGCCCTGGCTCAGTTGCAGCGCACCGTGGGCGATCGCCTCAAATGGCTTTTCCGTAAATACCTTATCTGGCTCAAACTGCTCATTCACCCAATCCATCACCGCCGGGGTTCGAGATGTTCCCCCCACCAACAGCACCGCTTCAATATCTCCCGGTTCCAATCCCTGCCGCCGGGCCTGCTGCAATACCTGAGTCAGCGCTTCACTCAGTTGGTCAAAAAACTGATGCTGATTCAAAATATCTCGGAAGCGATCGCGATCGAGCGTCAGTTCGTAGCTTTCCAGCGTTTCATCATTAAAGTATGCCTCCGTTGCTGTTATTTGGCTAGACAACTGAATTTTCAGGCGCTCTGCCAATCGTAGAGTCAGAGCAGAAACTGGCATCCCTTGGATTTCTGCAAAATACGTTGCGATCCAGTCGTCAATGTCGGCTCCCCCCAAATTTTGCCCTGCCTTCGCCAATACTCGCGCTAGCTTCGGACGCTGATTTGACGCTGTTGCTAAGTTCTTATTGCCCCATTTCAGCAGAAATCCGAGAGGCTTGCGATCGGGCGTTGGCGGCGTTTCTAGCTTCACCAGCGATAAATCTAGCGTGCCGCCACCAAAGTCAATCACCAATACCGTCGAGCGATCGCCCAACCCGTAGCCCAGCGCTGCTGCGGTTGGTTCATCCAGCAGTCGCACCTGTTCAAGTTTTAGGTTGGCGCAGACCTGTCCCAGCCAGTTGCGATAGGTTTCAAAACTATCCACCGGCACTGTAAATGTTAGCGACGTCATATCGGGTGCGATCGCTTTCAGTTCTTCAATTAACCGAGTAAGATACCACTGCCCCGCTTGCTCAAACGTGATGGTGCAGCCATCCATCTCCGGTAGAAAGCCCTGCACCTCTGCACCAATTCCCCGCTTCACATTGCGGAAAAACCGAGGGTCTTGCTTCACATCCAAGCCGCGATCGCGCACCTGCTGCCCAACCACCACCGAAGCTGTCGCCGCATCCTGCACGTACAGCAAACTCGGAACTAAGGGTGGATTATCGACCAGCATTTGCGATAGCCCAGGTAGCGTCAGGGTTTCCGCTTGTTCAGCATTCCATCGGCAGATAACAGTGTTGCTGGTTCCAAAATCGATCGCGTAGGCAGTAGACGGCTTAGCATCAGTCATGGCACGGATCTGCAATATAGTCTAAACCACTATCAATAGCGCGATCGCCCGCCAATTGCAAGGTTCGTTCGCCGAAACTTGACTCGTGAAAGTACATGACTATCTTTTTGCCCGTAACGGCTGATAACGAAAATAGCTACTATTGGTTCGGCTTAGGCACTACAAATAACTTATGCTATTGAGTGACACGAGGATCAGAAGATTTCCGATGTTCAGCTAGCGCTGAAAAATAGTATCTCGTAATACAGC
>CAYSIR010000255.1:0-2473 GCA_964431105.1 uncultured Leptolyngbya sp. | reverse complement strand
AATGCAAACTTGGGGCGATCGCTTTCAATTTTGGCCGTACTTTTCCAGAAAAATAGAACGATTACAAGTCACATAGACTAAAATTCACAAGTGCAGTGCGATGAGTCTTTGCGTTGCAATGAGTAATGAACAATTTAGTGTGGAGAAAATCGTATGGGATTTCTAAGTCGCATTTTGGGACGCGAACCCAAAGAGAATGAGGTGAAGTCTGGGACGGATGCTGCTGCTCGGTTTGCCTCTGGATTGGCGAATCGCGATCGCAATCAGTCAGCCGAGACAAGCGCCCCTCAAGAAACAGCATCCGAACCAGCCATTCCGCCGGAGCGGCTGGGGCTGCAAGGCGAATATGACGAAAGTGGCTTGGCAAAACGAGTAGCGTTGGCGTTCGATAATGATCCTGTGCTTGAGGATGTAGATACGCTGTATGTAGCGCAGACGGGGACTACGGTTGTGCTGAAAGGATCGGTGCCTAGTCAGAGCATCCTCGATCGCATGGTGACGGTTGCGAAGGGGGTTCACGGCTCGAAAGATGTAGAAATCAATCAGGTCAATGTAGGCTAGGCGAACACGCTGTTTTGCAATCTGAAGAGTTGCGGGAGATCACTTTTTTTAGGTGGCTCTTCTCCCTCTTATCTCTTATCTATTTTCGCGTGGGGCTGCCATTCGATCTTAAGCGTTGGCCATTGCCATGATGATGGCTCTCCGCTGATCAACTTCGTCTCGTCTGAAACCTAGAGGCTTTCGTCGATTGGGTTGAGGCATGAAACCCAATCGCAACAGAGGTTAGGCTGGATTGTTCTCCGCGCAGCCCAATCTATATTTTTAATCCTAGCTCTGGTTTATAGCGCTCACAAAATGGCTACTGCCACAGGGTTGGGGTGGGCGCGTGCCGACCCTGACCGGTTTCTTTGATTTGTAGATAACGTGCTTGAGAGAAAAAGAGGAATTATAGAGGAATGACATTATGGGATTATTTGATCAAGTGATGGGTGCATTGAGCAACCCGAATCAGCAGGCTAACCCGAATCAATTGAGCAGCATTCTGAACACGGTGCAGCAATTGTCGGGACAGCAGGGCGCAGACGGTAATCAAACCCAGCTCTTGATGTCGGTGGTGGGTGGTTATGTGCGATCGGCACTGCGGGAGAAGCGATCGGCGGGCGGCGCTCAGCAGGTTGCCTCGCTGATCAATCAGTTTAGCGGGACGCAGGCTAACCCTTCGGCGCTCTCTGCATTGTTTACCCAACCCCAGCAGCAACAGATGGTTCAGGATGCTGCGCAAAGGACTGGTCTGGATATGAAAACTGTGCAGTCGATGCTGCCGGTGGTGGTGCCGGTGGTTCTCAATTTTTTGAAGGCTGGTGAGCCACAAGGCGCTGATAGAGATGCACCCCAAAATACGGTGCTGAGTGCGTTCCTTGACACCAATAATGATGGCGAGGTGGATATGGGCGATGCACTGTCTATGGCGGGGCGGTTTCTGAATCGGGGATAGGTTGCAATCGTTTGCAGAGGATAGGGGAGGGGGCTGATTGACGTGTGGAAACGTCTCCCCTAAAGATTCTAGACAGGGTGGGGGCAGGTTTCTTGACCTGCTCTGGTGCGTCAGTGTTGTCGGTCTACTCGGCTATGGCTTTGTCAGAGCGGTTACATATTGCGATACTAAGCTATCTATTCCGGTAATGGCGGTTCCTACAACGACACAATCTGCGCCTCGGTCGATCGCGTGACGAGCCATGTCGGGTGAGGTAAGTCCGCCTTCGCAGATGACGGGCACCGTAGACTGTTTGACCAGCGCTGTTAGTAGGTCAAAGCCGGGCGGGGTCTGGTTTTGTGTGTCTCCGGTGTAGCCATAGAGGGTTGTGCCAACGCAATCGACTCCGATCGCGATCGCGGCCACGGCGTTTTCCAACGTATCAATGTCAGCCATGACCGGACGGTTTAGGTAATGGTGAATATGGTCTACGAGCGATCGCAGGGTTTCTCCATCGGGTCGGGGTCGTTGGGTGGCATCGATGGCAATGATGTCAGCTCCGGCCTGAGCGATCGCATCAGCGTGGTAAGCCTGCGGGGTAATGTACACATCAAAGCCCTGAATCTGCTGTTTCCATAGCCCGATGATGGGTGCAGCAATCCGCGATCGCACGGCTTTGACGTGATCCGGCGACTCGATGCGCACCCCACCCGCGCCCCGCAGGATGGCCGTTTCGGCCATAGCGGCAATCACATCAGGGTGATGCAGCGGCGAGTTGATTGGCGCTTGACAAGACACCACAAAGCTACCGTCTAGGATGGTTGTCAATGCATTCGTCGGCATGGGGTTACTGAATCCTGTCAGGATAATCGAGTTGAACAAGGGCGATCGCCTGGGGAGCATGTCACGTTTGCAAATCCCTGTATTGCCCTCATCCCCCACCTCCCTTCGACAAGCTCAGGATAAGCTTCTCCAAGATTGGGAGAAGGGGAGAAAAAC
>CAYSIR010000254.1:0-6117 GCA_964431105.1 uncultured Leptolyngbya sp. | reverse complement strand
GGGGAGAGGGCTGCATCTCTAGATAAACCTGGGTGATCTGCTCAATATGCTCAGAGGTAAACTCGCAATTCTTCGCCCCTAGATTCTTCCGTAGCTTCTGATAAAGCTCCGATGCATCAATTAATTGCACCTTACCCTTGCGGTGCGCGGCTTTGTTATTCGACAACACCCAGATATAGGTGGTGATGCCCGTGTTGTAGAACATATTGTTGGGCAACTGGATGATCGCATCCAGCCAGTCATTCTCAATGATGTATCGGCGGATATTGCTCTCCCCACTGCCCGCATCCCCCGTAAACAGCGACGAGCCATTGTGAACCGAGGCGATCCGCGTTCCCAACGGGCTATCGCTCAACGGCTTCATCTTGCTGACCATATCCATCAAGAACAGCAGTTGCCCATCCGACGATCGCGGCGTTGCCCCAACCGTCTCCATATTCCCCTTAAAGTCTGCCAACGCCACCTGGAAACGCGGATCGAGAATATCCTTACCATCCAGGATAAATTTCTGCTCCGACTTATAGGACTTGCCATAGGGCGGATTCGAGAGCATGAAGTCAAACTTCATTTCCGCAAACTCATCCGTAGATAGGGTAGAGCCAAACTTGATGTTCTCTGGGTCGTTGCCCTTAATCATCATATCTGACTTGCAGATGGCGTAGGTTTCCCCATTCACTTCCTTGCCATACAGATACACCGCAGAGTTGGAAGCGATCGCCCCATCCCCATCAACAATAAAATCCTGCGACTCCGTCAGCATTCCCCCCGACCCACAAGCCCCGTCATACACCGTCAACACCGGGGGGAGCTTGTCCTTCACCGGGATAAACAACACATGGGTCATCAACTTGATCACCTCACGGGGGGTGAAGTGTTCCCCCGCTTCCTCGTTATTTTCCTCATTGAACTTGCGGATCAACTCCTCAAACACATAGCCCATGCCCAGGTTGCTCAGCCCCGGCAGCTTGCGCCCATCCGGGTCTGTGGTGTCATGGGGGCTGAGGTTAATGTAAGGCGACGTGAATTTCATCAGCACATCCAGCAACACATCCGCCCCAACCATTTTGTGGATCTGGTTTCTCAGGTCAAACCGCTGGATGATCTCCTTAACGTTGTCGCTAAACCCATCCAGATAGGCTTTGAAATTCTCCTCAAGAATCTGACGGTTGTTGGTTGCCGTCTGCACCAACTTGGTGAGCGTCCAGTCCGAAATGTTGTAGAACACATAGCCCGCCTCATCCTTGAGGGCGATCGGGTCAAGGGTGGTGAGTCCCGCTTCCTCTCGCTGAAAGCGTACGTCCGCCATCACCGCATCCTTTGTCTCTTCCAATAGACAATCCAACCGACGCAACACAAACATCGGCAAAATCACATCTCGATACTTGCCCCGCACGTACACATCCCGCAGGCAATCATCGGCGATCGACCAGATGAAGGAGACAATTCGGTTTTGTAATGCAGCATCCATACAGTATGTATCCGAAATATCCTAATTTTATAGCAACAGCAGAATCAGTGGAAACCCGATCATCCAAAGCTTCCAAGGTTCATTTTGATTATTCCAGTCTTGAGAGAATTGCCTCATAAAAATGGCAGATTAGTTTATTGTGAGCATTTCAGTTTTGCAGCCCCCCAAGGCTTGCGCATGACCAGACCTGATGTAAACGTGGCTCCTTGCCACATTACCTTGCCGTTCTTCAACATCTTGTTTTAGAACCTAGGCATCAGAGGTTCCAAGACTTCTGCATAGAAGGCGTCCCCAGATTGGCAGGACGAAGGCGATGCAGCATCAAGCAGCGGGTGTTACTGGCAGGATGAATTGGAACGGAATTTCAATTCATCCCTGGCATTAACAACGCCGGGAAACGCTTGTTAGCCGAATTATGGGGAAAATGTGAACCGGAGTATGGGGTTTAATCGTCAAAAAGCGGATAGGAATATCCTACCCGCTTAACTCTACTTTTGAGCGATCGCTGACGACTACATTGGCATTAAAGCGAGATACTCCACCAGTATCTTACTCTGCCGTCTCCTGATTAAGAGTGGAATGAATCGAGTCGGCAGATGAGCGCTGCTGCCGAGGCTCGTAAAACATAGTGGAAATTGGCTGGTTATAAACTGCCTTCTGCCTCACACGGCGGGGTGGCTCATAAAGTCCTTTAGCATAGGTATTGCCAACACCAAATGATCTTTCAGCCTGAGCCGGTTGGGGCGTTTGGTAAAACATATCCTTCTGAGGGTGAAAGGTGGTTTGATAAAGGCTTTCCTTTACACCATTAATGTTAGCTAAGCTAGGACGCTCAATTCCCTGGGAGGGTCTATAGAAATAGTCTTCAAAGGGTTGCATTTGTCGGAGCCAGGGTTGTGGCTCGCTTTCGGGGCGCTCATATTGCAGCGATCGCCATGTATCTGAGTGAGTCACGCCAGCATATTGATAGATCAGCGTTGGATTCTCATTAGCAAAGGTAAGGTTACGCTGCCAGTTCTCGATCATGCTGCTGGGGTCAAAGCCCATAGCCCGTTGGAAGTGCCATAGACCACCTTGCAAAAAGAAAAAGGCAAGATAAAAATGGGCATTAGCTAGCCAAACACGAGCGGTGTAGCCGCTTTCCAGGGTAGGTTGTGCTTCAAAATAGCGAGGCAAAAACGCTGATTTTAGTTCTAGGGTCGGGCCGTAGAAGGCTTCAGGATAGGCTAGCGAATTAAAGCCGCAGTAGTAGGATGCTGCGAAACCCGCGATCGCAATACCAAACAGCGAGTAAGACAAAATGCCATCACCCGAAAATAGAAAAACCCGCTGCACCCAACGAAACGGCGGTACTACAATATGCCAAGCTCCGCCTGCAATCAGCAGCACCGCTACATAAACATGACCACCGACTAAATCTTCTAGATTATTGACATCAAACAGATGGGTTTTATAATCCCAAATGACGGCTGGGTCAAGAGTCGGCGCAGTGACAACACGCACCGCGTTCAAACTAGCATCATACAATCCACCAAAGAACTGAGCCTTTGCAACGAATAATAATGCCCCCAAACCAAGAATAATCAGATGGTGCCCTAGGATAAGTCCCAACTGCTTGGCATCTTGCCATTCAAAATGAAACCGAGTAGCTCTGCCAGAAGCCGCGTCCAAGCTCTGGGGCAACTGTGTCCGGTGAAAGTAAGCCCCACCGGCCAGTACGACGGCGGCAACAATGTGAATCATGGCGATCGCAAACCAAATGTAGGTATTGACCACTGCACCGCCAGCCCCAATGCCCCATCCCTCAGTCGCCAGATGCGGCAGTAAAATAAGCCCCTGGGTGTACAGCGGCTCATCAGGAGAATAGACCGATAATTCAAACAGAGTATAGACTCCAGCCCACAGCATAATGAGCGCCGCCTGAGCAACGTGGGCCACAATGAACGTATTCGATAAATCAATAAATCGGGCATTTCCAGCCCACCAGGGATACTGCGCCTGGGTTTGGTTAGAAGCGTACATGGCTATAAATTGACTACGATAGTGTTTTCTAATGCGAATCCGCCAAAAGGCTCGCCAAAGCCGCTGCTTAAGTAAGATACTGTTGCCAGCTCCAACCCCAGCACTATCCTAATTGAGAGAAAAGGATTGATAAACTGACAGTTCCCCCCAGTTTCAAACCGTATGGGGATCTGTTAGGCGCTGTAAGATTGTAGCTGGCAATGACTCAGGCTGGCGAATTTCAAACCGTTAAAGAAGCGTCTCTAAGCTAGACCGGCAATAATGTGGTCGAGGTAGGCATCCATCTCTTGCCCAGCTTCGGAACCCACTCGTTGAGTGATGACCTCTTTCATCGCTTGCAGAGCCTGAATCGTCGGCTCGATAGGAACGCCCAGGGATGCATAAGTATCCTTGAGTCCGTTGAGAACGCGCTCGTCCAAAATAGAGGTATCCGCCGCCAGCATGGCATAGGTGGCATACCGTAGAAAGTAAGTCAAATCTCGTAGACATGCCGCATAGCGACGTGTGGGATACATATTACCGCCAGGGAGCGTGATGTCTCCATACAACAAGCTTTTTTCTACCGTTTGGCTGATAATGTTAGCCGCGCTAGTCCCGATTTGAGTCGCCGCTTTGACCCGTAACGCACCAGACTGGAAGTATTGTTTGAGTTTATCCAGTTCAGCACTCTCAATGTAAGACCCTTTTTCGTCGGCGGGGTTAATGACAGAAGTGATTGTGTCTTGCATGGTTATTTCTTAGTTGTGATATGCAGTACAAAAGACAGATGAATGAAACCTAGACGTTGCCATAAATAAGCTAGATTAGGAACGATGAGTTCTCAGGTCAATCTCTCATGCCCCTAGCTAAAGCAACGGCACCTCAATCAGATAAAACTTGATTCTGTTTCTAACTGGCTTATGAGCAACGATCAAACCGTAAGCCCATGAAGAAGCTCAAGGCATCGTTGCACTCAGTAAGCCAACTCCTAAAATGCCCGAATAAGCTGATCAAAGTAAGGACCTGCTAGCGCGGCTTCCTCAGCACTCAAAAGACCCATTGCGACTTCTTTGATGCAGCGCATTGCTAATTTTAGATTAGCCAACGGCACTTGCAGGGAAACATACATATCCCGCATACCATCTAAACCAATATCTTCCAAGGGTTTGGAATTGCCGGCTAGAACGCAGTAGCTTACTAGGCGGATATACCATCCTTGATCGCGCTGACAGAGGGCCGTCTTTTTAGGGTTGCCGCTATTACTAGGCGTGTTTGGGCACCGAGACCAGAAACGCTTGCTTCCTTCATCAACGATTTTTTGCTGATTAGCTGCAAGTTTCTGCGCGGCGCTAATGCGAACAGCACCATTGCCAAAAAAGTCTTGGAGTTGAGTAAGTTCAGCACTGCTGAGGAAGCGATCGGCACGATCAGACTGAGCAATCACTTTGGCTACGATACTCATTGATAAATCCTCTTGAAAATATCGATATGTTTGCGTTTGGTAGAGGTTGAGCTGGAAACCCTGACTCCAAACCCGTCAAGGTTGAGAAAACACGGTTCTTATCCACCACAAAACTGGCGACCTAGCATTTTCACGTAGAAAATAATCGTCCGCATCTAAACCTGTTGTTTGGTGGAAGCTAAGTCTATCGAAATCACGATTCACTGATACACAGTCTGTTGAAACCCTTTCAATACAATTGATACACAATTAGTGCCAGCAATAAGTATCAGCAATGAGTATCAATGTCACTGGGAACTACAGAATATGCATTCAAGGCTGTGATGATAGCTAGCGTATCGTTTAATTCTCTCTAAGCCAGCATGGGTTATTCACTCCTGCTCGCCCTCTTTTAATAAGATGATAAGCCAGAAGTTATTATTCGATAGCTTTGTTTAGAAACTAAATACATAAATTCAAAGAAGTTTACTTATTGTCAAAAACCATCGAGGATGTCAATATTTTTGATTGGTAGAAATTATCAAACCGTGTGCGATCGCATTGATAAGAAGTGTGTCTATCCATTTGAGATGAAATGATATGCGTAGACACGAACAGGCACTTGTAGATCCTTGAATAGGCGTTACGTCCGGGCGATCGCTACACTAAGCGTATTTGTACTCTAGAATTTAGAGCCACTTGACTCACAAAACTTCAAAATAGCTGCCCTGTGTTTAGTGGTGTTAACCGCAGAATTCATGGTATTGAAAACTGGAGTTTATGTCGTTTTTATATGGGGAGTTCTCTATTGGTAATGATTTTTGGTGGTGTGGGCGACGCCCACACCACCAAAAATCATTACATGAATACCACTGCCTTTTATATGAAGCTGTGTTCAATTGCCCCCTGGCTGCTGCCGTCGGGAACATGTCGCACCTTTACGTCTCTCTGCCAAAATTGGCGGAGAGATGTTGAAGGGTCTCTCCCCTTCGTCCATTGTTGGGAGTGGAGGCGAAAGCCGCCAGACCTTTGACTTGATTCATCGCTGTCCTTCAACTATCTAGTTTTAGCAGGCAGGAATCGGAGTTTCAGCGACTTCTGCGTGGCGGATGGCGGTCGGGCGAAGAAGCTGAGGGCAATGTAATGTTTACAACGATGACCTGCTCCCTGGCCAAGCCGGACTCCAAAGGGGCATGGGTTGGGAGCA
>CAYSIR010000253.1:0-6130 GCA_964431105.1 uncultured Leptolyngbya sp. | reverse complement strand
CCCAATCTTGGGAGAGGGATTTAGGGTGAGGGCGTAAAGGTGACATGCACCCATTCAAAATCCTCTCCGGCACCATCACCGTTCCTGTTCTTCCGCAAAAACATCGGTTTGGAACCCATGAATCAGAGTCTCAGCCCCTTTGCATCGTCTTCTGGGAGAATGATCGCGGGTAAAGGCAGCGCAGGCATGCAGCTACGAACTCACGAATGACCCATTGACTGATTCCGATTGACTGATTCCGATTGACTGACCAACGAATTACTGGACGCGCAATGACGGCGAATCAATTCAAAAATGCACTCACGCTCTTTTTCAGCCTCTTGGTTGAAGCCATGCCATTCCTGCTGTTAGGCGTACTATTGTCAAGCCTGCTGCTTTTGTTTGTGGATGAGCGCCGTCTGGTGGCTGCTCTCCCCAAACATCCGCTATTGGGGGCGCTGACTGGAAGTTTGGCAGGGTTTTTGTTTCCGGTGTGTGAATGCGGCAATGTGCCGGTTGCGCGGCGGCTGTTGGTTCAGGGCGCACCCGCATCAATGGCGATTGGATTTTTGCTGGCTGCGCCAACGGTCAACCCGATTGTGTTCTGGGCTACCTGGACAGCGTTCCGCGACCAACCTGAAGTTGTGTTTCTGCGCGTGCTGTTCTCATTGGCGATCGCCGTCATCATTGGCTGGGTGTTTAGTAGCCAGGTTGACCTGCGCCCGATGATGCAACCTTCCGTTGCGCGGCTCATGCCCGACCCCACCTCATCGGATCAGGGATTGTCGTCCACGTTGCTACAGTCGGGCACTTTCTTGATTGGCAATGGCACAGCTACACCATTTGACACCCGTTTGGCTTTCGGTACGTCAGCGCTAAGTCGCCCCTTTTCCGAGCGCTTTCAATTGATGCTTGATAACATTACGCAGGAGTTTCGGGAACTGGGGGGGATGCTAGTGCTGGGCAGTGCGATCGCCGCCGCCGTTCAGGTGTTTATTCCCCGCGAAGTAGTCTTGAATTTGGGGCAGGGGCCCATCACCTCAATCTTGGCCATGATGGCTTTAGCCTGGGTTGTTTCTATTTGCTCAACGGTGGACTCATTTTTTGCGCTAGCCTTTGCCTCAACCTTTACAACGGGTTCATTGCTAGCCTTCCTGGTGTTTGGCCCCATGATTGATCTGAAAAATATTGGCTTACTGATTACCGTCTTTCGAGGGCGTACCATCATTTATCTATTTGCCCTGGCCGCCCAGCTTACGTTTCTCTGTTCTCTGGTCATGAATTTATACATTAGCTAAGCCATTTGCTGAACGGCTGGATGTTGATGATGTTCGTTTATGACTTGCTTGTTCATTGATCGATCGCGCAGTTGCTTCGAGTTATTCCAAGTCACCTATGACCGTCAAAGTTAAACGCCGCACTGCTCAGCCCCGACGCCGACCGTCTCCCATTCCCTGGCAGCGCATCTTCGACCTGATGGCGATCGCCCTCTGGAGCCTCCTTCTGCTGAAATACTGGCTGACAGGCACCATTAACGTATTGCTGCACCCGGATTATCATTGGCTCGTTTACACAGCCTGTGCCTTTCTGGCCGTTTTGGGCGGCTTCAAAGCACAGCAGCTTTGGTGGGTGATGCGATCGCGCCGCTCCCTACCCCGATTGCCCCACACGACCTTATTTCCTGTGGGGGTGAGCAGTGCCATTTTAGTGGGCATCGCCATCCTGGGTTTGATTGTGACGCCGCGCCCGTTTGCCAGCGATTTAGCCATTCAACGTGGCGTGTCGGACACGCTGGTGATGACGCGATCGCAACCCCAAGCCTTTCGTGCTTCTACCCAACCCCAAGATCGGTCAGTCATTGACTGGGTTCGCACGCTAAATGTCTACCCTGAGCCGGATGCTTACGCAGGGCAGCCGGTGGATGTAGAGGGGTTTGCCATTCACGCCGCAGAGCTACCCAACCATTACATGATGATTACCCGATTCGTGATCACCTGCTGTGCCGCCGATGTGTACCCGGTTGGGCTGCCGGTACACCTACCTGGCGATCGCGCCGATTATCCTGAAGACCAATGGTTTCGGGTACAGGGACGCATGATCACAGAAACCCTGAACGGTCAACGGCAATTAGTCATCAATGCCACCCAGTTAACTGAAATTCCTGAACCAGCTAATCCTTACGATTACTGATAATCTAGATTCGTTAAGAGGGATTTGATTTTATCCATTTCCCTGAATGACTTGCTTCATAGTCGTGAGAGCTTCTAGGCTAATTAACCCGCGTCGATGACCTCGCTGATTCGACATTCCCAGGGAAATGGGTAGATTCGTTTGGGGATTGCGATAAAACCGAGGTGATGAATTGACATGAATCGTTGCGCTCATGGCTAGGGCAGCAAACTGACGGCTTTCGTAGTAAGATTCAGTCGCAATACTGTCGGCATGACCACTACTGTACTGATTGATCCAGGCGATCGCGGCATCCAAACTATCCACTCGCTTAAAGGCAATCGTCCGATTGAGATAAGGCTGTCGCCACTCTTGCAGATCCACTACACCCAATTCTGGAAACTCCTGCGCCAGTTCCGCATCTCCTTTGAGGGTGAAGCCCTTCTCGCTCAGGCTCCCTAGCAACAAGGAAAGACAAGACGGTGACTGATGCTGATGCACCAGCACCTTTTCGATCGCATTCACCGGATCAGGTTCACTAGCATGGCTATCCAAAATCATCCAGCGGGCGCTATCGACACTTGCCGATGACGACCAATACAGATAACAATTCCCGATCGCAGTTCTGAGGACAGGAACAGTCGCCTGGCGAGTCACCTGCTGCACAAGGCTCGCCCGCCCGTAAGGAATCACTAGGTTGACATCGCGATCGCGGGTAATTAGCTCGCGGGTCAAGTCGCCGCGATCAGATGGCAGCAACTGCAATGCTCCCATAGGAAGGTCGGCTCTATCCAGCGTGTCTTGCAAAATTCTAACCAGCATTTGATTCGACTGGCTGGCCTCACTGCTCCCCCGCAGGATAAGGCTATTCGCCGTTCGTAAACACATCCCAGCCGCGATCGCGCCAAGCTCAGGTAAAGCCTCATACACCAGAGCCACAACCCCTAGCGGCATAGACTGACAGTAGGTTTGCCCCTGCCCTACGGGATAAGAAGAATGCTGCATTTGCTGAAGCGGGTCTGGCCAATCGCTGAGCCGCTGCAAAATTTGGATAGTTGTCTGAAGGCGTTCGGGTGTAAGCTTCAGCCAATCCAGCACTAGCTCAGGAACAGCCATCTCGCGGCTGGTTTCTAGGTCAAGAGTGTTGGCATCGAGTAAATCATCTTTATTATTTTTGATGGCTTCGGCCATGGCGCTCAAGCCACGGCTGCGATCGCTCCCGCTCAGCTTAGGCAAGAAAACGGCCGCCGACTGCGCCTGCTGAGTGGCCTTCGAGATGAGGTCTGGAGAAGGAACAGAAGAATGTGCTGACATTGCCTAACGCCGATAGGCGACCCAGAGCATCAACAGTAGCATCACCAAGACCAGGGCAGCAATGATGCGGAATGCAACGTCTGAACTCAAAATAGACTGCAAAGTGGTAATTAACAGCAAGAAAGCTAGCCCCAGTAGAACGGTCAAGACAAACATGGGCAAGTAGCCGCGTGCCATAGAAGGATGCACCATTGCCCATTGCCGCCCTGTCCATCGCCACACTTTTTTGTAGGGGTAATGGGTAGACAACTGCTCAATCGTGTAGCCGTTTTCTTGAACCACGAAAATTTGCTGGCAGCGATCGCAGCCAAATGCATCCGTCAGTGTGATGGGAGTCAACCGACCATGACGGCGGCAAGGACAAGGATACTCAGCACTGAGGTCAATCTTGTGGGGTTTCTGAGTTTGCACAAGTCACACAACAGGATGATAGGAGATCGGTTTGCGAACGCTAGATGACTATCAGAGATGCAGATAGGGCCCGTGCCAGTACTAGAGTTTCGCTGATGACATCCTCTCCAGACTAAAGGCGCAGAGATTCCCAGTCTGCCAGCGCTAGGCTGACTCATGATGGGTAGACAAACAACTGCCTCAGATTGAGGTCTTACACTGCTCAAGCGTTTGCCCATTAAAGACGACATGCCCTGCCGCTGAGATAAGTATACAACTTTTGCCCTAAAGGACTGGGCTTGTATTCCGTCAGTTTTAGTCAATCTAACATTCATGCCCTAGAAAGCAACAGACGAAATGTAGAGTTTCATCCTACCTGTTTCGATCAGCTCTGCATAAAAAGTAGTGGTCGTCACATAAAGATTTTGGGTGATGTGGGCAACGCCCACATCACCCAAAATCTTTACCAATAGAGAACTACTGCATAAAAAACCAGAAGGGTGCAGGCTTCTACAGCGGCCCATCTGCCATATCGCAGGATTGCTCACCTGTCGCTTGCCCACAATAATGACTGGGCTAAATGAAACCTTGAAAGCGGGTAACGCGATTCGAACGCGCGACATTCACCTTGGCAAGGTGACGCTCTACCACTGAGCTATACCCGCAAATGTTTGATGCTTTACAAATATGCCAAAAATCAGAGATCGTGTCAACCATGGATCTAAGTTTTTGGGGACGATGGCTAACCGATGATTCACTAGAGGCATTGAGCGATCGCAACTGCCCATCGTCCCCTTGCAAAGCCTATGATTCTGAATGTTGTTCGGCAAGGGCCGGTGAAAACGATGGCAAGGACTGATTGCGATCGCCCGACAGCGCCGCCGTATTCCCCGATGGCGCATCCCGCAACTGCCGCATCAAACTAGCCATCTCGATCGCACTCATGGCATATTCCCAGCCCTTATTGCTTTTAATGCCGGCCCGCTCCAGCGCTTGCTGCATATTGTCAGTTGTCAGAACGCCAAATGTGATCGGGACACCAGTCTGGAACGATGAGGACGCAATCCCCTTCGATACCTCTGCCGCCACATAGTCAAAGTGGGGCGTTTGCCCACGAATCACTGCGCCCAAACAAATAATGGCATCGTAGCGGCGACTGAGTGCCAACTGGTGAGCGATCACAGGGATCTCGAAACTACCAGGCACCCAAGCATAATCAACCTGACTGCCTGATGGATCGGGATCAATGCCATGACGCTTTAGGCAGTCTTGACACCCATCCAGCAATTTACCAGTCACCAGATCGTTGAAGCGACCGATGACGATCGCCATGCGCAAATCCTGGGTTTGAGTAAAGCTGCCCTCAAAAACTGTCATTTATTAACCAATGTTCTAACATCAACGCGCATCATCAATGATACAAAGCCAGCCTAGACCACGAAATAGTTCAGTACACCAACGGCAACGACCAGCGCCACCCAAACGCCAGAACCAATGAATAACAGCCCTTTAGACTGATCCCAGTTTTGGGGGGAAGCGTAGGCAACTGGCACTCCTACCACCATGACGAAGGACAGTGCGACAAGCGCGAACAAAAATACATTAAAAATAATTGTCATTCCCGTGATTCTCCCAGCTAAATCATCGTAAAGGTTGGCTGATCCCCAAACGGCTAGGGCGATCGCCCTAGGTTTTGATGGGTTCACTACAGCATATTGTAGGTGAATGTCAGTCAGCGTGCTGACTCCCTCAGTAGTTAAGCTATCAGAAATTGCCCCTCTCGCTACATTTTTTCGAGGAGCGGTTAACACCGTGCATTCAATACTGAGTAGGTTCCAATGGATTTGATTTTGTGCCATACCACTGCCGATTTTGACACGCTGGGGGCAGCGGTGGGTCTGAGCCGCCTGCATCCGGGGGCGCGAATTGTGCTGACGGGGGGATGCCATCGCGGGGTGCAGGATTTTTTGGCACTGCATCGGGATGAGTATGCCTTGATTGAGCGGCGATCGGTGCGCATTGCACAGGTGCGATCGCTCATGGTGGTCGATACGCAGTGGCGCGATCGCTTGGGTAGGGCAGCGGAATGGCTAGATGAACCCCAGCTTACGATTACGGTGTATGACCATCACCAAGTAGATGGGCCACCCGGCGACATTCCGGCCCATCGCTGGCAGATTGAAGCAGTCGGCTCGACTACTACAATGATTGCGGAAGCTTTGCAGCAGCAGCAGGTTGCCATTAACAGCATCGAAGCCACAGTGATGGCGCTGGGAAT
>CAYSIR010000252.1:0-6152 GCA_964431105.1 uncultured Leptolyngbya sp. | reverse complement strand
GATGCTTCAGTTGCTTCAGATTCCTCAGAAAAGGCGATCGCCGCATCGCTACCATCTAAAGTATCTATTGAAAAATCAGGCAGAGCTGTTTCCCCTATTTGCATGGATGCCAGTGGATCGCTCGGCTCGGCTGTGGTATCCAGAGTATCTAACTCATCGATCGCATCCATACCGATATTGTCAGTTTCTAAGTCATCAAGCGACTGCAGTTCATGGGTTGAACCATCCTCAAATAACAAATCATCAAGCCCGCTCTCATCACTAACATCAGCCGCCTCGTCAAAATCTCCCCAGCCGTGGTCACTATCCTCTTCCAAAAAGTCAGTAGACGGCAGTTGTCCGTGCGGAAACAGCACGGCTTCTAGTTCTTCATCCGATGGCATATCTGAGTCGGTGCTGAACGCATCAGAAACAGCATCGTCCTCGATCCCAAATAAATCATCCGTCCCATCATCCCAAGTATCTGAAGACTCAGTTAAAGCGGCATCGGCCGGAGAACTGGCGATCGCATCTAGGTCTGGATCGTCCTCACCCTCAAGCCCGGTCACGGACTCAGTATTTTCATAGGTTTCCAGCGATGCCATGATCGGTAATTGGAATGGGTTGAGGTCGGCTTGGATATCGCCTAGGGCCCGAATCGCTTCTTCGGTGTGACCAGTTGTGAACTCTGCGGTCGCAAAATCGGACTCGGCGGATGTCCCTGTCCAAGCGTCATCTGCGATCGCGACTGATTCGGTCGGCATAGCTTCAGCCGTCCCCGCTTCATCCAACAGAGGAACCTCAGAACCCTCTACCGGAGAGGATTCAAGCTCTGATGCATCTGGATCAGACGTTTCTTCTAACGCCGCCCCTGAACCTTCAACTGATGGATCAGCCGATGCCTCAATTAACGGATTCAAATCTAGACTCGAATTGGGCACGACGAATCCCGCCTCACGAACCGCCAAATCATCTCCAGAATTGGCGATCGCGGCAGTTTCTTCAGAACTCTCCTCCGACCATTGCGCGCGATCGGGAGTCTCCGTTTGTTCGGAGGGCGGCGCAGGTCTAGAGCCTGACTCTGGTTCTGAGCGGCGATCGGGCATCATGGTCTGTGAACCAGCGATCGCCGTATTGACAACAGCGCCATTCTGAATACTTAGTTCGCTTGTCCAATCCACATCTTGCTGAGGCTGTCGGCCATACACTCGCACCTTCGATAATCGCTGGATATTGAGCTTATTGATACTAAGATGGATAAAATGGGTCATGTTGCCCTGATCCAATCCCCGTTCCGACTCCAGCAAAATGTGTAAACAGCTATCTTGATACGCCACACGAGTCTGAATCCCACGGGGGCGAGTCGTATGATTCATGATTTGTTCGATTGCTTTCGGGTCACCATCCTGCGCCCGTGCCAAAATATCTTGAGACATGGTTGATGCCTGAATCGTCAATGCAGTAAGCCGTTATTCAAGACGTAACGCCCCAGAGTAGTGAGTATGCTGAAGCTTGAATATCGAAGAATGCTTCAGCAGAACCTATCGGCAGTCCCAATCGTTATTGGGTCAGATTTGAACCGATGGGCGCGTCAGTCATTGGAATAGATGATTGGAATAGATGAATAGATTTTGTGAACCGATGGAGTCTAGTTAGATAGGGTCGAGACTAAGGGTGATTGTGTTAGTGAGATGGTTAATTAAGAGCGATCGCCATCGCTGAACTCCCACTAGGTGAGCGTATCAGAAGATGATCATCGGCTTGTGGCAGCCTGATCGGGATGATGCAGCCGATGCATTGAGGGCATTGGCGAATTGACTGACTAACCTACGTTATGCGCGGAAGCTGCTGTCCTATCATATTTTGGATAATGGTTTTGGACAATGTAACAGTCTGGTCAACCCTTTCCACAGTTGGGGTTTAGTCGATTTGTCAGTTAATCGGGGGCATTGGATAGATCTACAGTTTTCAAGAATGCCGTTTAATGATAGACGAATTGGTTTCCTAAAACTGCGGTTAGCCGTCCCTCTGCCCTAGTGTATGTCGCGAATCTCAAATGTGGCATTTCAAATATGGCATTTCAAATGTGGTATTCAGTATCTCAACAACCCGCTAAGGTTGACGGTAGTGCTGTTCGCTAAGGGAACAGGATAGAACAGAAGGGAGCGATCGCCCCCAGCAGAGTTCGCCGATCGGCGCTGCATAGAGCCATCCTAAATGATTTACAACCATAGATACGCTCTATGAGAAGGATTCCGCAGCAACCCGCTGCACCATCTCAGTAGGATTGCTGATAGTGGTTTCATGTCAAGATTTTGGGTGGTGTGGGCGTTGACCACACCACCCAAAATCCTGACCAATAGAGGACTACCGGATTGCTGTAGAACGATACACTACTGAGGCGGTCGTGCCCTTGCCAAAGCCGCTGTTTCCCCCATCCAACGTCAGTAGCGATTGTTAACGTTTATTATGACTGAGCCATCCCTATTCCCGCAGACGACTCCCTCAGATCAAGCGCTATCGGTCACTGAGTCAGTGGCAGCCCCTTCGACTGATGCCACACTCAGCCTTTGCATGATCGTCAAAGATGAGGAGAAGAATCTGTCTCGCTGTCTGGATAGCGTCGTAGCAGTGGTGGATGAGTTGGTGGTGCTGGATACTGGGTCAGCCGATATGACCCCTGAAATTGCTGAGCGCTACGGGGCCATGCTGCATTATTTTTTATGGCAGGATGATTTTGCAGCAGCTCGTAATGAATGCCTTAAGTATGCAACCTGTGATTGGGTGCTGGTATTGGATGCGGATGAGGAATTGAACCCGGCGATCGCGCCTGCCCTTAAAGCCGCTATTCAAAACCCAGACAGCCTGGTGATAAACCTGGTGCGGCAAGAGATTGGTGCGACTCAATCCCCCTATTCGCTGGTGTCGCGATTGTTTCGGCGGCATCCTCAGCTATCGTTTTCGCGACCGTACCATGCTCTGATTGATGACAGCGTGATGGAGGTTTTAGCCGTTGAACCCCAGTGGCAGATTGCAAACCTGCCGGATGTGGCCATTTTTCATCATGGCTATACGCCAGGGGCGATCGCCAGCCGCAACAAACTCAATAAAGCTCGGCTTGCGATGGAGCGATTTTTGGTCGCGCATCCGGGTGAACCCTATACATGCAGCAAGCTAGGAGCGCTCTATGTCCAAATGGATCGGATGCGGGACGGGGTAGAACTCCTAGAAAGAGGGCTGAAGAATGAGGAGATTGAGCCATCGGTGCGCTATGAATTGCACTATCACTTGGGCATTGCCTACAGTCGCCTTCAGCATTTTGAGCAGGCGGCACAGCATTACCATACGGCGACTGAGCAGCCCATTTTCCCGGTGCTGAAACTGGGTGCTTACAATAATTTGGGCAGCTTGCGACGAGCTGCCGGAGATTTGAAGGGTGCAGAACAATCTTTTCGCCTCATGACGGAAGTTGATCCAGCGTTTGCGATTGGCTACTACAACCTAGGCATGACGCTCAAGGCCCAAAATCAGTTTCAGGCGGCGATCGCCCAGTACCAAAAAGCGATCGCCCTCAATCCTGATTATGCTGATGCCTATCAAAACCTGGGCGTGGCGTTATTTAAGCTGGGCAAAATGCCGGATGGGTTGGCAGCATTTCAGCAAGCGATCGCTCTGCATTCGGAGCATAACCCTGCCGAAGCACAACGGCTCCGACAAGGACTGGCGCAGATGGGGTTTATGGTTGAATGAGTAGCCGTTGAGAGTCGCTATGGCTGAAGTTTCACGGCGGTTCCAGTCGCGGTAATCAGGAGCAGTGCGCCGCGATCATCCACATTGATGGTACCGGTGTCGATTTCAATGCCAATGACGGCATCCGCACCCAGGGCCGCCGCTCGCTGCTGCAATTCTTGAAAGGCTTCCTGCTGTCCTTTTTGAAAGACTCGTTCATAGCTACCTGTGCGACCGCCAATGATGTCGCGGATTCCGGCAAAAAAATCGCGTAAGGCATTACTGCCATACACAACTTCCGCCGTCACAATACCAAGGTAAGCGTCTACGATGCGTCCTTGCAAAACATCCGTTGTGGCTAAAATCATAGGCTCTATCACTTTCACTGTTCTAAATTCTGCCGAGTAGCGGCGCGGCCGTTACATCAGATGATGGACGAGTTCTGCATGGTGCATCCTCTAGGCGCGATCGCTGCCGTAGCGGGCAAGCAGGGCAGTTTGCGCCTGTTCGCGATCGTCGAAATGTACTTTTTCTGTACCAAGAATCTGGTAGTCTTCATGGCCTTTGCCAGCAATGAGTACGCCATCTCCAGGCTGCGCGTTGAGGATTGCAGTGCGAATGGCTTCGGCGCGATCGCCAATAACCATCGGATTTGTTTCCGCTGGAATGCCCTCTAGGATATCGTCGAGAATACGCTGCGGGTCTTCAGTACGGGGATTATCCGACGTAACGATCGCCACATCTGATAATCGTGCCGCAATGCGGCCCATCTGCGGTCGTTTGGTGCGATCGCGATCGCCCCCACAGCCAAACACACAAATCAAATTGCCAGCAATAAACGGGCGCGCCGCCGTCAGCAAATTTTCCAAACTATCGGGCGTATGGGCATAATCCACAATAACGCTGATATCTTGCTGGGGCTGCACCTGCACCTGCTGCATCCGACCCGGCACGCCCGGAAATGCCGGTAGTGCTTGAGCGATCGCCTCCAGTTTAATTCCCAAACTCAGCGCTGCCCCGACCGCCGCCAACACATTCGATAGGTTAAACTGCCCCACCAAGGGCGATCGAAATTCTATCTCACCCATAGGCGTATGCAGCATACCAGATACACCATCGGGGCTGTAGGTAAGGTCACGGGTCCATAGCTCTGCTGTGCGATCGCGGGTGCTATAGCGCCATACCCGATCTGCATCAAGGCGATCGTACAGTTGTCGTCCGTAGGGGTCATCCCCATTCACAATGGCGTTACCCGTTAAATAATCAGGACTGAATAGGAGCGCCTTCGCGTTGAAATAATCCTCCAAATCACGATGAAAATCCAGGTGATCTTGGGTCAAATTGGTGAAGACCGCCACATCAAACGCACAGCCCAACACCCGCCCTTGGGCCAGGGCATGGGAGCTAACCTCCATCACGCCGACCCTTGCCCCAGCCGCCACAGCCGCCGCAAACTGACGCTGGAGTTCAACGGCGAAGGGGGTGGTATGCACAGCCGTTTCTTGGTGTCCAGGCCAGCGCGCATAGAGCGTACCGAGCAGCACTTTCGGTTGGTCGCCCAGCAGCCACTCAATCAAATGCGTTGTGGTCGTTTTACCATTGGTTCCCGTCACGCCGACCAGTTGAAGCTGTTGGGTTGGCGCTTGATAAAAGGCGGTAGCGGCTTGGGCGCAAGCACGGGGCATATCGTGACAGGGAATTACGCAAGCCTGAGCGAGATCCACATCGGCAGTGGGCGCAAAATCTGTCTTGGGAACCTGCCGCACGGCTGCTGAGGGGGACACTAAAGCCGCGATCGCCCCCGCTGCGATCGCCCCTGGCCAAAACTGTCCGCCATCCACCCGCGTCCCCGGCATTCCGATAAACACATCCCCCGGTTGGCAGGCATGGGAATTGGTTGAAAGTCTTCTCACTTCTTGGTCTAAGGCTGGATGATCAGGCAGTTCAGAGACTGCTGCGATCGCACCCAATAAGTCCCGTAGCTTCATGTCAGCACCTCACAACCGCTTTTAGTTTGCTTGATAATCTGCTTGGGCAGCCTGTAACATTTGCTCCACTTGCGCCACCGACGCTCTCGGCGACAGGCGCGGGAGGCGGTAAGGGATGGCTGCTGCATCTGGCGGCATCCAATACAATACCGGAATTTCGTACTGAAAGGCTTGAAACCACTCGTCTTTCAGCGTGATGTCACGAACATCTAAGTCAATCGGTAGGCTCACCTGTTCTAGTTTTTCGTGGAGTCCTTCACAAAGATGACAGCCGGGCTTGCTAAATAAAATGAGTTTCATAATTGTAAAACCAGTGAGACGGGCGATCGCCCATGCAAAGTAAAAAAAACGGTAGAGCGCCAAGCAAAAAGCTTAGGAATCTGGGTGCATGTCACCTTTACACCCTCACCCTAAATCCCTCTCCCAAGATTGGGAGAGGGACTTTGAGCGGTTTTT
>CAYSIR010000251.1:0-6173 GCA_964431105.1 uncultured Leptolyngbya sp. | reverse complement strand
TTTAGGCTTGCTGGAAAATACTGGAAAAAATCACTGGGTGCTATATAGCAATCCTATTTGGATTGTGAGAAGGATTCCGCAGGAATCCTTCTCACAACAACCATTCTCACTTCACAACTCATTTAGGATTGCTATATTCAGGTTGTCGAGGTAGCCCAGAATTTCAGATAATGTAGGGGATAGGTTTTCTGTCCCTTTGAGCGATTGGAGTTTTGCCAGTTTCGTCAGCCAGCGCTAATAATCGGCGCTAACAGAGGCTAGCAGCCAATTTTGAGCAGCAGCACGAATTGTTTCAATTGAGAGTTGAGCAAAATACTGTTGGCGGAATTGCTCTTCCCGTAAACCAGATAAGAATAGTGCGATCGCCTGCATTGGATTCGAGTCATGGGTAGTTTGTTCCGTAATCTGAAAGCCATTCTCGGCAGCAACCACCTGAAACCCGATCGCCTGCAACGCCTGAATACCGAGTTGTAAGGTGCGATCGCTGAGGTCAAGTTTTTGTAAGAGCTGAGTCCGGCTGGCTGTATGCTGAGTACGGTGCAGATATTTAGCAATGCCGATAAGCTGTTGCCAGATGTCCGTGGTGCTGCGGTGCGGTGGGGGTGGATAGGCGATCGCTAAAATGCATCCCTGATGGTAGGCGCGACGTATCCAGGCATATAAATCATTCCAAGTAGTTGGACAGCGGTCAATCGTCAATATATTATCTGCATTATCAGGCTGGAAAGCCGATTGGCTGATCGTGCGCCGATCCACAATCCAAGTAACATCTGACGTCGCCAGGGACACCGGCTGGTGGTCATGCGATCGCACCTCAATTAACCGAATTTGGTAACATTTGAGATAAGTATTGAAGTCTAGCTCAGCGATCGCATCGCAGCGTCCTTTCGGAATTTCATCTTGATAATGCTCCCACCAAACGCCGGGAAATCCATCAGCACAGGTAGCATCACAGATCTGAAACTCAGTTTTAATATACTTAACCTCGCCGCCGCGCCAATCCCTAAGATTACGATTCCAAACCTTCTCAAACCACACATTTTGAATGAGCAGTTTAGGAACCGGATTGCCAATTCCGCAAGGTTCGAGCAGCTTTAGCTCTTGAAATAAGTTCGCCCCTAGCTGAGCCACTGTCACGGTTAAGTCTGCAGCGATCGTGACGACTGGGCTATGCATACCGTAGCGCTGACGATAGTCTCGGTTAATCGCTTCAGCAAATAGCGGAATTGTATCAACAGGCAAACTCAACCCTGCCGCGAAGGGATGCCCACCAAACCGATGCAGCAGATGCCGCTGTCCCTGCATCAGGTCATATAAATCCAACTCATGCACCGATCGCGCTGACCCTCTGGCCATCGCCTCATGTTCGGCATCACGGCTTAGTTCACTGTTGAGTAAAATAGTCGGGCGGCCATACTCACGGGCAATCTGACCGGCCACCAGTCCCAACACACCGATCGCCCATTGTGGATCCTCCAGCACAATTACATGGGTTGTTGATAAATCAATCTGCGCCAATCGCCGCCGCACATCTTGCACAACCCAGCGCTGTAATCCCTTGCGGCGGGCATTCGCCAACTCGGTCTGCTCTGCCAAATATCGGCAGCGATCGCGATCGCGACTGGTCAGCAATTCCACCCCAAAGCAGGCATCCCCCTGAACCCGACTAATGGCATTGATGCGTGGCCCTAGTCCATAGGAAATATCGGTGGGGCGATCGCCCGCCCGTTGGCACAACTCCAGCAACCGCGCCACACCGGGACGAGTGGCCTGCGGGCCAGCCTGCTGCTGGAGCCGTTGAATACCTTTTTGCGCCAAATAGCGGCAATCCCCGCTTAATTTTACCAAATCGGCAATCAGACCAATCGCCACCAAATCCAGCAAGGACTCTAGCGCTAAAGTGGGAGGATAGGTCATGCGGCTGTAGAAGGCTTCCAGTAACGTATAGGCAACCGCCACGCCGGATAAATCGGCTAGGGGATGATCAGCAGGAAACTGACGCGGGTTAATCAGGGCGACGACCGGCGGGCGCTCATCTGGCAGGGTGTGGTGATCGGTCACAATTACATCCAAGCCGAGCGATCGCGCCTGAGTCAGTTCAGGCAAGTGGGTGCTGCCCGTATCACAGGTAACAACCAAACTGACTCCCGCTGCGGCTAGTGCTTCAAGCCCAGCCATGGTTAGCCCGTGGGACTCGGTGAGGCGATTGGGAATAACATAGCGCAACTGTTCGGCTGCGCTAAAAACCGCCTGCAACCCTTCCCATAGCACCGCCGTTGCTGTAATGCCATCCGCATCAAAATCTCCCCAGATAGCTACCTGCTCTTGGCGATCGCAGGCCTGCTGCAAGCGACCAACAGCCTGTTCCATTTCCTCCCCAAAGGCAAAGGGGCTAGTGGGTTGATAGCGATCGGGGTTCAGAAATCCAGCCAGTTGCTCAGGGGTGCGGATGCCGCGCTGCCACAGAAGTTGAGCCGCTACCTCACCAGAATAGTCACCAGATGCCTGCACCATCACCAAAAACCACTCTGGCACTGACATCGTGGGTTGAATTTGCCAGTATTGAGAAATGTTCAACATGGGTATGATGAATAACAACGTCGTGCATCTTTCGCGCATCTTTGAGGAAACATGACATGCACCCGACCTGAACATCGGTGAATTACATCGGTGAAGCATATCGGTGAACAGATTGTAACCTAGGTATTTTTTGCAGATTCATTTAGCGCTCTAAACTGGAGATATGGTATGAAATTCGGCTCTCGGTTGATTGCGTTCTTCGCTGCATGGGTTGTAATCATCAGCTTGGTTCAACCTTTGCCCGCCTACGCCTACAACAAAGATCATCTTGCCCAACTTTTGGATACAAATAGCTGCCAGGATTGTGACCTGCGGGCGATTGATCTACGGGGCGCAAACTTGAGTAATGCTAATTTGTCGCAATCGGATTTGACGGATGCCAACCTAATGGCAGTGAACCTAACAGGCGCAAACCTAGAGGGGGCACTGCTCGAAAATGCCATTATGTATTCCGTGAACTTGACCAATGCGAACTTACGATGGGTGCTGGTCAACGGGGCAGACTTGGAGGGGGCGCGCGTCTGCAATACCATCATCCCCAGCGGTGGCATCTCTAATCGAGACTGCTGATTTTGAACGCCAGTGGCCCCAAGCGGCGACAGCTACCGAACGGAGGATTATTGACGAATGTTGTCTCGTCATCCTTTAGTTTTTATGAAAATATGTAACTCTAGTAGTGCGATCGCATCTCATCCTGTCTCTAGGTTGGGATCGATCGCGTTAATGAATGTGTCATAAAAATTGAGTGATGATGAATCGGAATCTTGCTGACCAACCTTCCTTGCTGCAACGGCTAACGTCTATGGCCATGCGTCTTGTGATTGTGGCGATCGCGGTATTGGTGGTGGGCTGCGGCAATTCGTCCTCGCTGCCGCCCGAACCCGCCTACACGCCTGATGAAATTTCGCAAATTCAGAAGTACACGGCGGATGTGGTGGAACTGCGCGATCGCTTCTCCAACGAAATTCCACCCATGATTGATGCCGCAGACTGGCGGGACGTAGAAACGTTTATTCACGGCCCCATGGGCGAATTGCGCACCAAAATGTCTGGACTTGGTCGCAACCTCACGCCTGATCTGCAAGGACAAGCTCGCGACCAAGCTCGCGAAGTCTTCAAGCATTTGGTAGGGCTAGACGAGGCTGCTCGCGATCGCGACACTCCCAAAGCGATCGCAAGCTATAAAGAAGCCGTCAATAATCTTGATGCCTTTATTAAGCTGGTTCCGGAGTTGACATCGGAGACGCTGCCGTCTTGACCGAGCCATCAGCCGAGTCAGAACGAGCGACGACCCACACCCCAGTCTTTGGATCACGATAGGCAGTGAATGGATTGGGGCGCAGGGGTTGGCTACACACTTTAATCATGGCGATCGGGAATAGGGTTCGACAGTACAGGGCATTCATACCAGATGGTGATGCTGCGGATTAATTGACCCATGGATTGACAAAACGGTCTAAACTCTGAAGACTGAGACGATCAGGAAACCTGACCGCTGCATCTAAAATCCTGTGGGTTGTCCCACCCAATGCAGGATTTTTTGTCCGTCAATGATGAAGATAATGTCATCTTAGTTGGAGCGAGTGGGAGATCGGGGTGATCAATGGGAACCCAGGCTGTGATGTGGCTTGGGAAAACAGATGATTCATCTCACAGCCTGCGGTTAGCGGAGCGTTGCTTGCCGCACAGGCAACCGCTGCTATCCCAGGCACTACGGTGATGGAGCGATCGCTTCACCCCAACCAATCTGACTTGGGGAGACGATCGCCCTGGCGGTTTTTGGTAGATGCAGTACTATGGCTCTGATGTAGCGGGTTCATAACGGAACGCGGAGCAGGTTTATGGCATTTTTGTCGATTCTGTACGGCGTATTTTTGTTAAGCGTGTTGGGCATTTACTGGGCAGCCGAGCGGCGATCGCGGCGGCTGGTGGTGCTGTTGATGGCCAGTTTGGTATTCTACAGTTCGCTGCAATTGCAATATGTGCCGCTGCTGATTGTGATAGCGTTAATTACCTTCCGCATTGGGCTGGCGATCGGCGCGCCCCTCGACTGGCGCATTGATAACGTCGTTTGGGACTTTGCGCAGCAAGACTGGAACCGTCGTCGCATTAAGCTGCTGTGGCTGGGCATTGTTCTCAATATCTTGCTGCTGCTGGGGTTTAAGTACGTGCCGTTTCTGCTATCGTCGGTTGGGGTCGCTTTCGACTGGGCAGAAGCCGCCACAACGGCCGACTGGGTCGCCACCAATGTCATTGCACCATTAGGCATTAGTTTTTTCAGCTTCGAGTGCATCGCTTACCTAGTAGATGTGTATCGCGGCGCACCGGCTAGCCAAAGTTTTCTGAAGTTTGCGTCCTATAAGCTCTTTTTCCCAAA
This sequence comes from uncultured Leptolyngbya sp., assembly GCA_964431105.1. Classification (GTDB taxonomy): domain Bacteria; phylum Cyanobacteriota; class Cyanobacteriia; order RECH01; family RECH01; genus RECH01. Next base: position 1,216 of record CAYSIR010000251.1, on the reverse strand, counting down.
GTTAATTTCCGGCCCGATTACGCGCTTCCATCCGTTTATCAAGGACGTGCAAACGGCACAGTTTCCAACAACGGTGCAGCTTACTGAAGCACTCTGGCTGATTGCGTCGGGAGCAGTCAAAAAACTGTTGATTGCCGACCATTTGGGAACGCTGGTGGATCTTAGTTTTGCCAACTTAGAGCGGGCGGGGAGTGGAGATTTGTGGCTAGCTGCGATCGCCTATGGCTTTCAGCTTTACCTTGATTTTAGTGGCTATGTCGATGTAGCCCGGGGCACTTCCATACTGTTGGGTTTTAATTTGCCCGAAAATTTTAATTTTCCTTACCTCAGCACCAATATTGCCGATTTTTGGCGACGCTGGCACATGACCCTAGGCGACTGGCTACGAAATTATCTTTACTTTCCGCTGGGTGGGTCGCGCCAAGGGTTGAGCCGTACCTGTTTGAATTTGCTAATTGTGATGTTAATTGCTGGAATTTGGCACGGAGCCGCCTGGGGTTTTATTCTATGGGGCGCAATTCATGGACTTGCTCTGATCATTCATCGTCTGACCCATGTCGTATCTGAGCGATCGCCTCAGCTTCAGTCTTGGTGGAAAAGTATTCCCGGCGTTGCGATCGCCTGGTTGCTGACCCAATCTTTAGTCTTTTTGGCCTGGATTCCGTTTCGGTTGCCAAACGTTCGTGATTCGTGGTGGGTAATGACCCATCTGTGGGGGCAGGAAGCCGACGTACAATTTGGGCAAAAAATCTATGTTGAAACGTTGCAGATAGGGCGAGCCGAAATTGCGATCGCCCTCAGTGCGATCGCCCTCGGTATGATGGTTATCTATGGCGTGCAGAAAGGTCTAAAGCTACAACTTAACTGGCCGGTGAAACTGCTGCTGGTGCCCGTTTGCCTATTTTCAGCTTGGCTGCTGGCTCCCAACGAAGCGCTACCCTATATTTACTTTGATTTTTAAGTGTTCTGGCTAAGCGATCGCCATTCTTTAGCGCCACCGATCGGGAGCATGTCACGTTTGCAAATCCCTGTATTGCCCTCATCCCCCACCCCCCCCTTCGACCTATCCATTACGCAGATCTCGCTGAAACCTGCATTCCTTGGTTCAAAAATGAGGATTCTGAGTAACCCTTAGAAAAGTTGTGAGGCAAAAGGTCTGGCGACTTTTGCGTAATGGATGGCTTCGACAAGCTCAGGACAAGCTTCTCCAATATTG
>CAYSIR010000250.1:4817-6175 GCA_964431105.1 uncultured Leptolyngbya sp. | reverse complement strand
TTGGCGTCATGCGTAGCCCAGTCCTGGGAGAGGGACGTCGGATCTGGCTCCCCTTCTCCCAAAATTAGGAGAAGCATGTCCTGAGCTTGTCGAAGGGGGCTGGGGGATGAGGGCCACATTGCAAACGTGACCTGTTCCCGTTACATATCGAGCAGGTTGGCTAGCATCTCTTCTGTCACTAAAGGTAAGTAAAGGTGAATATGGGTTCCCTGCTGGGCATCGCTATGAATAGTCAGTTCGCCACCATAAAGCTGAACCAGTTGCTCAACAATGACTAAACCTAACCCGCTGCCCTGTTGTTCATACAGTTGTCGTTCAAATTGTTGAAATGCCCCGATCGCCTGAATCTGTGCAGGCGAGATACCACGACCGCGATCGCTCACGGTGATATGGTAGCGATCGCCGTCAACCATGCCGATAATGGAAATTGGCGTGTGGCGTGGCGAAAATTTGCAGGCATTATCCACCAATTCTTCAATCATTTTCTGAAGATTAGCCTCGCTCACGCCGATGGCACAGTTGTCCATTTGAATAGACAGATCGTCTTGGCGCGTGTATTTGTCAATAATGTCTTTGGCGGCGTACTGTGCAACGAAGTCCGGCTGTTGCAAAATGTGCAATCGAAAGTCTTGGCTTCCCGTGCGATCGCTAGCCAACACCCGCAATTTTGCGTAGAGCAGCGTATTGTTAATCACTCGATGAAGCCGCCGGGCTGAGGAGCCGATCCCTTCTGCAATTTCAGCTAAGCTGTCCGGTTCGATCGCGTCATGTTCATATTTCAAAATATCGGCCAGCCCAATCAAGCCATTCAGCGGCGTCAGCAGTTCATGGGGCATGGCGCGGGCCATATTTTGCCGCAATTCTTCAATTTTGCGCTGATAGTGATTGCGAACCGTTGCTTTTTTTTCGAGCCGCGCTGTGATGGCGTTCAATAACTCAACCCGCGTAAATGGCTTGCTAAGGTAGTCATCCGCCCCCATTTCCATACCGTGGCGCTGATCCGAGCGACTCGCCTTTGCGGTCAGAAAAACAAAAGGGGTCGCTTCTGTTGCGGGTAGTTGCCGCACTTGGCTCAGGACATCGTAGCCGCTGCTGTTGGGCATCATGATGTCGCACAAGATTAAGTCAGGCACGAATTGTTCAACGAGAGTGATGCCCTGGGGGCCATCGGCGGCGGCAATGACCTCGTACCCTTCGTTTTCTAGGATGTCGGTGATGAGTTCGCGAATGGCGTCTTCGTCTTCGATGACTAGAATTTTACTCATGATGCTCTGTGTTAGGAGGGGCAGTAGTGGACGGGCGATCGCTCTTGCGCTGATTCAAGAAACGCTGATTCAAGAAACGCTGATTCAAGAAAC
>CAYSIR010000250.1:0-4717 GCA_964431105.1 uncultured Leptolyngbya sp. | reverse complement strand
CGCTGATTCAAGAAACGCTGATTCAAGAAACGCTGATTCAAGAAACAATAACGACCGAGAATCACAATCCATAAACCGCTTGGACAACGCGATTGGACGAAGGGCTGAGGAAAGACTAATGAATGGGAGAATGCAGCGTTGCATAGGATTCTACAAAGTTTTCAAACTCTGGAATGGGTAACGGGCGGCTAATGAGATAGCCCTGCATCGCGTCGCACTGGTGCGACTGTAAGAAGGTTCGCTCTTCCTGGGTTTCAACGCCTTCTGCAATGACATCTAGCCCTAGCCCATGCGCCATTTGGATTAGTGCCATTACAATGGCGGCATTTTTGGGGTTGCGATCGACGTGCTGCACAAAACAGCGATCGAGCTTGAGAGTATTGAATGGAAAATGTTGCAAATAGCCCAGGGAAGCGTAGCCGGTTCCAAAATCATCTACAGCTACCTGAATGCCAAGGGACTGGAATTCTTGCAATTTGGCGATCGCTCGCTCAACATCGTTCACTAGCAGGCTTTCGGTGAGTTCGAGGCTAAGACATCCAGGCTCCAGACCAGTTTTTTGTAAGACTTGGCTAATATCTGAGGATAGGTCTGCCTGGTTAAACTGCGCGCCCGATAGATTAACCGACAGCTTCAGGGGCGGAAACCCTTTTTGTTTCCAGGCGATCGCCTGTTGACACACCTGGTTCAGCATCCAGCGATCCATCTGCAAAATGGCTCCAGTTTTTTCAGCCAGCGGAATGAACTCTCCTGGCGATACCAGACCACGACTCGGATCTCGCCAGCGCATCAGAGCTTCTGCTCCGGTCAGCGCCCCGGTTTGCAGGTTAATTTGTGGCTGGTAATATACCAAAAATTCCGATCGCTCCAGGGCACCCAGGAGGCGGCGACTCTCCTGCCTTTGAGCATCTTGCCCCATGGTGTGATTGGCGAAGCACTGCTGCAAGGTGTCTTGCTTTTTCAGCCGGGCGCGAATAGCAGACAGCAAATCATCACGCTCAAATGGTTTGGTGAGATAGTCGTCTGCTCCGAGCTTCATACCGCGCCGTACATCAACGCGATCGGAGAGGGCTGTTAAAAAAATGAACGGCACAGCCGCTGTTTTTACATCCTTTTGCAGCTCGGCAAGAATGGAGAACCCATCCATGCCTGGCAGCATGGCATCACACACAATTAGATGGGGATGATGCTCGCGGGCTTTTTGAAGACCCGTCACCCCATCTTCTGCGCAGATTGGCTCGTAGCATTCTGCTTCCAGCAAATCTGAAATCAGTTCGCGGATCATGGCTTCATCTTCGATAATCAGGATTTTTTTCACAGTCATAGGAGCTACTGGTCAATGCATTGGGACGGGGATGAAAATGCCAGACAAAATCACTGCGATTCCGCCATTGCTGCCGCTGCGCTAGCATACGACTCTGAAAAATATAAAGGAATCGTTACGATGAACGTGGTTCCTTCTCCAACTTTACTATCGGTATAAATAGTTCCACCATGCAGGTCGATCGCATTTTTCACAATTGACAATCCCAGCCCTGTTCCTGGAATAGTACCCACATTTTTGGCTCGATGAAACGGTTCAAACAAACGAGAAATATCTTCGGGCGGAATCCCAATGCCGCGATCGCGAACCTTAAATGTAGCCGTCAGGGGATGGGCAGCGGCGGGCGGTGCAGGCGCAATCTGAACTTGAAAGTCAACCCTGCTATCCGTAGGCGAATATTTCAACGCATTGGACAGCAAGTTGCTAATAATATGGCGCAGCAGTTTTTCATCCAGGTAGGGACGCAGGGGTAGGGCGATCGCGCCAGTGGGCAGGGGCGGCAGTTGATAATCAAGAGTGATGTGGCGTTGCTCAGCCGCATTCAACTGCATTCCCTCTACTAGGGTGCGGCAAAATTCAGCAAGGTCAATCGGCATCGGCTCGAAGGAGAGCCGCCCAGAATCATACCGGCTAATCAGCAGCACGTCATCTAACAGTTGAATCATGTGCTGCACGGCTGACTTAATTTGCCGATAGTAGCGATCGCGCTTTTCGGGCTTGATTTTATAATCTGGATACTCTAATAGTTCGGTGGCACTGAGGATGGTGGTCAACGGCGTGCGAAATTCGTGGGAAGCGGTTGAGATAAACCGAGATTTGAGTTCGTTGAGTTCTTTCTCATGTTCCAGCGTTCTCAGCACCTCCGCCTCCGTCTGCTTGCGCTCAGTAATGTCGAGGATGGTGCCGACAATGCCCTGGGGCTGGCCGTTGACATCGGGAAAAATAGCTTTGTAAAAAATAGCATCGCGGCGCGTGCCGTCTGCACACTGAACGGCCCGCTCATATACCTGGCTGCCGCCGGTTTGTTGCAGAATGCGATCGTCATCGTCATAGCTATCCGAAAGCTGGGGGGCAACCTCATGAATGGTTTTGCCGATGATGCGATCGCGCTTTGTGCCCAAATAATTCTCAAAGGCTCGGTTGCAGCCCAGGTAGACTCCCCGCAGATTTTTATAAAAGATAGGGTTGGGAATGGTGTCGATCAACGTTTGCAACAGGCGAAACTGAGACTGAAGCGCCGACTCAGCGGTTTTGCGATCGCTAATATCTTCTGCAATGCCCGCAATCCGGTAAGGAAAGCCAGCCGCGTCCAGAACACAGGACGCTCGCATCCACACCCAGCGCACCGTGCCATCCGGCTGGAGGATACGGTATTCCTCATTAAATTCAGTCTTTTCGCGCAAGTGGATACGAAACGCATCCCGAATGCGGGACTGATCCGCCAGATGAGCCGCGTCAAACAGACAGGCTTTGGGGTCTTCATTCAGCGACGGACAGGTGCAGCCCCAAATATCTTGATACCCTGGACTGATATAAAGCAACTGCCGGCCATCGGCGGAGAGTAAGAAAAAGGCATCGCGAATGTTTTCGGCAAGCTGCCGGAATTTTTCTTCGCTTTGGCGCAGGGCTTCTTCAGATTGTTTGCGATCGCTAATGTTGCGAACGATCGTGCATTTTAGCTCTTGCCCATCAAAGTTAACGTAGCTTGAACTGAGTTCAACTGGAACATGCTGCCCGGTTTTGGTAATGTTGACCGATTCTTGCGTATAGCTGCCCTGCTGCTTTAGAAACTCCCAGTGCTGGGCCCAGTTTTTTTCAGCAAAATTCGGATCAATATCCTCAACCTGCCTCGCCATCAGCTCATCGTAGCCATAGCCAAGGGATTCACAGGCGGCTTCATTAACATACAGAAATCGGCCGTTTTTCTGTACCATAAACACCGCATCACCCACTCGGTCGAGGGAATAGCGCGTAATGCGTAGCGATTCTTCGGCGGCTTTGCGATCGCTAATGTCGCGGATGAGGCAGACAAATTCCTGCTGCCCAAACTCGGACACCGACAGTTCTTGGTCAAATAATGTACCGTCCTGACGACAGCCCATCATTTCACCGCTCCAGTGTCCTCCAGCCGCGATCGCGGGTAGCACAACCTGCCGGATACGAAGCTGTTCATGGGCAGCGCACAATTCCCAGCATAGCCGCCCGACTAAACTATCCGGATTATCGTAGCCACAGATTTCAGCAAAGGCCTGATTTAGATAAGTAAAACAAAAGTTGCGATTCAAAATAGCAATGCCATCCCGCGAGGCCGCCATCGCTGCGGCCTGTTGGCGCATGACCCGCTGCGTCTTGGAGCGCTCAGCCGCGTAGCGAATAGTTCTAACCAACAAGTGATGATCAATTTGCCCTTTTACCAAATAATCCTGCGCCCCTTCTCGCAGGGCTGAGAGTCCGACTTCTTCGCTGCGCAGACCGGTTAGCACCACGATCGCCAAATCTGGAAACAGGGCATGAAGCTGCTGGATGGCTTCGAGTCCTTGGGCATCCGGTAGGGATAAATCCGACAGTACTACATCAACGCACTGCTGATTTAAATGAGCGATCGCCGCCCGCAGCGATTCCACATGGGTCAGCGTTCCGTGAAACGGGCTGATTTCGTCCAAAATTTCTTGGAACAAGTCCGCATCCGCTGGATTGTCTTCAATCAATAAAATACTGAGAGGTGTAATGCTCATGATGACAGCCCTCGCGGCGGCAGTTGGACAGCAGCAAGCCAAAAATGGTCGATCGCACGGGCAATATCCATAAATTGCTCAAAGTCCACTGGCTTGGTAATGTAACAATTGGCATGGAGACGATAGGAACTGAGAATGTCATCCTTAGATGCAGAAGTAGTTAGCACAATTACGGGAATGGTGACAAAGTCAGGATCGGTTTTCAGTTCAGCTAGCACTTCACGCCCATCTTTGCGGGGTAAATTCAAATCTAGCAGGATTAAGTCAGGACGAGGTTTGTCGGCATATCTTCCCTGTTGCCGCACAAAGGCGATCGCCTCAACGCCATCTTCAACAACGTGAATATGAGTTTGCACCTTCGATTCACGCAACGCCTCCATCGCCAGATCAGCATCACTAGGAGAGTCTTCAACTAACAAAATCTCGATGGGAATCATGCTGAGGAGGAAGAATAACAAGCGGTGCATAGGCACCTACAATGTTCCAATATTAACCTAGGATATTTCGTTAATTATTTCTATCGTCCATCGGTTGACTGACCAAACTTGCGAAACCCTCACCACCGCAAGGGTCTAGAAACCGGCCCCCTACCTTGCCCAAATTTAGGTAGGAACCCGGTTTTCGCACCCAGGGCAGAGTCATTTATCAGTCAAGGTTC
>CAYSIR010000249.1:0-6213 GCA_964431105.1 uncultured Leptolyngbya sp. | reverse complement strand
TACCAATGGAGGACTACCCTACTTTGAAATTTAATACAGGCGACGCAGCACATAGTCGGCTAAGTTAATCAATGCTTGACAGGCTTCAGAAGCTGGCAAAACCTGAAGGTGCTTCACGGCGGCTTGGGCGTGGTAGGTGGCTAGTTCTCGCGATCGCTGAATGCCCTTGCTATCTTGTACCAGAGCGATCGCCTGTTCCAAATCTCCTTCCTGAGCAAACTCGCGCTCAACCAATGTTTCAAGGTATGGCTGCTCTTCGAGTGCGTACAGTGCCGGAGCAGTCAGGTTCCCACTTTTGAGATCAGAAGCGGCAGGCTTACCCAGCGCATCGTCTGATGCAGTGAAATCCAGAATGTCATCTACAATTTGAAACGCCAAACCCAGATGCCGACCATACTGATAAAAGTCGTTAGCAACAGAATCTGGCGTTTCGCTCAGCACCGCCGCCGCCTTTGAACTATTCGCAATTAGAGACGCCGTTTTGTAGTAGCTTTTCTCCAAATAGGCATCTAACGACAGCCCCGTTTCAAAGCGATTTAAGCCCTGACGAATTTCCCCTTCCGCCAAGTCCATAATCACCTGAGAGAGCAGCTTCACCACTTCCAAGTTATCGAGATTGGCCAAATACCAAGACGATTGGGCAAACAGAAAATCACCGGCTAGCACCGCAATTCGGTTCCCAAAGCTGCTATGAACGGTTGGAATGCCGCGCCGTATCTCAGACTCATCTACCACGTCATCATGCACCAAGCTGGCTGTATGAATCATTTCTGTAATTTCAGCAAGGCGGCGATGCTTGGGCGTGATGTCTCCGCCTGTAGATGCGGCTCTCGACAGGAGCAACACGATCGCTGGACGAACGCGCTTCCCAGACACCCCGAACAAATGCTCCGCCGCCGCAGAGAGAATCGGATGTCGCGCACCGATGAGCTGCTTTAAATTATCAGAAAGTAAATGAAGGTCGGCTTCAACTGGGGAAAAGAGAGAAAGCGCTGAGGTCATGGGTAGGCTGAACCTGACATTAAGTTACGAAATTTTACATATTCTATCTTCATTTTAAGCCAACGCCCCAGGTTGTAAATCACCAGTCAGCGATCGCCCCGGCTTTGAAGAATCGTACAACAGTTGCATTTGCGGTTGGTTCGGCATTTTGCCTATCCGATCAGTTCCTATGCTGTTGTTTGATCATCTGCCGTGAGCTGAGAGTGCTTCGGCATCAGTGACCCCAACAACCGGGCGAATGGTGCAAGCGCTGAGGGCTGTAATGGGATTTCGATTAAGATTTCGATCATCGATCAACTGTCTAAATCTCAACTGTTTGGATCTAAGTCGTTTTGGATCTAAGACGTTTGAACCTTGATCGCTTGAGCATTCAAATCTTGGTCATCTAAATCTCAACCGTTGTCCATAGCCATGCTGACCGCTTCATGCGGGCCTATGCATTACGCGAAAGTCGCCAGACCTTTTGCCTCACAACCTTTCTAAGGGTTACTCAGAATCCTCGTTTTTGAAGGAAGGAATGCGGGTTTCAGCAAGATCTGCGTAATGGATAGCATGCGGGCAGGGGATGGGCGATGGCATCCGTTCTGCTTTACGACATTTCCTGTTGCTATGACAAGTCACGGTTAGGGACACAACGGCATCCTATTAGCTAGCATCATCAATCAGCGACGTTGAACTGAGTTTTAGGCAAATTTCATCCGGTGCGATCGCATCCTATCAACTGTTTTTATCAATTCAGCCTGCGATCGCCTTAGTAACAAAAGACAATTGTCTACGTGTTTTTACGGAGAATCCTTAACGCGGAACCTATGGACAAAAAACAAGTCAGGCACTCGAAGTCTTGAACCAGTAACGGGTTGGGGAATTGTGAATTTTTTTGAAACTCTTTCCGAGACATCCCCGGAATGCCCAAGATCCTATGCTACTCTTGTATTAGAGATTCAAAAGCTTTATACCAACGTGAGCCGAATCACGGAAGTGATTTGGGGCTGATAGATCACTATTGCTTATCAATCAGTGTCCTGTCTGTACCGATTCAGTCCCTTCGTGATGTGGCTCCTTCATCGAGATAAGACTCGGTATGCATCAGGTGATGAGTACGGATTCAGTGCTGCACTGGATTGCGTCTAGCCTTTGAGCCAAGCGCGGTTGTTCGATCGCGTGTTGGAGATGTTTTATCTGTTGAACTGTTGGCAATGTGGCGAGAAGGATCCATGGCGCTCTGCTTTTTGACGGTTGCGCCTGTTCTTGCCTATCCATGAAATTTATTCATATATCTTTCCGAAGACTGCGATGGGCGTAGTCGCTCTGTTACGGCTGCATTTTGTGTGTTCCTTCTTTTTTCCTACTCCTCCGACGCTATCTGGGCTAGTGCTATGACGTACAACAGTATCCCTATCATCATCCCTGCCCTTGCCGCAGGGTACCTTTTGGCTATTTATCTGCTGCTGCGGTTTGTCAGTCGCCTGCGTGTGTAGGGTCTGGCTGGCCGGATTGGCTGGATTATTTTAATGGGGGCGATTGGCGGGGCATGGCTAAGTAATTGATTTTGATCGCCCACATTGACGTTTTACGGTAAATGCTGCATTACGACTAGGTTGTCCTCTACTGGTAAGGATTCTTGGTAAGGATTTTGGCTAGTGTGGGTGTTGCCCACATCAGCCAAAATCTTTATATGACTACCACTATCCACGGCTAAACCAAGGTGAGTTCCATCTCTAGAGTTCTGTTAAAGCATCGTGTGTTTTGGTGATTGTTATTGATGTCTGATTCGGCTAGCGATCGCAGCTAAATTTAATTCTGTTCTTTGGGCGAAGTTTTGAGCTATTGCTGAAGCTAGCGACGCTGTATCGTGTGTCACCGTGTATTCGATATGGATCGAGTCGTTAATCGAGCTGATTTGAATAGTCTAGGTTTGGAGGGGTGAGCCGCTGGCAGCCTCTCCATTTTTGTGGCTCTATGCAAACTATTTCGAGCGGGGTGTTCATGGATGGGAATGGTCGGGTGCAAGTTGGGCGTGTTGGATGGCGACGTGGGTATCTGGATCAAAAAAGTGGAGTTTATCAGTGGCGATCGCAAGCCAATGGTCTTCTCCCGGTTTGACGATGCGATCGGGGTTGATGCGAGCTTGCAGAGTAGCGGGCGATCGCTGATCACCCTGTCCAATCTGCACGGATAGATAGGTTTCGCTGCCCAAAGCTTCAATGCGTTCGACGGTCACTGGAATATTTTTGGGAGCGGGAACGCCGAGGCTGAGATGCTCAGGGCGAATTCCCAAACAGAGCGATCGCCCGTTGTAGCGTTGCAAGTGGCTGCCCCACTCACTGGGAACGGTGAGGCGAAACTGAGGATGGGTAATCAAGCAGGGTGCTGCTACTTCAACAGTGAGAAAATTCATGGGTAATGTCCCAATGAACTCAGCTACAAAGCGGTTGACGGGCTGATTGTAAAGTTCTAGTGGGCTAGCAATTTGCTGGATCTGTCCGGCATTCATCACCGCAATGCGATCGCCCATTGTCATGGCTTCGGTTTGGTCGTGGGTAACGTAAACTGTCGTGATACCTAGGGTGCGCTGAAGGTTCACAATTTGCGATCGCGTTTCAATCCGCAGTTTGGCATCCAGGTTAGATAATGGCTCATCCATCAAAAAAACGGCAGGGTTTCGAGCCATCGCCCGCCCTAGGGCAACCCGTTGCTTTTGCCCACCCGACAGTTGCTTTGGTAGGCGATCGAGCAACGTTTCAATCTGAAGCATCTGTGCTACCTTGAGGACGCGCATTTCAATAGCCTGTTCGTGGGCGGACAGATAGCGCCATTGGCGGGGTAACCATCGAGTTAGGGCAACCAGTCCCCGTTCGGCCCAGACGGGCAGCGCGGTTGCAGGCTGTTCATCCGTCAGGCTCCAGTCGGCGGCAGTCGTCGTGCGGCGCAACCCAAAGGCAAGATTGTTGTACACCGTCAGATGCGGATAGAGGGCGTAGCTTTGGAACACCATGGCAATATTGCGGCGTTTGGGCGGGATGTCATTCACCAGGCGATCGCCCACCCAAATATTGCCGCCGGTCAATGGTTCTAATCCAGCAATCAAGCGCAGTAGCGTACTTTTGCCACAGCCTGACGGCCCTACTAACACCATAAATTCACCGTCGTTGATCGCTAGGTTGATGCGGCGCAAGACCGATACCATGGTGGCAGTGGATGGATGCTTCTGCGGTGCGGTCGAGTTGGCCAACGCTGAGGGGGGAGCTGAATCGGCGACTGCGGCCGGAGCGATCGCCCCCGCTACGTCCAAACTATCCTGGCGCGATCGGCCTTGCCGATGCGGAAAACTTTTATAAACGTTCTCTAACGCAACCTTTGCCACAGTCTCCCTCGAATCTATTTCCGCCTATTGTCCCCCATTCTTTCGGCATTCGCATGGATTGTTGAGGCAAATCTGAAGTTTGGCGATCGTTGGCGGCACAGGCTCCCAAATCATGCCAGGGTAGAGAGAGCGGGTTAGATTCCCGGTTTGTCGGCGGCTGAAGGGGATGATCCCACGGAGACTGACCCCGGACTGAACGTTGACTTAAGTTTGACGTGAACGCGATCGCTCTCGCCGTCACTATCAACCCCAGGCTTCCGTGCCCCGATCGTGAGAAAACCCATTACGTCATTGGATAACAGCTAAGGAGAGAAATTTTGAAAGGTCAATCCACGCAAAATGCGGCATCACTGGTGGCTGGAATTGTGATCGCAATTCTGCTGCTGATTGGATTAAACTCATTCGTCATCATTAACCCCGGACAGGCTGGCGTGTTGAGTATTTTAGGAAAAGCCCGAGACGGCGCACTGTTAGAAGGAATACACGTCCGTCCACCCTTCATCTCCAATGTGGACATTTATGATGTGACGGTTCAAAAGTTTGAAGTGCCGGCCCAAAGTTCCACCAAAGATTTGCAGGATCTCACCGCTAGCTTTGCCATTAACTTCCGACTCGATCCGGCTAAGATTGTGCAAATCCGCCGAACTCAGGGAACCTTACAAAACCTGGTCAGCAAAGTGATTGCGCCGCAGACTCAGGAGTCATTCAAGATTGCGGCTGCCTTGCGAACCGTTGAAGAAGCTATTACGAAGCGGAATGACTTGAAACGCGACTTTGATGATGCACTCAGTGCCCGGTTAGAGAAATACGCCGTAATAGTCTTGGATACGAGCGTTGTGGATCTGAGCTTCTCGAAAGAATTTGCCAAGGCGGTTGAAGATAAACAGATTGCCGAACAGCGGGCCCGCCGTGCTGTGTATGTGGCACAGGAAGCCTCGCAACAAGCCCAAGCGGACATCAACCGCGCTAAGGGACGGGCAGAGGCGCAGCGCCTACTCGCCGAAACCTTAAAGGAAAATGGCGGGCCATTGGTTCTACAAAAGGAGGCGATCGAAGCCTGGAGATCGGGTGGCGCTCAAGTGCCCAAGGTGTTGGTCATGGGTAGCAATTCAGAAGATATTCCGCTTTTGTTAGACCTGAATCAAGTGACCGCTGAGTAAACCGCTAGTTGTTTAAGCTATTGGCACGATAATTTCATAATTTTGCACACTAGATGCCCTAAGTCGATCGGAACTTGGGGCTTTGTTTTGTGCCGATATTCTGTGTCGATATTCAAAGACTCATGCGAGTGCGCTCTAGGGGAACCCTCTCACGAATGACGAGTTTTGGCAGATGCCGGTAGGGTTTGCAGAAGGTCTAGCAGTGGTGGCGCGATCGCATCCCCTATGCGGCGATAGGTCACAGTTTCAGGGTGGGCTGTGGGTGGATGTAGGGCGGTTAAGATGAGGCGATCGCAACTGTTCGTCAGCATTAAGTTCAGCCCCATGTGTTCGCCACTGCCCCGAAAATCAGTGCGAATGCCCACAATCGGTAACTCGCGGGCATAGGCATAGCCCATCTCAAAGCAGCTTCCCGAATCGGCATCGGTTCCATCTAGCACCGCGACGACGATCGCTGCGCCATCTAGCCCCATCATGCAGCGATTGAACAATTCTTTAGGATCGCTGGTGCCAGCACATTCCGTTTGTGGTAAATACACGGCGTAGCCAGCAGCGGCTAGTTCAGATGCGATCGCTTGGTTGAACTGAATTTCGGCTTCAGTGAACAGCGGGCCAGCAAAATAAATCCACGGAGCAGTTACAGCAGTCATGGGTTATCTAGCCAAATTAACAACAGCAGGACTCACA
>CAYSIR010000248.1:0-6220 GCA_964431105.1 uncultured Leptolyngbya sp. | reverse complement strand
GTTTTTCTCCCCTTCTCCCAATATTGGAGAAGCTTGTCCTGAGCTTGTCGAAGGGTGGGTGGGGGATGAGGGCAATACAGGGATTTGCAAACGTGACATGCTCCCCCTCGCTTAAACCCTCATTGGCTCAACTATGAACAGGCTGAATGATAACTAGAACGACCAGGCAACTCAGTCGGTAACCTCTAAAATGCACACACCTGCGATCGCCCCACTTCAGCCTTAATCCTGAGAATTTAGGCGTTCCCGTTCCAGTTGCTTCCGTCCAGCCCGGCGCTCAATCCGGAAGAGCCAAACCATTAGCGCAATCACCCCTAGCTGCAAAGCCAAGTTCGGCAATGTAGACAAACCCGCACGGCCCGTTAACGCATCACTTAAGAATACAACGGCACCAATCAGCCCAGATGCCCCAAATACCACATATACCAACATCCGCAAGCCACGGTAGGGAGCTTGGGCTTCGGTTCTCAATCGGGCCATGGCATCCGCATCAAGTTGCGGCTTAAATGGAGACGAGCGATCGCGTGGAGAATTTGGCATCTATTCAAACTGATTGCAGAACAACGAACACCCAAGCTACAGCGCGGCATTCGTCTTTACTCTACCAAAATCCACGTTTGCCGCTCGGATGAATCGTTGCCCAGTTCATCCGTGCAGTGGACAACTGTTCATCAGACACTTTGGCACCCGTCAAGTCCGCACCACATAAATTAGCTCCCCGCAGGTTCGCATTGCTGAGGTAAGCATAGCTAAGGTCGGCTCCTCGCAAATTTGCGCCACCCAAATCTGCATGGCTGAGATAGGCCCGGGCTAGGTTAGCATTTTTAAGCACCGCTTGGTTTAGATTTGCGCGCCCAAAGTCAGCATTAAACAAATTGGCTCCCTGAAAATTAGCCTTTTGCAGTTTCGATTGATGAAAGCTAGCGCCTGATAAATCCGCCTTCTGAAGATTCACCAAGCCCAAATTGTGAGATGTAAAATCACGCCGCCCCTTGGCATAGGCATCCATCAAATCCTCAGCCGTCAGGCGCGGCATAATGTTCGAGTTTTTGTTGTCCCGTGATGACGTTGAAGGATTGGAATTATTGCCTGAAAAATCAGATGGGAGCGTGCGCTGTTGCTTCATCACCCGATGGCGGGGAACGCCAGGTTGCAGGCTCGTTGCATCTGAAGAGTTCCGAGCTTGGCGGGCCCGGATGGCCGCTGCCATGCGGGATGTCCGAGAGGATGAATGCAGATCGCGATCGCCGCTAGTGCCAACATCGCGCCCCAGCCGCCGTGTTCTTCCGGGTTCTGGGCGCTGCGGTCGATTCGTCGTTACCATGCTCTGGGCCAAACTATCCATATAGGGTTCCAGATCCAGCGCCCGAAGAACGTCATTGGCTGATTGATACCGATGCCGAACCGACACTTCGAGCATTTTCTCCAGCACCTCAGCAAAGTGGTTGCTCACATGCACATGATCCCGCCAGAGAATTTCCCCAGTCGCCGGATCATAGTCCATATCCTTGGGCGACTTGCCCGCCAATAAATACACGCAGGTGACACCAAGGGCATAAATGTCACTGGCATACACCGGGCGCATCGCCATTTGCTCTGGCGGAGCATATCCCGGTGTCCCGATCGCATAGGACGTGAGTGCGGTTTGCTCAGAGGCGGCGGCTTTAACCGGATCAACCTGATCTTTCACGGCGCCAAAGTCAATTAAAACCAGCTTTTTGTCTTCGGTGCGGCGGATCAAGTTAGCAGGCTTAATATCGCGGTGAATCACCTGTTGGCCATGAACGTACTGGATCATTGGCAGCACTTCGCTAAGGAACTGCTTGACCCCAGCTTCGCTGAAGGGCCCCGATCCTTTCACCTCTTGTTGCAGGTTGGAGCCGCTGATATATTCCTGGACAAGATAAAACTCTTTGTTCGCCTCGAAGTAATCAAGGAGACGGGGCACTTGGGGATGGTTGCCAATTTTGCCAAGCGTTTTGGCTTCACGCTTAAATAATTCTCGCGCCATCTGCATCACATGAGGTGAGGATGCGGCTGGGCGAAGCTGCTTAATCACACAGTGGGGGTGTCCTGGCAGCTCTTCATCTCTGGACAGAAAAGTGGCTCCAAAGCCGCCCTGCCCTAGCAGTTGTATCGCTCGGTAGCGGTTTTGGAGAAGCAACGCAGAACCGCAGGCTTGACAGAATTCTGTGTGAGCCAAGTTCTCAGGATTTGGGCAGGAAGGGTTCAGGCAGTAGCTCATGCGGCGCTTCTCATCTCATCTCAACCGCGTCGTTCATCAAGTACGGGAATAAAGTCACATTGGACACTCCCTACATCTATCATTCCTAGAATGACCATGAAAATCGTCATCATCTCGAAAAAACTTATGGAGGGTTTTCAAAGATAGACGATCGCCATCATGGAATGGACTTTAAAGGCAATGATGACTGTAGGGAGCGATCGCCAGCCTTGTCATCAATTTTACTATTTGGGATGCAGCCATCATTGGCAATGCAGAACAGCTATCGTCCATCAACCGAGTTAATCGGATACATTTCTAAGCTGAACGAGCGGGCCTCACATACTTTAATTTAATACCCGATCTTGAGATGGGATGCCACTGGCTATCACCCGTGATCTCAGCCGCGATCGCAGGCGAAGAGATGCAAATTCCGTAAATTCACTGTTGCAAGTAAACTGCAAGCATTGAGAAACCCGCTCAGATGATGGAGCTGCTGGTTCCGCCAGCCGCTAAGTAAGCTAGACGATCCAGGTGCTTGATGGGCAGTTGTCCCTGTCTCAGCTTGGATCTCAGCCGCATGAGAGCAAAAGAATGAACGCATAAACCGTCTGTTTATGGTTCAATCCAATGCCCTAAAGTGCCAATTTAGAAGTTCCGCCATTTGGCTGACCAAACTCGCATCATTGACGCACCTAAATGAGATAAATTTCACTGAGTGGCCTGCACGGGTATCCCAACCATAGCATAGGCTTCTGGTGGCAGACGGCTAATCCTGCCGCGAATGTCTAGCCAATGGTTCAATGGATACAATTGCAGGGTTGATGGTTGCTATCTAGCGATCGCCCGCTAGAGAACGAGGAGCCGTCAACAGTTGCTCCGCCCATTGCCCCAAAATAGTTTCATAGTATTCCTAGAAGGATGTTCCATCGTGTGTAGCCCAGCCGCACGTCAATGGGTTGAGGCAGGACAGATGGGCAAAGGGGGCTATCCCCTCAAACGTGAGTTAGTCCATCACATCTTGCGATCGCCCAACAAGAATTACCGATACAATCAAACGAGCATGGAGGGATTCGAACCCCCGACCCTCAGAACCGGAATCTGATGCTCTATCCACTGAGCTACATGCCCTCACTCAGCGAGTATAGCACTTCTATTTTGACCTATGACGTACAAATTACTGTTTGTTTGCCTGGGCAATATCTGTCGATCGCCCTCTGCGGAAAATGTTATGAATCATTTAGTTCGGCAGCGCGGTTTGAGCGATCGCATTCACTGTGATTCAGCCGGGACATCGAGTTACCACATTGGCAGCCCGCCCGATCGCCGCATGAGCGCCGCCGCCAAGGCACAAGGCATTGAGCTAGTCGGTGCCGCCCGCCAATTTGTTGCAGAGGATTTTGAACGGTTCGATCGCATTTTGGCAATGGATCGAGACAACTACCGCGATATTCTGGCGTTAGACCAGACTGGGCGCTACCGCCAAAAGGTGCAAATGATGTGCGAGTTTTGCCGCCACCACCGTGAGCGCGAAGTGCCCGATCCGTACTATGGCGGCCCGGAAAAGTTCAACGATGTGATTGACCTGTTGATGGATGCCTGTGAAGGATTGCTAGATACGGTGATGGCGGAGTTGGATTCGTCCTCAGCACCTCAACCGTAATAGCGGGTTAGACACCCTTAGGGGCGATCGCGAGGATAGCACGCGATCGCTAGACACCGCAGGAGGATTGTATATGGGCGCTAAATGCGCGCGCCGACGATTTTTTGCACCCCTTCAATAATCTGCTGAGGTTGCACAATAGTCAGAGCTTCTAGGGTGCCGTTGTAAGGGGTTGGAATATCCTGAGACGCTAGGCGCAGCACCGGGGCATCCAGTTCATCGAAAAAGCGATCGTTGATGGATGCGGTCAGCTCTGCACCAATGCCGCCCGATCGCATACACTCTTCCACAATGATGACGCGATGGGTTTTAGCGATCGATGCGCCGATGGACTCAAAATCTAACGGCTTTAGGGAGATGAGATCAATAACTTCCGGGTCATAGCCTTCTTTCTCCAGCGTCTTGACCGCATGCATGGCGTGATGGCGCATTCGTGAGTAGGTCAGAATAGTGACATCTGTACCCGGTCGAACAATTTCTGCCTTATCCAGCGGCAGGACATATTCTTCATCCGGCAGGTCTTCTTTAAGGTTGTACAGTAAAACGTGTTCAAACAGGATGACCGGATTATCGTCACGAATAGCGGCTTTGAGCAATCCTTTGGCGTTGTATGGCGTAGAGCAGGCAATCATTTTTAAACCAGGAACGCCCTGAAAGTAGGCTTCGAGGCGCTGGGAATGTTCGGCCCCAAGCTGCCGCCCAACGCCCCCCGGGCCGCGAATGACGATGGGAATCTTGAAGTTGCCGCCAGATGTGTAGCGCAGCATTCCTGCATTGTTAGCAATTTGGTTGAACGCTAGCAGCAAGAACCCCATGTTCATACCTTCGATGACAGGGCGCAACCCAGTCATTGCCGCCCCGATCGCCATTCCAGTAAAGCTATTTTCAGCGATGGGCGTATCCAATACGCGGAGTTCACCGTATTTTTTATACAGGTCTTTAGTGACTTTGTATGAACCGCCGTAGTGCCCTACGTCTTCTCCAAGGACAAAGACGCTTGGATCTCGGGCCATCTCTTCGTCGGTTGCTTGACGCAGCGCATTGAATAGGAGGGTTTCTGCCATTGGATGGTGCGAAATATCAGTACAGTTGTTGGGCGAACGGCTCAACTAAAACCTGCCCAGCGTTTAGGGCTGGCGGCATGAATGGTTTATCAATTCCGATCGCCTGCGGGCATTTAACCTTGCCAGACTATAATTCTAGCGGGCGAGGGGCCCTCTTTGGCGATCGGATGCGGATGGCGGGGGGACGAAATGTTTCTCAGCTAGCAACGCCATAGCGCCGAAGGTGACGGACAATGCCCCTACATTGAAAAGAGCGGTGCTTCTGTGCGGGCTAGGGCTGCCTGCAGTCAAACAGCGGGTGGAGGCGCTAGCGGTTTGAGAATGAAGCCAATCCTGAGTTTAAGGGCTGAGTTTAGGGGCTGAACGTGTTCAGTTTGACTGACAGAGTACGACTATCAGGCGTTACTCTAACGATCGCGTAGTGATTCATACAGTGATTCATACAGTGTTCATGAACAGTATAAGGATGGCTGCTCGGCGATGATAAAATTCCGTCAACTTTTGCGATCGCTGCCAGGGCGCGTGGTAATCTTGGCGCTAGTTTCAGCAATGGTGGTCATTGGATTTGGTGGAGTTGCGATCGCCCGTGTTCGGATAGTAACCACGCTTAAGTCAGCATTCTTTAATATTGAATTGCCAGGGATAGAGGTTCTTCCCGATCCGTTCAAAAATCCTGCACTGCTGCCCGCCGTTCCTAACCCATCTATTGGCTACGAGCCACCTCAGATGACTGTATTGGCAGATTCGTCAAATTATGACGTGCGAGAACAGCGGGATGTAGAAGGTCGGCTCGTGTCCAATCCGCTTATTGTGGTGCTGCATGAAACGGTGGGCACAGCTCAGAGTGCGATTAACCTGTTCCAAACCTATCATCCAGATGATTGGGATCAGGTGAGCTACCATACATTGATCAAGCGTGATGGAACCTTAGTTTACATTGTGCCGATTGAAATGCGGGCTTTTGGTGCAGGCAATTCGGTCTTTTTGAATGCCGATGGGCGGGAAGAGGCGGTGCGCACTAGTCCAGACTTTCCGGCTTCGGTGAACAACTTTGCATATCACATTTCTCTAGAATCGCCGCCGGAAGGCTGGGATGCAGGATATACCCACAGCGGCTACACCGAAAATCAGTATCAGTCTCTTGCATGGTTGCTGGCCCGCACGGATATTCCTGATGATCGCATTACAACCCACGAAGCGGTGGATCGGTCGGGCAGCCGAATTGATCCGCGCAGTTTTAATCGACAGCGATTATTGACGATTCTGCAT
>CAYSIR010000247.1:4326-6244 GCA_964431105.1 uncultured Leptolyngbya sp. | reverse complement strand
ATAGCGATCGCTATCAATTCCTTTAGAAAACGGCATTTGACAGAATGCCCCCCACCGCTTTTTGCCGTTAGTCTGGGCGTGAGCGCTCCAGCGGTCGGGTAGGTTTGACCGACCCGTGACCTGGGACAATGAGCAACTACACAGCACAAAAATCCCATGTCCTAAACACAATGACGACTGCCATGATTAGGCGATCGCCAAGCAGCCATCCGCCGACGGTTCACTCTGTGTTGCTTCTACGGTCTACCGTGCCCCTGATCGGATGGGATTTTGTCCGACCGTGACCAAATTTCATCAACGCATCACACTGACTTTGATAGGCTAGAATGACTAAGCTGCACTCTGGTCTTAACTCGTTTTGCGCGATTGCGATCAGATAGCTTTAGCCTAAATTCTCTGACGCCTCGCGTTTCAGGGATGATCCCGGTTCTATAAGAAGTACCTACATTACCAACATGCCGAAGCATAGCAACCTCGACCCGAAGCAACTGATGTGTCGCGCTGAAGATTTAGTATCAGCCGCCTCCAATCGCTATCGCATTACGGTTCAGGTCGCCAATCGGGCCCAGCGCCGGCGGTACGAAGACTTTGATAACTTAGACGATCCCAAAATGAAGCCTGTCATCCGCGCCATCATTGAAATGTCGGATGAATTAACCCAACCGGAAATTATTGGCGACGAGTAGAACTTTTAGCGAAAGGCTGAACCTCGAATGGCATTATGGCATCGTTCCCGCTGGCTGAGCTTGGCGATCAGTGGGTTTGGATTTGGGCTAGCGATCGCGCTGAGTATCTCGGTCATGTCGCCTGCCATCGGCTTATCTTCAGCCCCGATCGCCGCCGATGCATCACGCCGTGATTCGGTGTCCAGTCAGTCCGCCGCGATCGCGCAATCATCTGGAACAAGCGTCACCCCTCGTGTGTACACCACGGATATTGACTGGGCTGAAATTTATCGGCGGCTGCCGAACCTGCCCCTCGAAAATCAGTATGTCAATCGATCTACCGGAGCGATCGCCACTGATAACACCTTTGTTGGTCGGCTGATCCGCTATCACACGATGGTTAAAAACCGGCCGGTTTTCTTTCGGCTGGACTGGAAACTGACGTTAGCTGATTATCTTAACGCCCACGACTGGATCAATCCAGAGCTATACCCAAGCGCTACTTCGCTGGACATGAATCCCCTAGAAGGCGATCGCCGCGTCATTGAATCAATGTCAATTCGCGAACGCAACGACCTGGTAGATGCGTTGATGCTGCTATTTAATCCCAGCTATGTCAGCAACTTGCAGGCAACCCCGGTCTATTTAGAGCGCACCCTAGATGATGCAGACAACATTGCACCTGCGGCACCGCCTTCAACCTTGACCCCACTGCCACAGCCAGGCGACGCTCAATTGCTGGCTCCTTAGCCGATGACGCCGATGACTCAGATGAGACATCTACGGGAAGGCGATGGTTGGCGAGTCGGCTGGGATGGGTCTGCCCATCCATTTTGTGGGTTGCTAGGTGGTCAGGGATGGGCGATCGAACTGACGGCAGAGGAATTTCAGGACTTTCGGCGATTGTCCCTACAGCTAGCAGATGCAATGCAGCAGATGGCGGCTGAGTTAATGGATGAGGAACGCATTGCCTGCGAGGCTGAGAGCGATCGCCTCTGGTTGGAAGCTGAGGGGTATCCCCAAGCCTACGAGCTAGCGCTGATGCTTCAGGACGGACGACGAGCAGAAGGACGTTGGCCCGCTAGCGTAGTGCCGCACTTGATGCACGCTATGCAAACCCTTGATTTGTTCTAGGTTTGGCAGTGGTATTCATGTCAGAATTTTTTTAAGAGGGGGCTGTGTTGAGGCTCTGAAACGTTCTGGCGTGAATACCGCTGGGATGAGCTACAAAATTGAGCTACAAAATTGAGCTA
>CAYSIR010000247.1:0-4226 GCA_964431105.1 uncultured Leptolyngbya sp. | reverse complement strand
AAAATTGAGCTACAAAATTGAGCTATAAAATGGGGCGATCGCGACAACAGCCCGCGTTATATTTCTTAATATCGTCTTGACAGACTGACACCTTGATCTTGATAATTGGAGATTGTGAAACTTTGACACCTAAATAGATCCTTGGCTAATGTCGTTGTAATTGGTGCCCAGTGGGGCGATGAAGGAAAAGGCAAAATCACCGACTTGTTGAGCAAGTCGGCAGATGTTGTGGTTCGTTACCAGGGGGGCGTGAACGCTGGACATACTGTTGTTGTTAAGGATCAGGTGTTCAAGCTTCATCTGATTCCCTCCGGCATTCTCTACCCCAACACAGACTGCATTATTGGCGCGGGAACCGTCATTGATCCCGCCGGTTTGATCACTGAACTCGATCAGCTTGACCAACTGGGAATTTCAACTCAGAACCTTATTATTTCTGAGACGGCCCATGTCACGATGCCTTATCACCTCATGATTGACCAAGCCTCTGAAGAAAAGCGAGGCAGTCATAAGATTGGTACAACTAAGCGCGGTATCGGGCCGACCTATGCGGACAAGTCTGAACGAACTGGAATCCGCATGGTTGACCTTGTTAACCCAGCGTCAATGGCGGATCAGGTTCGCTGGACGGTGGGCTACAAGAATGTCATTTTAGAAAAGCTGTATGGTCTGCCGCCACTGGATGCGGATGCAGTGATTGAACAGTATGCGGCCTACGCCGATCGCCTCCGTCCTCATGTAGGAGACAGTTCTCTGATTATCTATGAAGCGGTGCAGAAGCGGCGCAACATTCTGTTTGAAGGCGCTCAGGGAACCCTGCTTGACCTAGATCATGGAACCTATCCCTACGTCACCTCATCCAACCCTGTGGCGGGTGGAGCCTGTGTTGGGGCTGGCGTTGGGCCAACCATGATCGATCGCGTCATCGGTGTGGCAAAAGCGTATACAACCCGCGTAGGCGAAGGGCCGTTTCCAACTGAACTGCATGGTGAGGTTGGGGAACATCTATGCGATCGCGGCGCAGAATTTGGTACAACGACGGGTCGGCAACGACGCTGCGGCTGGTTTGATGCGGTGATTGGTCGCTATGCGGTTCGCATTAACGGACTGGATTGCTTAGCTATTACGAAACTTGATGTTTTAGATGAGCTAGACGAAATTCAGGTCTGCATTGCCTATGAAATTGACGGTCAGCGCTGCGACCATTTTCCGAGCAGTTCTCGGCGGTTTTCCAACTGCCGTCCTGTTTATAGAACCGTGCCAGGTTGGAGACAATCTACAACGCACTGTCGATCGCTCGACGATTTGCCAAAACCAGCCTTGAATTATTTGAAGCTCCTGGCTGAGTTGATGGAAGTGCCGATCGCGATCGTGTCGTTGGGCGCGAGTCGGGATCAGACCATTATTGTAGAAGACCCGATTCATGGCCCCAAACGAGCGTTGCTCCACTCCAATGGAGATGCGTCTGATTCATTGACCGGATAATCTTGAAACTACTGCGATCGCCTGACCCTGCGATCGCAGCATTCCTTTTGCCCGTGGGGCGTCGTCGTCCGCCTAGGCGACTTCTCGCCTTTTATTTTACCTGTACTGTTGTCCACCTCGTTCATCCTTGACTGAAATACCCCTATGGAACTCACTCTAGACTGCCAAAAACGCACACCCGGTGCCAAACCCAAAGCCATGCGGCGGGAAGGACTACTACCCGCTGCACTTTATGGTCATGATGGTGCAAACTCTGTTGAGTTAGCCGTTGATGCGAAGACAATGGATACGCTGATGCGGCAAGCGTCGTCCCGCCGTCCAAAAATTCAACTGAATGTAACTGATATGCCCTGGAACGGTGAAGTGTTTGTGCAAGAGGTGCAGACCCATCCCTGGAAGGGAACCATGTATCACGTTAGCTTTTTTGCGGGTAAGGAATAGGCGCGATCGCAGCATCCGCAGATTGAACCACCTAATTTGAATCACGATCCAGCTATAATTAACGCAGCAATGAACCTCTGAGCCAATCAACTCGGAGGTTTTGCTGTTGGGGTAGTCCTTTATTGGTAAGGATGTATTGGTAATGATTTTGGGTGGTGTGGGCAACGCACCACCCAAAATCATGACATGAATCACTACCGTTAGTCTTGATTGAATACAGCCAAGGCAGGGCGTATCGTCCCGGCTAAAGCCCCGTCCTTCAAACATTCTGAAATTGCTCAAACCCTTGAACGGTGAGGCTATGTTTCAGTCAGCGTATCCCAAAAGCAGCAGACCTCGTTTATTCCAACTG
This sequence comes from uncultured Leptolyngbya sp., assembly GCA_964431105.1. GTDB lineage: Bacteria > Cyanobacteriota > Cyanobacteriia > RECH01 > RECH01 > RECH01. Next base: position 1,948 of record CAYSIR010000247.1, on the reverse strand, counting down.
ACTGAGGCTAATGCGCGGATCAACAAACTTCAGCATCAGGTCAGCTAACAGGTTGCCCACAATCAGCATCACCGCTGCCATCATTAGACTGGCCATCACCAGGTATAGGTCTTGGGCGCGAACAGCTTCTAGGGTCAGTCTCCCCAAACCTGGCCAGTTAAAGAAAGTTTCTGTAATAAATGCGCCACTCAGCAGGGCTGAGAACTCAAAGCCTAATAGCGTAATCAATGGGTTCACGGCATTTCGCAGGGCATGAACATAAATGACGCGGTTTTCGGGCAGTCCCTTGGCGCGGGCCGTCTGAATGTAATCTTGGCGCAACACATCCAGCAATTCTCCCCGCGTCACCCGTTGCAGCCCCGCAAAGCCAGCTACACTCAGGGCGATGGTCGGCAAAATGAGATGCCAGACTAAGTCCAGGATTTTGCCGATGGGTGACAGGTCAGCGTGACCAATGCTAGTCATGCCGCCGACGGGAAACAGGGGCGAGGTGAATTGGGCCAAAAATAGCAGCAGCAGCCCAGTAATCAGCGTGGGCAACCCCTGCCCGATGTAGCTAATCAGCCGCAATGCGCGATCGCTCCATTTGTCTTGATTCACAGCCGCAAAAATACCGAGGGGAATGGCGATCGCCCAGGTCAAGATAATGGACGCGATGGAGAGCATCAGCGTAGCCGGAATCCGTTCTACCAAAATTGACGCAACCGGGCGCTGATAGGCAAAGCTCTGCCCAAAATTTTGATACCTCAAAATTTGCCATAACCATTGCAAATACTGCTGAATGGGGGGCTTATCTAGCCCAAAACGCTGTTCCAAGTCTTGCAGCGTTTCCTGAGAAATCTGAGGATTTTGCCGCAGCGTGTCCAAATAATCCCCCGGAGCTAATTGAATGATGAAAAAACTCAGGGCAGACGCGAGAAACAGCGTCAAGATGGCTTGCAGCACCCGCTTGACAATATAGACCGTTGTTTCAGCACGGACAATATTCCATAGCCGACTGATGAGCGGGTTGATGGGCTGTTGCGTAGACGGGGTTGGGGTCATAGTCACGAAGAGAAGTCTGAGTCCGCCCGTTGAGCGGGTCATCGAATCCATAATGGTTCAGTATTGCACAAGCGACACAATCGGCACATCGGGTAGGCGATCGCGTCCTTTCAAATCAGTTAGCTCGATGATAAACCCGAACCCAGCTAACTGGCAGCCCGCCTGTTTTACCAGATCAGCCGTGGCGGCCGCCGTGCCCCCCGTTGCAATGAGATCATCCACAATCAAAATACGGCTCTCAGACGTTAGCGCATCCTGGTGCATTTCTAGGCGATCGGTTCCATATTCCAATTTGTATTCCACTGAATGGACAGCAGCGGGTAGCTTACCGGGTTTGCGGACAGGGATAAAGCCAACTCCTAGCTGCACGGCCAAGGGTGTCCCAAAAATGAACCCCCGCGATTCCATACCGATGATGTAATCAATATTGAGGTCGGCAAGCTGTTCGGCGAGAGTATCAATGGTGTAGCGTAGCCCTTTTGGATCGCGCAGTAGGGTTGTGATGTCGCGAAACAGGATGCCAGGTTTAGGAAAGTCGGGAATGTCTCGGATGAGCGCCTTTAAATCCATACTGAGTAGTGATGCTGAACAGTAGTAAAAGCTAGGACGGTGAATACCAGAACGGCGAAAATGTGAATGCCGCTTTCAGTGTACGGCAGGGCGATCGCATTTGTCGTACGGTTTCAACTGTGCCCTGCGCTCACGGCGGGCATCAATGCGGCGGGCAAGCGCTAGCACGGATCAGAACCATAAAAAAAACAGGTCACCCAATTAAGGTGTGACCTGCTCCTATCCATGCAGCAACTGCCCAACGTAAACCAAAAAACTGGCGACGAAAACAATTGCACAAAACCCTAAAAGGGAGCATGTCATATTTGCAAATCCTGCATTGCCCTCATCCCCC
>CAYSIR010000246.1:0-6290 GCA_964431105.1 uncultured Leptolyngbya sp. | reverse complement strand
TTCCGCCATCATTCAACGGCACATCGTCATCCGGTAAACCAGCCGCCAGAGCATCCTGAGTTGCTTTTTCCCGTGCTTCCCCCACCAAATCGCTGAAAGTGGTGAGGGCAACCAGTTGACGCAATGTGAAGAGATCGGCGTGTTTGGTCATGCCGTAATTCTGGACGCGGAACCCTAACGCTTCTTTAGGTAAATCTGTATCCGGCTTCCATTCCGGTTGAGCAGAGTTAGCAATGGCTTCCTGTTCTTCCGTCGGAGCTAGATAAATGCGTCCCTTTTGTCCCTCCGCGACGATCGCCATCAACTGCTGCCCCATGCGTCCGGCTCTGCCCTCAGTTCGCACATACTCCAACGGCACAGGCGTTTCGCAGGCAATACACCGCGCCCCCTTTCGTTCCACTGTCCCTTCTGGTGCCTTCCCCTCCCCAGACTTGACCACAAACCGGATTTTGGGAACCACAAAGGCACAAAGATCACTAAGATTTTCTTTTGTGTCCTTTGTGTCTTTGTGGTTTATATCCTCAACGATCGGCTCCACCCAAGCCTCTTTCCCCCTCTTCGTCGAAAGCTGAAACGATCGCACCAGCGGCATCTGACAGCCACAAGCCGGGTTTGGGCACTTCACCGTCCGTGCCCACAACCATGCGATTACCGTTGCTTCGCCACCGCCATACTCCTTGGGTAGCTCCACTTTTGGATATAGATGCCCAATCCGCTTAAATGCCTCATCCCGCATCCATTTCCCGTAATACCGCACATCGGCTGCTAACCCTTGCGCACCATACCAGCGATTCAAACTCCCCTCGCCCTTTTTGGGAGAGGGGTTGGGGGTGAGGGCGCTATCTTCCGGATTCACCGGGGGCTGATCCTTAAACTTTGGCGGAATCTCAATCAGTGCCTTATTGATCAACACTGCCACCGGATTTAGGTCACTGGCATGAGCCTCCAGCCCCAACCGCTGCGCCTCCAACGGAATTGATCCCCCTCCGGCAAACGGGTCATAGGCAGGTGGCGCATACTTCGCAATATACTCCCGCACCGCCTCCGGATTAGTCGGCGGTTCCTCACCTCGCTCCCACGCCAAACACCGGGCAATTTCCCGCTGCCCTGCTTCCAACACCTCCGATTTCGGGTCATTGATGTCATTCCAAGACACCAGTCCCCGCACCACCTGCTTCTGATTTCCCTTCTTGTCCGTCTCAATCGTGATCCGCCCCAGAATATCAAACAGCCGCTGCCGTTCCCGCTTCTGATCGTCTTCGGTTGGAAACTTGTCTGGCCAGCTTGATGGGTCATCCACCAGCGACGCCCACAGCACCGCTCGACAGGCTGCCAACGGCCGCCGTGCCCACCACAAATGCAGCGTGCTGGGGTGCCCATGCCGAATCGACTTCTCACGAGCCGATTCCATATTGATGGCTTCTAGGGGCAGGGCAACTTCGATCAGCTTTTTGCGGTAGGGCATAGGGGCATCAACACTATTTCAGAACTTGAACATGGGGATAGTTAACGATCTTGGCATCCACCGTCAGCAGCGGACAGTCATAGACTTGCGCCGTTGCCACAATAATTTGATCCGCTGGATCATGATGAAACCCTTCCAGTTGGGTTGCCTTCACCACAACGGGCAACGTCAAATCTAGCAGTTGCACCCCAGGGTAGGCCAACGCAGTGTTATGTGTGTCTAGCACAATCACTTCAAGACTTCCCAGTCTTCGGCAGGTACGGCAGGTTCAAACGGATCATCATAGCGATAAGGTTGTTTTCCCTGAAGGGGATACTCGGTTTGTTGGGGTGGGGATGCTGGCTGTTCCTTGGGCTGCTCCAGGATAATGATTTCTACAGTATCCCCAGCATGAAAGGGGAATCCTTTCAAGACGAGGGTTCCATCCTCCAACAGGGTTGCAGCGAGCTTATGGGCATTCATAGGGTTGTCCTCCTAAGAAATAAAAAGAACCACAAAGACACAAAGTTCACAAAGAATTAGTTGTTGACGAGGCGTTTGATGCCGTTTTTAAGGACGGGGACGTTGAAGTTGATCAGGAGTCCGAGCCAGAGTTTTTTGAGTTTGAGGTAGGTGAGCAGTTGAGCATCGTGGATGGGCTGTAGGCTTTCGACCGTTTTGAGTTCCACGATTACCAAGTCTTCTACCAACAGATCTAAACGATAGCCGCAATCCAGATGAATGCCCTTGTAGATTACGGGCTGTGAAACTTGACGCTCAACTCGTAGCCCTTGCTGGGACAACTCATGGTGCAAACATGCTTCATAGGCCGACTCCAGTAACCCTGGCCCCAACTCTCGATGCACTGCGATCGCAGCCCCAATAATCAGATTCGATAACCGATTCGCCTCCTCTCTGCTCATTCTTTGTGCCCTCCGTGCCTTAGTGGTTTAAATAAAGGGAACCACGAAGACACAAAGTTCACAAAGCTCTTAGTGTTCTTAGTGCCTTTGTGGTTCATCTCCCCGCTCCCATAACTCCCGCCACCCATAATTCACACTACTCGCCCCAAAATCTGGCTCTCGCTGAAACGGTTCTCTGACATAGCGGATGCGACAGTCGCCTGTGGGCACTCCATATTTCCCCCCAGGCTCACGGACGGCAAACGCATCCCTCTCTGGAAAATCCTGATCCGCAGGAACTTGCACCAGCGCCAAGATGAAATTATCAGGCTTGTTGAGCGCCGCGAGGATCTCATTTTTCGTCACCGTGACCGTTTCAGCGCCTTCTATCCTACCCTTCACCTCAATAAACCGTAGCCGTCCTGTTCCAGACACTACAGATTCAATGTCATAGCCACACTTCTGATCGCTGACATCCCGTGGCTCATACCCCAAAGCTCGTTCTGCTGCTATCACAGCATTCATTGCAGTCATTTCGACTCGCTTTGTTTCTTTGGCAAAGGTAGCCGGAGCTGAATCCCGTTTCCCTTCTAATCGCTGCAATAATCCAATTGGCACCACCAACGCCCCACCCACAACTAATGGCGGCATTGGCGAAAGCTGCCGTTCCTGCTCCAATTCTGAGAGCCGCCTTTGGAGCCGAGCGGCTAACTCATCAGCTCGTTGCTGGGCTTTGGTCGAATTGAGCTTGGCATTGGGCTTGCCTGCCTGTTCCTGCAATCGCAGATCTGCTGCCCGCTGATCCCAGTAATTAATCTCCTTCGTAAGCCGATCCTTCACCGCTCGCACAGTTTTCTCAATCAGCTCTTCTTTGCGTTCCCGCACTTCCTGGAGATGTCCTGAGACCAAGTGAGCGATCGCGTAGGTGGTGGCTTGAGCTTCTAGATTTGAACCACGAAGGCACAAAGCACACAAAGGATCAGCCAGGAAAGACTGTTCGTCTGGAGTCAAGGGTCGATAGTCTAGGTAAGGCGCATACCCTCCATTTCTAACTTCCAGCTCTTCGTGCCCTTTGTGACTTTGTGGTTCCCACATCTCCACATACTGCATTCGGCGTGAGACGACCCGCCGCCGCCCATCCCGATCGGTGCGAGTATCCTGAATGGAGTGCTCTAAATACACCAGCGCCCGGACTTCCTCACCTGGGTCATTTTCATCGACGAGAACAGCCCCCTGACGAAGCAAGTCACGATGACGCTCTAACGTCAGGTCAATCGTGGCATCAAGGAGAGGATGACTTGGGCAGACGAAATCAGCGAGGGGCTTTCCTGGAACGCTAATTAGCTCTTTCTCGAAGCAGACGCGCTCATACCGCTTCAAAATGGCTTCACCCACACCGATCAGGCGATCGCGATTACGAATCACCGCTGGCACATGAGTGATTTCATAGCGCTTGGGTTCCCGCTGTCGAATGGTGCCGCCTAATCGTTGGAAGGCTTCTAGAAAAAAGGCGGCGATGAAATGAGGCTGGAGTTTTCGTGCTTCGGCCCGTTCCATCTCTTCACGAATTTTCTGGACTTTGGTGGCGTCCATTGAATCTCGTGCCAGGACACGTTCTTCTAGTAGCTCTTGCAGATGCTCTCGATCGAGGCGACTCACCACCATATCCAATTTGGCTTTGACTTCAGGGCGATCGCCATAACGAATGGCTTCAATTAGGAGTTCTCGTAGTTCCTTACCGGCGATCGCTTTACCCAGGACATCAAAGACCTTACCACCGAGGGCTTTTTGCTCAATTTCCAACTTCTTCAATAGCGTTAGATAGACATCCCCCTCGCGGGTTTCCTCTGCTACCAGATTCCAAAGGTGACAGACCTCTGTTTGACCAATTCGGTGGATACGACCAAAGCGCTGCTCCAGTCGATTCGGATTCCACGGTAGGTCATAGTTCACCATAAGGTGTGCCCGTTGCAGGTTAATGCCCTCCCCGGCGGCATCAGTGGCGACTAGCACCTGCACGGTGACATCTTGCTTGAAGGCTTCTTCAGCCTTTTTGCGCTCCTCTCGGCCCATACCACCGTGAATCGTGACCACTGCCTCAGCTCGTCCGATTAGCGTGGTAATTTGTTTGACCAGATAGTTTAAGGTATCCCGATGTTCAGTAAAGATCACAAGCTTGCGCCGGTGTCCACCAGCATCGAACATCTCAGCACTGTTTTGGAGGAGTTTTGATAGCTCATCCCACTTCCGATCTTTTCCACCCCGACGCACTTTCAGTGCTAAGTTCTCGAGTTCGCCAAGCTGGTCGATTTCTGCTTGGAGTTCGGTGATTGTCCGAGCAGCAGTAGCCTGATCAACAACCTCCTCTTCAGTAGCTTCTCGTTCCTCATCGGAGGAATCCTCAAAATCATCGTCCCAGTCTTCCAGATCGATGGTTGTCCCAAAGTTTAGCTCGGCGGTTAGTCCTCGCTTGAGGAGTTCTTCTTCTCGGAGCCGTTTCTGTAACCGTTCTCGCCGTCGCCGTAGGGATTGATAAATCGCTTCAGGAGAGGAAGCAAGGCGACGTTGCAAGATGGTTAAGGCAAAGCCGATTGTCCCTTTACGTCCATCATTAGCCAGGGCTTCCGCTCGGTTAAACTCCTCCCGCACGTAATCGGTAACCTGTTTATAGAGCACAGCTTCTAGGTCAGAAAGGATGTACTTTACCGTATGTGCCCGACGTTCGGGGAAGAGGGGCTTACCATCAAACTTGAGCAGGTCTTCTTTAACCAGACGACGGATGATGTCGGAGGTGTCGCAAACATGCACCCCGTCTCGAAAGCGACCTTCGAAGCGATCGCCATCAAGTAGCGCCAGGAAGAGCTGAAAGTCTTCTTCCTTCCCGTTATGAGGAGTAGCCGTCATCAGCAGGAAGTGACGGGTCAAGGTAGACAGGAGCTTACCTAGCTTATAGCGCTTAGTTTCCTTGATTTCACCTCCAAAAAATGAGGCAGACATTTTGTGAGCCTCATCCACCACAACCAAATCCCAATCGGTTTGCCCAAGCTTGGCTTGCAGGTCTTCATTGCGACTCAGCTTATCTAGGCGAACGATAACGAGTGGAATTTCGCCAAAAGCATTACCAGTACGCGCCGCTTCGATGCGATCGTTGGTCAGGATCTCGAAAGGCAAGTGGAATTTCTGAAACAGTTCATCCTGCCACTGAACCGCGAGACTACCGGGGCAAACGATCATGCATCGCTGTAAATCTCCACGGATTAACAGTTCTCGGATAAACAAACCAGCCATGATGGTTTTACCCGCTCCAGGATCATCAGCCAGAAGGAATCGGAGTGGCTGACGAGTCAGCATTTCGCTGTAGACGGCTGTGATCTGGTGGGGGAGAGGTTCGACCAAAGAAGTGTGAACAGCCAGCAGTGGATCAAACAAATGAGCCAGTCGGATGCGATGGGCTTCTGAAACGAGCCGTAACAAGCTGCCGTCACCATCAAAGCTCCAGGGACGTCCTTCAGTAACGACATCTAAAGTTGGCTCCCGGTCTCGAAATAGGATTTCGGTATGGGGTTGTCCGTTTATATCCTTATAGGTCAACTCGACCACATCAGTACCGTGCCACTTCGCATCAATGACTGTGACATTGTGGTTTGGCAGAATTCCTCTGACTACTGCACCGCGTGTCAGTTCTTCGAGTTGAGCCATAGGATATGTGTGTCCGGTAATAGAATCTCTGTGACAAGCCAGGCGTTTACCGTTTCTCACAGCAATACCTTACAAGCAGACAGAGACTAGTCCGTTATAACCAATTTTTTCCGTTACAATCCTTAATTCAGGAACGCTCTTTCACTGAAATAAGCTTGCAATATTGCCTGGAGCATCGACATTTTCAATTAATCCTCAATACTGATTAGGACTTGATATGGCAGATGTCTATCCATCCATCTCGC
>CAYSIR010000245.1:0-6303 GCA_964431105.1 uncultured Leptolyngbya sp. | reverse complement strand
GGGCTACTAAGTACACACCAGTTGCCTATGCTGTCTTTCAGCGCTGTTCGCCCCCTAAATCCCCCAATTATGGGGGACTTCGACTCTAGTTTCCCCCCAGAATTGGGGGGATTAAGGGGGGCAATGCAGCAGTTTGTAGAAAGCACTGGAGATGGGTGTACTTAGTAGCAATTTTGGGAGAAGGGGAGCCAAATCCGACGTCCCTCTCCCAGGCTTAGGCTACTAAGTACACACAAGTTACAGATCCCCCCTGGCCCTTTGAAAAATGGGGAAACCGAGCCAATGGCGATTTGACGTCCCCCTTAAAAAGCTATGCATTACGCAAAAGTCGCCAGACCTTTTGCCTCACAACCCTTCTAGCGGTCGCTCAGAGTCCTCGTTTTTGAAGCGAGGAATGCAGGTTTCAGGGAGATCCGCGCAATGGATAACTTAAAAAGGGGATTTGGGTGGATCAAGGAACTGATGTCATGTCTGGGATCTGTGTACTTAGTAGCCAGGCTTGGGAGAGAAATGTAGGGTGAGGGCCACAAATGTTGGTCAGTCAACCCAGGATACAAACCTGCCTTTTGTCCCTGATAGATTCCAGACGATCTTCAATGGATAAGAATTTCAGTGGCAGCAGCACTAAAAAAACGCATTCATCGGTTCAAGCCTGGCAGAGCAATGGGCCCTTCTAACGCTCAATTTGCCAATTCTTGCAGCCAGGCTGTTCTTTTTAGCACATTGTTTTCATTTAATGAGAGATTTCTGGAATTTGTCAACCCCTGAATCCATAATGCTTCGGAGCGATCGCTCCTAAAATTGTTGCAAAAAATTTACATTTTTATGAGTGAACACTCCTCTAAATGTCAACTATTGTAAATTTTTGTTTCGTTTTTTTTATCGAATTGTGTCAAATCTACCCCGAACCCTGTTTCTGTATAGGTTTTTCTGGTACAACCACTCAATAGTAGTGATTTAAAAAGAGCCAAGTTGGCAGCTTTAACAGGAGCCTAACTGAATGTTCACATACGTTAAGCCCGCGATCAGACACATTGAGCCAGACAGTCTACGCAATCGTTCCCTGCTCAAGGTGGTCTATGTGGTGCTAGAGCCGCAGTACCAAAGCGCCTTATCCGCAGCGGTTCGCTCAATCAATGAGAACAATCCCAACCTTGCCATTGAAATCAGTGGCTATTTGCTTGAGGAGCTTCGCAGCCCTGAAAACCTGGAGGCGTTCGAGCAAGATATTGCCCAGGCCAATGTCTTCATTGCCTCTCTCATTTTCATTGAAGAACTCGCTGAGAAAGTGGTTGCAGCCGTGGAACCCTATCGCGATCGCCTAGATGTAGCGGTAGTGTTTCCCTCCATGCCGCAGGTGATGCGCCTCAACAAAATGGGAACTTTCTCGATGGCGCAGCTTGGTCAATCCAAGAGTGCGATCGGCGAGTTCATGAAGAAACGCAAGAAGCAATCTGGTGGCAGCTTTCAAGATGCCATGCTGAAACTGCTGAATACCTTGCCCAAGGTGCTGAAATATCTGCCCATGGACAAGGCCCAAGATGCCCGCAACTTCATGCTCAGCTTCCAGTATTGGCTTGGTGGCTCCTCCGAAAACCTGGAAAACTTCCTGCTAATGCTGGCAGATAAGTACGTTTTCAAAGATCAGAAAACGGGCGCGGGTGAAGCTATCCAGTATCAGGAACCCGTCACCTATCCCGATATGGGCATCTGGCATCCCCTGGCCCCTCGAATGTTTGAGGATGTTCAGGACTATATCAACTGGTACAACAGCCGCACGGACATTGGCAGTGATCTTCAAGATCCTCTAGCGCCCACGGTGGGAATTGTGCTGCAACGTACTCACTTGGTGACCGGGGATGATGCCCACTATGTCGCCATGGTGCAAGAGCTGGAATGCATGGGCGCACGGGTGATCCCCGTCTTTGCAGGCGGTCTGGATTTCTCTAAACCCGTCGATGCTTACTTCTATTACCCCAACGTTCCTGGCAAGGCGTTAGTGGATACAGTGGTTTCGTTAACTGGATTTGCCTTGGTTGGCGGCCCAGCTCGTCAGGATCATCCCAAGGCGATCAATGCCCTGAAGCGCCTAAACCGCCCCTACATGGTGGCGCTGCCGTTGGTTTTCCAAACCACGGAAGAGTGGCAGGACAGTGATCTAGGGCTGCACCCAATTCAGGTGGCACTACAAATTGCCATTCCCGAACTAGATGGTGCGATCGAACCGATTATTCTTTCTGGTCGAGATGGCGCAACAGGTCGAGCGATCGCCCTGCAAGATCGCATTGAAGCCGTGGCCCAACGGGCGATGAAATGGGCCACCCTGCGCCGCAAACCCAAAGTGGACAAAAAGGTAGCCATCACCATCTTTAGCTTTCCGCCAGATAAGGGCAATGTTGGAACAGCGGCTTACCTTGACGTGTTCGGCTCTATTTACAAAGTGCTGGAAGCCCTGAGAGGCAATGGCTATGAGGTTGAAGACCTGCCCGCAACCCCCAAAGAGTTGATGGAAGCAGTGATTCATGATGCCCAAGCCCAGTACGCCAGCCCAGAACTCAACGTCGCTTATCGGATGAGCGTACCCGAATATGAATCGCTTACTCCCTACCACAAGCGCTTAGAAGAGAACTGGGGTACTGCGCCCGGACATCTCAACTCCGATGGTCAAAACCTGCTGGTGTACGGAAAAGCCTTTGGGAATGTCTTTATCGGCGTACAGCCGACCTTTGGCTACGAAGGCGACCCCATGCGGCTGCTGTTCTCTCGTTCCGCTAGCCCTCACCACGGGTTTGCCGCTTACTACACCTTCCTAGAGCGGATTTGGAAAGCTGATGCAGTGCTGCACTTCGGCACCCACGGTTCTCTAGAGTTCATGCCTGGTAAGCAAATGGGAATGTCCGGCGAGTGCTATCCCGATAGCCTCATTGGTACAATCCCTAACCTCTACTACTATGCAGCGAACAATCCGTCTGAAGCGACGATCGCTAAGCGCCGTAGCTATGCTGAAACGATCAGCTACCTCACTCCGCCGGCTGAAAATGCAGGGTTGTATAAAGGTCTGCGAGAATTGAGCGAACTGATTGCGTCCTATCAAACTCAAAAAGAGTCCGGTCGCGCCATTCAGATTGTGAATGCGATCGTGGATAACTGCCGGTTGGTGAACTTAGATAAAGACATCACCCTGCCGGACGTTGATGCTGATCAGTTATCTAGAGAAGACCGCGATACTCTGGTCGGTAAGGTGTACATCAAACTCATGGAAATTGAGTCGCGCCTGCTGCCCTGCGGCTTGCACGTAATTGGGGATGCCCCTACCGCAGAGGAAGCGGTAGCAACCCTAGTTAATATTGCCAGCATCGATCGCCCTGAAGACGATGTGCTAGGCCTACCGCGCATTATCGCTAACAGCGTTGGTCGCAATTTGGATGACATCTACAAAAACAGCGATCGCGGCATCCTAGATGACGTGCAACTGCTCTACGACATCACCCAAGCCACTCGCAAAGCAGTATCAGCCCTCGTTCAAGCCCAAACCGATGCCGAAGGGCGCGTCTCCCTCGTCTCCAAGCTCAACTTCTTCAACATGGGCAAAAAAGCACCATGGTTGACCGCCTTGACCGAGGCTGGATACCCCAGCGTCGATGCCGAAGCCCTGAAAAAGCTGATGGAATACCTCGAATTCTGTCTGCAACAGGTTTGTGCAGATAACGAACTCGGTGCGCTGCTAAAAGCCCTAGAAGGCGAATATGTCCTACCGGGGCCCGGCGGCGATCCAATTCGCAACCCCGACGTACTGCCCACCGGCAAAAACATCCACGCCCTTGATCCCCAGTCCATCCCAACCACGGCAGCAGTCCAATCAGCCACAATTGTGGTAGACCGCTTAATCGCTCGCCAACGGGCCGAAAATGGCGGCGCTTATCCCGAAACCATTTCCTTCGTGCTGTGGGGAACCGACAACATCAAAACCTACGGTGAATCCCTAGCACAGGTCATGATTCTCGTAGGGGTGCGTCCAGTGCCCGATTCATTAGGACGGGTCAATAAACTAGAGTTAATCTCACTAGAAGAACTGGGTCGTCCTCGCATTGACGTAGTAGTTAACTGCTCCGGCGTCTTCCGCGATTTGTTTATCAACCAAATGAACCTGCTCGATCGCGCCATCAAAATGGCTGCCGAAGCCGATGAACCGATTGAAATGAACTTTGTCCGCAAGCACGCCCTCAAGCAAGCCGAAGACATGGGTATCAATCTGCGTCAAGCAGCCACCCGCGTGTTCTCAAACGCATCCGGTTCCTATGCTGCCAACGTCAACCTAGCTGTAGAAAATAGCACCTGGGAAGACGAATCAGAATTGCAAGATATGTACCTACGTCGCAAAGGATTTGCCTTTAACTCCGACAACCCCGGCATGATGGACGAATCCCGCGACATCTTCGAGGCATCCTTGAAGACTGTGGATGTTACCTTCCAAAACCTAGATTCCTCAGAAATCTCGTTGACGGATGTGTCCCACTACTTCGATTCCGACCCCACCAAGTTGGTCTCGAAGCTGCGGAAAGACGGTAAATCTCCGGCCGCTTATATTGCTGACACCACCACTGCCAACGCTCAGGTACGGAGCCTGTCGGAAACCATCCGCCTAGATGCCCGCACTAAAATCCTGAATCCTAAGTGGTACGAAGGAATGCTATCCCACGGTTATGAGGGTGTGCGGGAACTGTCGAAGCGCTTGGTGAATACTGTAGGCTGGTCGGCAACTTCTGGCGCAGTAGATAACTGGGTTTACGAGGATGTTAATACCACCTTCATCGAAGACGCTGAAATGCAACAGCGCTTGATGGACTTGAACCCGCACTCCTTCCGCAAAATGGTAACAACCCTGCTAGAAGCCAACGGTCGCGGCTACTGGGAAACCAGCGAAGGCAACCTCGATCGCCTGCGGGAACTCTACCAAGAAGTAGAAGACCGAATTGAGGGTGTCGAATAAGCCATAGTTATCCCATCTTTGGGCATTGCTGATTCTGGGGATGAATCTTAGAGTTGAACTGAAACTTCCCTCCTATTCATCCTGCTATTCAGCAATCCTCATCTCTAGTAAGGTAAAACCCCGGCAACACCAGCCGGGTTTTTTATTATGGGTAGTCTCCATTGGTAAGGATTTTGGCAGGTGTAGGCGTCGCCTACACCTGCCAAAATCCTTACATGGAACCACTATGCAAGTTCGATCGCAACAGATAGACAGTTGTTTCTTCGGACGAAGCCGCAACCCCTGCGTAGAGTAACTCAATAGTTTCATCACTTGGGACTAAGCCTCCGCCAGGATGGCTTACATCCTAGCCTTTGGCTTAGAGCAGACTGCCAGACATAATGCCGAAGCAAAGCCTGCCAAACGTGATGCGGAAGAAAGCTAGGGAGCAACAGATGACACAGATTTACGAAGACGGAACCTATCTCGATCATAACCCTTCCTGGCATGAAGAGGATTCGCCATGGAAGGCACAGCAGATAACCCGCATTATTGAGAAAAATGGTTTGGCTCCGAGAAGAATTTGCGAAATTGGATGCGGAGCAGGAGAAATACTGAATCAACTACTGGAGACCTATGCTGATAATAAAGAATTTTTCGGATATGAAATATCACCCCAAGCCTTTGAGATATGCTGCAGAAAAGCGAAAGAAAATCTATCCTTTCAGCTTTCAGACTTACTGGAGGACTCAGATGCATATTTCGATATTGTCCTAGCGATCGATGTTTTTGAACACGTTGAAGACTACTTCAGTTTCCTGAGACGACTAAAAGCAAAGGCAGAATATAAGATATTTCATATTCCGCTAGATTTATCAGTTCAAGCGGTTCTTCGTTCATCGCCAATCATTAGAGGACGAAAATTAGTTGGACATATCCACTACTTTACGAAAGAGACTGCATTGGAAACCTTGAAAGATACTGGATATGAAATTATCGATTATTCTTATACAGGCGGTTCCCTAGAGTTACCGAATCGCGGATGGAAAGCTCGCTTATTAAAGCTGCCCAGGAAACTGGCATTTTCCATCAGCCAAGATTTTGCAGTAAGGCTATTGGGTGGTTATTCACTTTTAGTGTTAGCTAAGTGAAGCCAATGACCATTAACCTGACGTGAATGGAGAGAGGGATGGTTGCAAAACCTTCCTTACCAAGCTCATCTATAGCAATCCTAAATGAGTTGTGAAGTGAGAATGGTCGTTGTGAGAAGGATTCCGCAGGAATCCTTCTCACAATCCAAATAGGATTGCTATACATTACACCCTTGAGAATGG